>NZ_JBITJV010000007.1:0-333295 GCF_044460385.1 Streptomyces sp. NPDC050121 | reverse complement strand
GGGCACCCCGCTACGACGTCGGCAAGACCGTCAAACGCCCCGAGACCCTCAAGGCCATCGGCCGCCCTGGCAGATCCTGGTAGATAAAGAACAAGCTCAGAGCCTGTGTCATATCCCCTGTCGGATCAGCGTGCGGCGTCATGGGGTCCCCCCGCTCGAGCGCAGTCGAGAGTGTGGGAGGGAGTCACATGGGCGTTTCGGCAAACCGGCTGGAGGTCCCCCCTCGGGGGGAGTGCGTGCCAGGCGTCGCGCGCCCGGCCGGGGATATGACACAGGCTCTCAAGCGCTCGAGCGGGTGACCAGGCGCGTGGGCAGGATCAGCGGAGTGGGGTCCTGTCCGTCGATGAGCGAGACGAGCATGCGCGCCATCTCCCTCCCAAGGGCCGCTATGGGCTGATGAACGGTGGTCAGCGGGGGATCTGCGACCTGGGCGACGGTCAGGTCGTCAAAGCCGATCACGGCGACGTCGTCGGGGACCGTCCGGCCGGCCGCACGCAGCGTGCGCAGCGCCCCCGCCCCCATGTTGTCGTTGGCGGCGAACACCCCGTCCAGGTCCGGGTGGTCGGCCAGCAGCGCGGCCATGGCGGCAGCTCCGCTGGGCTCGGTGAAGTCCCCCTCCTGCGGCGGGACCGGTTCAAGGCCGGCTGCCAGCATGGCGTCCCGATAGCCGCGGTACCGGGCGCGCCCGGCCTCGGTGTCCAGGCGCCCGCAGATCGCGGCCGTGCGAGTCCTGCCGCGCGAGATCAGGTACTCGGTCGCCTCGCGCGCTCCGCCGACGTTGTCCACGTCCACGTACCACCGGGGAGCCGGGCCGACGGGGCGCCCTCCGAACACGACCGGCAGCTGCGTCTCCTCGGCCATGCCGGCCAGCGGATCGTCCTCACGCAGCGCCATCAGCATGACGCCGTCGGCGCCCCTGGACCGGAAGAGCTCCTGCACCCGCTTGCGACCCCGGTCGGAAGCGGCCAGACACAACATCAGATGCAGGTCGGCCTCCTCCAGAGCGGCCGACGCCCCCACGATCACCTGCGCGAAGAACGGATCCGCGAAGATCGAGGGATCCTCTCCCGAAATGACCAGGGCGGCCGCTCCCGTCTGGCGGGTGGCCAGAGCGCGGGCGGTCGGGTTGGGCACATAGCCGAGTTGCCGCACGGCCCGTTCGACCGCCTCTCGTTTGGCACGGCTGACGTGCGGGGCGTTGTTGAGGGCGCGGGAGGCCACGGAGCGTGAGACGCCGGCGAGTTCGGCCACCTCGTCCAGTGTCGAGTGCCTACGCGGCGCATCTTCTGCCATGAGCCATGGCCCCTTCCGTGTCAGGCCGGACGCGAAGCGTCCCATCCGGCCGTTGCGAACTGGAAGCGCTTCCAGATCCAGCCCGACTTTAGAACATGTGGAGTCATTTCCCGCCGCACGCAAGCACGATTGACGCGATCTCACGTCGACTCTTGACAGCTCTCTCAGCTCGCCACACGATACCGACCACACCCCCAAAGGCCTTCGGTGTCCTTGGGAGCGCTTCCAGTGGGAGCGCTCCCAACACTCGCCGGCCCGCGCTTCCTCAGCGCGTCGCACGCTCGGGACGAGGGCGTGCGACGCATCCCTGCCAGGAAAACGAGGTACCTCATGCGCCGCAGACTCCGCGCCCTCGCGACAGCGCTCTTGACCCTGCCGCTGGCTCTCGCCGCCGCACCTTCCGCCCACGCGGCCGACCCCACCACCATGACCACCGGGTTCTACGTGGACCCCGACTCCAGCGCGAACCGGTGGGTCGCCGCCAACCCCGGCGACGGCCGGGCACCGGCGATCAACGCCTCCATCGCCAAGACCCCGACGGCCCGCTGGTTCGGCTCGTGGAGCGGCGCCATCGGCACCGCCGCCGGCGCGTACGCGGGGGCGGCGGACCGCTCGGACAAACTGCCCCTCCTGGTCGCCTACAACATCTACAACCGCGACTACTGCGGCGGCCACTCCGCCGGCGGGGCCGCTTCGCCGTCCGCCTACGCCAACTGGATCGCACAGTTCGCCGGCGGCATCGCCAACCGCCCGGCCGTCGTGCTCCTCGAACCGGACTCCCTCGGGGACTACGGCTGCATGACGCAGACTCAGATCACCGAACGGCAGGGCATGCTCAGCGGGGCCCTCACCCAGTTCAACCGGCAGTCCCCCAACACCTGGGTCTACCTCGACGCCGGCAACCCCGGCTGGGCCGGCGCCGCGACCATGGCCCAGCGCCTGAACAACGCCGGCCTCCGACAGGCCCACGGTTTCTCGCTCAACATCTCCAACTACTTCACCACGGCCGAGAACACCGCCTACGGCAACGCCGTCAACAGCGAACTCAGCGCCCGCTACGGCTACACCAAGCCGTTCGTCGTGGACACCAGCCGCAACGGCAACGGCTCCAACGGCCAGTGGTGCAACCCCTCCGGCCGCCGCATCGGCACCCCCAGCCAGCTGGGCGGTGGCGCCGAGATGCTCTTGTGGATCAAGGCGCCGGGCGAGTCCGACGGCAACTGCGGCGTCGGAAACGGCTCCTCGGCCGGGCAGTTCCTCCCCGAGGTCGCCTACAAGATGATCTACGGCTACTGATCCGCAACAAGGTCGCCGACGGCAACCAGTACCCGCTGCCGCGCAGCGGGGCTCTCCAGAGTTCGATGGCGAGGAGCGGCGGCGGCCAGCCGTCGCTCCTCGCCATCGAGTCCCACCCCCTGGCACCACAGGACGCGGTTTCGACGAGCGCCGCGACTTTCACCCGTTTAGGGTAAATGTGATCCATATTCCCCTGAATCGGAGGGTTAGTTGTGGCCACGTGCCTTCTGTGGTGATCGACGGCGAGGTCATCGACGATCTCCTGATCCTTGCTCAGGGGCGCTCGATCGACGGCCCGGGCGGCATCCTGGGACAGGCGGGCCCCACCCACGTCCGGCCCCCGTCGGCCGGCAGCGCAGCCTCTCTCCCCGCCAAGGGCATCATGTCGTCCGACACGGCCGACCTGGAGCAGATGGAGCAGGACGGCACGCTGAACGACGTCATCACCCACGAGATGGGCCATGTGCTGGGCATCGGCAGCGTATGGAACGACAAAGGCCTGCTTGCGGACGCCGGCACCTCGAATCCGACGTTCCTCGGACGCGCCGCCATGGACGAGTACCGTCCGCTGCGCGGCGCACTGGCGGGAGACCGTCTTCGGCAACGAGTTGATGTCCCCGTTCATTGCGGGCCCTGGCAACCCCATGAGCCGCATGACGGTGGCGAGCCTCGGCGACCTGGGCTACGAGGTGGACATTGAGGCTGCCGAGCGCTACCAGTTGCCGGACCTGCACGCAATGGCCGCGGCAGGTACGCTCGTGGCTCACGTCGCACCGATCGACGCCGGCATGATGCTGCCGGTCATTCCGGTCGCTCTGCCGCCCGAGAGTCTGCAGGTCTCGGGCGCCGAGACGCCGGTGCCATGACGGACAGGGACCATCGTTGCGGAGACGACCGGAACGCGCGGCCTGAGCCGGGAGTGGTCCTTCGTCCGGAGGTGTTCGTCCTCGGTGACGAGGCGTTGGTCCCTGAAAGCAACCTGGTCCGGCCCGCACCCACCCGCTTCACCCACGAGTTGGTGGTCGATGAGCCCTTCCACTTCGACGGTCCCGAACGTGGTCGTGTCCCCGACGGTCAACTACCGGCCGGGACACGGGTGGTGGTGCTTGCAGCCGGTGACGACCACTGCCGTGTCGCCGACGCCGAGGGCCTGTGCGTCGACGTGCGGCGGACGAGCCTGCGCAAGCTGACCGACGCCTGACGTGGTCCCGCCGGGGTGACTTGTCCGCGGGTGTGCCGGGCGGGCTCCGGGGCCGGGCCGGTCGGGAACCGGTCCGGCCGCGGAGCCTCGTGCCGATCAGGTGACGGCGCAGGCGGTGCCGTTGAGGGTGAACGAGGTGGGCGTGGCGCTATCGCCGGTATGGGCGGCCTGGAAGCCGATGTCGATGGAGGCGCCGGGGGCGATCGTGGCGTTGTGGGAGGCGTTCCTGGCCGTCACCCGGCCGGAGGCGGGCGAGTAGTCGGCGTTCCAGCCGGAGGTGACGGTCTGGCCGTCGGGCAGGGTGAAGGCCAGCGACCAGCCGTCGATCGCGGTGGCGCCGGTGTTGGTGATGGTGATGTTCGAGGTCAGGCCGGTGTTCCAGGCGCTGACGGTGGTGGTGACCCGGCAGGTCGACGTTCCCGGCGACGGGTTGGAGGTCGTGAACTGTGTGAAGAACTTCCACACCTCTTGCGGCAGCCAGGTCCTGGAGCCGCTGTCACCGGGGGCCCCGTCCTGCGGAGCGGCGATGTGTCCTTCGTCGAACGCGGCCCAGGCGACCGGATGCCCGGCCGAGCAACCCGAGTAGGTGGTGATTCGGTGCGTCAGGCTGCCCTGCGCCGGCTCCGGCGGGTTCTGGGGGGTGCAGCCGTTGTTCCTGACGAACCTGTCCCGCATCGCCCGTCCGCCGGAGATGGCGAGGACATTGTCCCTGAGTCCGTGCACTCCGAGGTAGGCGATGGGCTGGGTGCCGCCGCTGCATCCGCTGAGCTGTCCGCCGCTCTGGACCGCGACCGCGCGGAAGACCGTGGCCCGGGAACAGGCGAGGGCGTACGACATGGCGGCGCCGTAGCTGAATCCGAGGGCGAAGCGCTGTGTGGTGTCGACGCACAGGTCCGACTCGATCCGCCTGATCATGTCGTCGACGAGGGTGACGTCCTCCCCGCCGGCGTTGGCCCAGCCGTTGTTGAGGCCCTGGGGCGCGACGAAGATGGCGCTGTTGTCGGCCAGTCGCTGGAGGCCGTAGTAGGCCCAGGCGCCCGTTTCCACCGTGCGGCCCGTGGCGACGTCGGTGGCGGTGCCGCCCAGCCAGTGGAGCCCGAGGATCAGCCGGTAGGGGCGGCTCCGGTCGTAGCCGTCCGGGATCCGCAGGATGAAGCTCCGGTTCTTGCCGCTGCTCTGGATCGTGTGCGTACCGCTTGTGAGGGTGGGTGTCTTGCCGCATCCGGGGCTCGCGGCCGCTGGGCGGACGGATGCGGCTGCCGTGCGGGAGGCCGTGAGCTGGGTGTTCTCGCCCTGGTCGCGGCCCAGTGCCGTGCCGCCCATGGTCAGGACGACCAGCACCGCGACCATGGCGGGCCATAAGAGGGATCTTGTCCTTTTCATCATGCAACTCCCGTGTGTGGGCCGCGAGATGTGGCTCGCCGCCGGGCTATCGCGGTGCCGTCACGGTGGCGCCGGGGGTGAACTGCCACCAGTTCATGTTGAGCAGGTAGCCGCTGCCGCCGGTGAACCGCAGATAGAGGTCCTGGGTTCCCGTGGCGCCGCTGACCGGGCAGGTCACCGTCCTCCAGGTCTGCCAGCCCCCGGTGTTCGGCACACCGCACCGGCCCACGACCGTCCCGCTCGGCGAGCCCAGGCGCAGTTCGACGGTGCCGCCGCTGCTGCCCGAGGCCACACGCGCGGTGAAGGAGGACGCGCCCGGCCCGAAGGCCACGCCCTTGACCTTGAGGTAGTCGCCGTTGTCGATCCAGCCGACGTCCATTCCGCCTTCGCCGGCCGGTTCGGTCTCGATCCCGGATCCCCAGGCGAGCGTCTCGGCCTCCTGGCGTACGTACGGGTCGAGCGTGCCGGCCTGGGGCGCGCCGCCGTTCGTCATGTTGATCACCGGGATCGTGCCGTCGGCGTTGTAGGAGAACCTCTCCACCGCGACCGAGCGGGTGAAGCCACCGCCGCCCGGGAGCGCGCCGTTGTGGTAGAAGAAGTACGAATTGCCTTTGAAGTCCACGATCCCGGGGTGGTTGGTGAAGCTGCTGCCCTGTGTGGGCATGACCGTCCCGCGGTAGGTCCAGGGCCCGGTCGGGCCGGGCGCCGTGGAGTAGGCGATGAACTCCGAGCAGCACTTGGCCGCGAACACCATGTAGTACAGCCCGTTCCGCTTGTAGACCCAGGGACCCTCCTCGTACAGGGTGGGCCGGTTGGGGTCACCGGTGCGGGTGCCGAACCCCGCGGTGGTGAGCGGGATCCTGGTGGGGCTGCCCGAGTAGGAGGTCATGTCGGCGTTCAGCCTGACGTACGTCAGATTCGGGTTGCCCCAGTACAGGTAGGCCTGGCCGTCGTCGTCGATGAAGACGGTCGGGTCGATCTCGCCGTTCTCCACCAGCGGGTGGCCGAGGGCGTCCCGGAACGGGCCGGTGGGGCTGTCCGACACGGCCACACCGATGGCCATGCGGCCGGTCGCCCGGTTCTTCACGGGCACGTACCAGTAGAACCGGCCGTTGCGCTGTACGGCCTGTCCCGCCCACGCGTCGGAGGACGCCCAACTGAAGGTGGCCAGGCTGAGCGGGGAACCGTGGTCGGTCCAGTTGACCATGTCGGCGGAGGACCACACCCTCCAGTCCTTCATGGTGAAGTAGGTGGAGCCGTCCTCGTCGTGCCCGGTGTAGAGGTAGACCCGTCCGTTGTAAACCAGCGGGGCGGGGTCAGCGGTGTAGACGTGCTGGATGATGGGGTTGTCGGCCCGGGCCGCGGTGGGGTGCACCGCGGCGGGAACGACGGCGAACGCCAGCAGGAGGGCCCCCACCCAGGCGGCCGCCCGGGTGAGCCTCGTGCCGGTGGGGGGTACCGTCCTCATCATGGCCTCCGGTGAATGTCGGCTGGCGGCTGAGCTGTTGGCCGGTGCACGACGCCGCTCACGCGCGGGTCCACTTCTGGCCCGCCTGGCCGTTGCAGGTCCACAGGACCAGCGGGGTGCCGTTGGCGGTGCCGGACCCGTTGACGTCGAGGCACAGCCCGGCGTTGACGTTGCGGATCGACCCGTCGGCTTGCATCGTCCACTTCTGGTTGTTCTGACCGTTGCAGGACCAGGTGATGACCCGGGTTCCGTTGGCAGTGCCCTGGTTGTAGGCGTCCAGGCACTTGTCGCCGAAGACACGGATCTCGCCTCCGGCCCACGTGGTCCACAGCTGGTTGGCGGCCGTGTGGCAGTCCCAGATCAGTGCCGTGGCTCCGGCCGCCGTGGAGGCGTTGTCCACGTCCAGGCAGCGGCCGGAGGCGTTGCCTCGCAGACGGGAAGTGGTGGCGGACACCGGGCTGCCACCGGTCACCCGGAACACGGCCACGCCATGCGCGGGGACGCTCGCCGAGATCTGGCCGGAGCTGCTCGACGTGCCGCCGGTCCACAGGTCGGTGAGGGTGAACGAGCTTCCGCTGAGGCCGACTTGCGCGGCCGTGGCGGTGACGGTCGCGGTGCCGCTCCCTCGATTGAACAGGCCCACGGCGACGGAGCCGTCGGACAGGGGCTTGGCGAACACCTCGGTGCTGCCGTCGTCGCGGACCCGGCGTCCGCCCGCGCCCAGCGAGTCCTGGTTCACCGCCAGCAGACGCGGGTTGCGCAGGATGGCGCTCACGTCGGCGGACATGCTGCGGATGTCGTTGCCGGCCATGAGAGGGGCCGAGAGCAGCGCCCACAGAGCGAAGTGCGAGCGGGATTCGGTCAGCGACAGACCGGGACGGCCGACGACGAGCATGTCGGGGTCGTTCCAGTGTCCCGGTCCCGACTGAGCGGCCAGCGGCGCGGTGACGTCGAGGACGTTGCCGACGCCCATGGGGTAGCTGTTGGTGTTGCCGTTCTGCCAGATGTCGAGCAGGTCCTCGGTCGTCCGCCACAGGTCGGCGACCTCGCCCCAGTTGTAGGTGGCGCCGGTGATGGCGTGGAAGCTGTTGGGGTTGATGCTGTAGACGATCGGCCGCCCGGTGGCGCGCAGGGCGTCCCGCATGAGCGTGAACCGCGCGACCTGCTCATCGCGTGTGCCGCTGGAGGAGCACCAGTCGTACTTGAGGTAGTCCACACCCCACGACGCGAACGTGGCGGCGTCCTGGGTCTCGTGGCCCCGGCTGCCCGTGGACCCCGGGTAGCCGCCCGAGGTCTGCGCGCAGGTGCGCTCCCCCGGCACCTGGTAGATGCCGAACTTCAGGCCCTTGCCGTGGATGTAGTCGCCGAGCGCCTTCATCCCGCTGGGGAACTTGGCCGAATTCGCCCGCAGGTTGCCCGCCGCGTCACGCTGCGGGTCGAACCAGCAGTCGTCGACGACGACGTACCGGTAGCCCGCGTCCTTCATGCCCGAGGACACCATCGCGTCGGCGGCCTGGCGGACCTGCGCCTCGGTGATCCCGCATCCGAAGCTGTTCCAGCTGTTCCAGCCCAGCGGCGGGGTGAGCGCGGGGCTGCCGGGCGCGGCCGCGGCGGTGGAGTCGACGCAGGCCGTGAAGGACGCGGTGAGCGTCAGCGCGGCGGCCGCGAGGAGGTCGAGCAGTCGTCTGCCTGGTCGTCCGGGCACCGTGAGGTCCTTTCCGGGGGTGAGGGGCCGTGAGGTGATCACCGACGGCGTCAGACAGCGGATGAAAGCCGCGCCGTGACGGTGATGTCATGCCTATGACACCTCAGTGATTGTTCGAAATTTCCACTCGATTTCGGATCGTCGATCTCACGGATATTAGAGAGAGTCCCGAGCGTGTCAACACATTCGTCGAGACCACCGCGCCAGCGACCGGCAATCGACCACCATCGGCCACCCTCCAACTCCGAAACATTTCGCTGGCATAAGCGAATCATGCGAGGCCTATTGACGGGAGCTGTCGGCCTCCTATCATCCAAAAAGCTCGATGAGTCGACGAGTGTTCGCGATTTCGAACACAGCGAGTCCGCTCCCCCACCCAAGCGCTCCCTCGCAGAGAGAACGACACATGGATCTGTCATGCTCTCAACAACCTCTGGGCCGCCGCCGGGCGCTGGCCGCCGCCGCCGGCCTGGTCACCGGCGCACTCCTCCCCCAGACGCCGGCCCGCGCGGCCGGCACGACGTACACCAACCCGGTGATCTGGCAGGACTTCGCGGACATCGACGTCATCCGTGTCGGCGGCACCTACTACGCCTCGGCCTCGACGATGCACTACTCACCGGGCGCGCCCGTCCTGCGTTCGTACGACCTGGTGAACTGGGAGATCGCCGGTCATTCGGTGCCCGTTCTCGACTTCGGCGCCAAGTACGACCTGAACGGTGCCCGTGGCTATGTCAGAGGGATCTGGGCGTCGTCGCTGGCCTACCGTCCGAGCAACAGGACGTTCTACTGGCTGGGTCAGATCGACTTCGCCCGGACGTACATCCACACCGCCCCCGCCGTCGAGGGGCCGTGGAGCAGACTGACGACGATCAGCACGCCGTACTACGACGCGGGGCTCCTCGTCGACACCGACGACACCCTCTACGTGGCGTACGGGAACACCACCATCAATGTGGCCCAGCTCTCGCCCGACGGCCGCACCCAGGTCCGCACGCAGCAGGTGTTCACGACACCGTCGAGTGTCGGCACCCTCGAGGGCTCCCGCTTCTACAAGATCAACGGGCAGTACTACATCTTCCTGACCCGCCCCGCCAACGGGCAGTACATCCTGAAGTCCTCGGGCGGCCCCTTCGGTCCGTACACGATGCGGCAGGTGCTCCTCGACCTGCGCGGGCCGATACCCGGCGGTGGCGTCCCGCACCAGGGCGGGCTGGTGCAGACGCAGAACGGCGCCTGGTACTACCTGGCCTTCGTCGACGCGTACCCCGGCGGCCGGATGCCTGCCCTGGCGCCGGTCACCTGGACCTCGGACGGCTGGCCCGTCGTGCAACTGGTGAACGGCGCATGGGG
Source organism: Streptomyces sp. NPDC050121 (assembly GCF_044460385.1). Classification (NCBI taxonomy): domain Bacteria; kingdom Bacillati; phylum Actinomycetota; class Actinomycetes; order Kitasatosporales; family Streptomycetaceae; genus Streptomyces; species Streptomyces sp. NPDC050121. The sequence goes on along the minus strand of NZ_JBITJV010000007.1, from coordinate 323,596 downwards.
CACCTCGTATCCCGTCCCCGCCGTGCCCGCTCCACCGCGCCAGGTCACCCCGCTGATCGGCGTCGACACCTTCGACGGCACGACCCTCAAACCGAGGTGGGAGTGGAACCACAACCCGGACAACACCAAGTGGTCGGTCGACAACGGACTGACCCTGCGGACCGCGACCGTCACCGACGACCTGTACTGGGCCCGCAACACCCTCACGCACCGCGTCCAGGGCCCCACCTCCACCGCCACGGTCCAGCTCGACCACTCCGCGATGCGGGACGGCGACCGGGCCGGACTCGCGCTGCTGCGTGACTCCTCCGCCTGGATCGGTGTCAAACGGGCCGGCGGCACGACGCGGGTGGTGATGGTCAACGGGCTGACCATGGACAGCAACTGGAACACCACCGGCACCGGCACGGAGGCCGCGAGCGCGACCGTCACCGGCGGGCGCATCTGGCTGCGCGCGACCGCGGACATCCGCCCCGGCGCGGCACGCCCCGGCGTCTTCTCCTACAGCACCGACGGCACCACCTTCACCCGCCTGGGGCCCGCCTTCTCCATGGGCAACGACTGGCGGTTCTTCATGGGCTATCGATTCGCCCTCTTCAACCACGCCACCCAGGCACTCGGCGGCGCGGTCCGCGTCACGCGGTTCGAGCTGTCCGTGCCCTGAACCGATCCATCTTTCGCACCATCCACCCGCACCCGACCGCACGAGGAGAACCATGAATCCGCTGAAACGGCTCGGCCGTCGCCGAGCCTCGGTGTTATCCATGCTGGCCGTGGCCACACTGGTCACACCCGTGGCCGCGACCGCCGCGCCCGCCGCACCCGACGCCGTCCGGGCCTCCACGCTGGGCGCGCAAGCGGCCCAGTCCGGACGGTACTTCGGAACCGCCGTGGCCGCCGGGAGGCTCGGCGACGGCACCTACACCGGGATCCTGGACCGCGAGTTCAACTCGGTCACGCCCGAGAACGAGATGAAGTGGGACACGACCGAGCCGTCCCGCGGCTCGTTCAACTTCGGTCCCGGCGACCAGATCGTCAACCGCGCCACGGCCCACGGTCAGCGCATGCGCGGCCACACCCTGGTCTGGCACTCGCAACTGCCCGGCTGGGTCAACTCCATCAGGGACGCGAACACGCTGCGCAGCGTGATGAACAACCACATCACCACCGTGGCCAACCACTACAAGGGCCGCATCCAGTCCTGGGACGTGGTCAACGAGGCCTTCGCCGACGGCGGCAGCGGCCAGCACCGCCCCTCGGTGTTCCAGAACCTCCTGGGCGACGGCTTCATCGAGCAGGCCTTCCGCACCGCCCGCTCGGCCGACCCCGCGGCCAAGCTCTGCTACAACGACTACAGCATCGAGGACTGGAACTCCGCGAAGACCCAGGGCGTCTACCGCATGGTCCGCGACTTCAAGTCGCGCGGCGTGCCCATCGACTGCGTCGGCTTCCAGTCCCACTTCGGCGCCGGCGGCCCTCCCGGCAGCTTCCAGACGACGCTGTCGAACTTCGCCGCCCTCGGCGTGGACGTGCAGATCACCGAGCTGGACATCGCGCAGGCACCGGCCAACGCGTACGCCAACACCGTGCGGGCCTGTCTGAACGTCGCGCGCTGCAACGGCATCACCGTCTGGGGCATCCGCGACAGCGACTCCTGGCGCTCCGGTGAGAACCCGCTGCTGTTCGACCGCAACGGCAACAAGAAGGCCGCCTACCGCTCGGCGCTGACCGCGATGGGCGGCACACCCGCCGCGCGCACCGCGGTCGCGCCCCGGTCCTCCGCCGCGCTGCCCTCGAGTTTCTCGTGGAGCTCCAGCGGTGCCCTGATCGCGCCGAAGCCGGACTCGACCCACAACATCGCGGGCATCAAGGACCCGACGGTCGTCTACTACAACGGCAAGTACCACGTGTTCGCGAGCACCGCGAGCGCCGCCGGGTACAACCTCGTGTACCTGAGCTTCTCCGACTGGTCGCAGGCGGGGTCGGCCACCCACCACTACCTGGACCGCACGGCCGTCGGCGCCGGGTACCGGGCCGCGCCGCAGGTCTTCTACAACACGCAGCAGCGCCTGTGGTATCTCGTCTACCAGACCGGCAACGCGTCCTACTCCACCAACCCCGACATCAACAACCCGAACGGGTGGAGCGCACCGCGCAACTTCTACGCGTCGATGCCCGACATCATCAGGCAGAACATCGGCAACGGCTACTGGGTCGACATGTGGGTGATCTGCGACAGCGCCAACTGCTACCTGTTCTCCTCCGACGACAACGGACACCTGTACCGCTCGCAGACGACCGTCGGCCAGTTCCCGAACGGGTTCACCAACACCGTCATCGCGGCGCGGGACAGCAAGTACAACCTGTTCGAGGCGAGCAACGTCTACAAGGTGCAGGGCACCAACCAGTACCTCCTGATCGTCGAGGCGATCGGATCGGACGGCAGGCGCTACTTCCGCTCCTGGACGTCGGGCAGCCTCGCCGGCTCGTGGACGCCGCTCGCCGCGTCCGAGAACAACCCCTTCGCACGGGCCAACAAGGTGTCCTTCCCGTCCGGGGCGTGGACCCGGGACATCAGTCACGGTGAGATGATCCGCGCCGGGTACGACCAGACGCTGACCATCCCCAACTGCCGTCTGCAGTACCTGTACCAGGGCCTCAACCCCAACGCGAGCGGCGACTACAACAGTCTGCCGTGGCGGCTCGGACTGCTCACCCAGACCAACTCGACCTGCTGACGACCTGGGCCCCGCCGCTCGTGCGGGGCCCAAGTCCTGCCATTGGCCGCTGTCAGCGAGGAGCTGCTTGTAGCCGAGCGCGATGTCCTCGGCGGACAGGTCAGGGTCGGAGCACGCAGCAGGTACTTGCCGTCGAGGTTCTCCTCGGTCTTGATCTTCGCGGTGTCGACGCGGAGCTTGCCGGACGGGGTGGTGACGACGCAACCCTCGCCCGGCCCTGGCCCAGCCTGACGCTCGCCGAGGACAACGCACCGTCGGGGCCACTGGGCGACACCTACGCGGGCGAGGGACCGGTTCCGCCCGGGACTGTCAAGATCTTGTAAGATTCCACAACGGATCGATGATCTTGAAACTCAAGCGTCAGTGGTCACCCTCCGCGTTCGCTCCCCAAGATCTGTGCCAGAACCCACCAAACTACCGACAGAACCATCCAGTCGCACGACGCTGGGAAGCTGATCGTCCGGGACGCTTCCGGTTGTCGACGAAATCCGCTCCGCCACCATCGCACTGTTCAGCACCGGCAGTCCAAGGTCACCGGGCCCTACATAGGCCGACCGCCTGGCGCAGTCGGCACGGGGCGCGTCGCCAGCCGCTGCAGGCTACTCAGGGGCGCTGCTCACCTTCTTGAAGCTCCTCAACAGACCGAGCAGGGGCCAATGCTGCCGTACGCCATTCGTCGCCCCTGCCGGGGAGGCCGCAGTCAAGGGTCACCGCGACAACCGACACGCCCTTCATCTGTCGCTGCGTCTCCGCCTCCCTCTCCTGGTGCAACCTCACTTCGGCGAAACTGTGGGCGCGGGCCGGACACTTCCGCTGCTTTGAGTGACCGGCGAGGGTCTGTCCGCACCTGGACCTCACCGTCCGGCACGTCCGCGACTTCGCCGCGATGATGCGAGACCAGAACGCCGAGACCCTCCCCGCCTGGATGGATCGGGTCAAGGCCGACGACCTGCCCGCCCTGCACTCTCTGGTGAACGGCTTCCACCGCGACCTCGATGCCGTCACCGCCGCCTTCGCCACCTCCTGGAACTCGGGCCAGGTCGAAGGTCACGTCACGAGAGCCAAGCTCCTCAAGCGCATGGGTTTCGGTCGCGCACACCTCCCGCTTCTCCGCAAACGCATCCTTCACAGCCCATGACCGCGCATCGGTCACAAGATCTCCGATCGCGCGTCGTCTCATCTCCAGATCCGCCCGGGCAGGCCCCATCGGCCGAACACGACGCTATGGGGCCGACTGGAAGATGTCAGCGAAGGCCCTGGACCGGGCTGTTGCCCGGACCTCGACGAACCATTCCCGACCGAGCAACCAACCGAAGACAGGGGCCGGCAGACGAACCAGCACCCTCATCACGGGAGCAAGCCGACCCGTCCCTGATACCTCCGAACGGTGGGCGGCAAGAGCCGCCTGTTTCTGACCGGCGAACCGTCGGACATCGATGGTGTGGGTGATGGCCGCGCGCGAACTGTAGGCGGTGCGCAGCGCATCCGCGTCGAACCTAAACGGGATCCTCAGCAGGTGGACCAGCTTCACCAGGCGAGCCACGGCGTCACGCGGCATGGTCGCCTCCAGCACCCGAGGCACCCCGGCCAACTCGGCAGCACGCTTGCCAACTTCGTGCACCTTGACGTGGTCGCGATGGCCGTATCCGCCATTGGCGTCGTAACTGAGAAGCAGGTCCACGTCTTCCTCGCGCAGGACGGCGGCCAGACGCTCGGCCGCTTCCTCCGTATCCGCCCGCACGAAACGTGCCCGATCCGGCGGATCCGGATAGAGCACGGCACCATGGCCGCTGCTCGCATACCCCAGGTGCACCACGCGCGCCACACCCAACACGGCCGCGCTTGCCCGCAGTTCACTCAGGCGCGGCGCTCCGCCCTCCGGAGCGGCATCCATGAGGCCATCCGTGGCGACCACGATCAGCACGCGGTGTCCCTCGGCTGCGGCCCGCGCGAGCGTGCCACCTGTCAGGAACACCTCGTCGTCCGGGTGGGCGTGAAAGGCCAAGACGGTTGCCATGGGCCCATCCTGGACCACGGCACTCATCAGTGTCTCCTGCCCCACCTCGCACATGCTCCGCCGGCCAAGCCCCAGCGGAGGCGGAGCGATACGAAACGTGACCACCCCGGCGGCCCGCTCCACCGACTCCACCACCACACCGGCTAAGAACCCCTAACGTAATGAGTGGTGGGTACCGCTAGTCTCAGTGGCCATGAGTCAGAGCAGTTCGCAAGCGGCAGCATTCTTCCGGGATGTCCGCCAGAGCCGAGTGGTCTGGCTTGTTCGGGATGACGACGGAATGCCGACCCACCTCTCCGCGGACGGCACGCGCAGTCTTCCCTTCTGGTCGACCTCGGCCCGTGCCCAGAGGGCAGCGAAGATCTGGGGGCATGGGCTACGCGTTGCATCCATGCCATTGGATACCTGGCGCGATCGCGAACTGCCCGATTACGCCCGGGATGGACTCAAGATCGGCATCAACTGGAGCGGACCGCACCTGGTCGGCTGGGACTTCACCCCCCTGAAAGTTCTCAACCGACTGGCGGCAGCTGACTAGCCCAGGGCATCGCTCGCCAGAGCGCACAGTCGCCGCCAGCAGATGAGTGCACATCCGAGGGTGAGGAAGGCTTCGTGGATGTCGTCGCGGATGTCCCAGCGGATCCGCAGGCGGCGGAACCAGTGCAGGTGGGCGAACGCGCGTTCCACGACCCAGCGCTGGGTGCCCAGGCCGGAGCCGTGCTCGGTGCCGCGGCGGGCGATCAGCGGCTTCACGCCAAGGTCCCGGACGAGTCGGCGGTACTTGTCGTGGTCGTAGCCGCGGTCACCCAGCACCACGTCCGGGCGGCGCCGGGGCCGGCCCCGTTTACCCGCACGGGCGGCACGGCCTGGAGGAGTGGGATCAGCTGGGTGACGTCGTTGCGGTTGCCGCCGGTCAAGGTGGCGGCGAGCGGGATGCCGGTGGCATCGGTGATCAGATGGTGCTTGCTGCCCGTCCTGCCCCGGTCGACAGGACTTCGTCCCGTCTTGGGCCCCCCTTTGACGCTCGGATATGGGAGCCGTCGACCGCCGCCCGGGAGAAGTCCAGCGCGTTCGCACTGCGGAGCCTGGCAAGGAGAACCTCGTGCAGACGGGGCCACATACCGGCATCGGTCCACTCTGCCAGGCGCCGCCAGCAGGTCATGCCCGAACCGAAGCCGAGTTCCTGCGGCAGATGTTCCCAAGCGATCCCGGTATGCAGCACGAACAGGATGCCCTGGAACACCAGCCGGTCCGGATGCCGCTTGCGCCCCGGGTACCGACTCCGACGCACGACCTTGGGCAACAGCGGCTCGATCACCGCCCACAACTCGTCGTCGACCTCCCACGGCTTCGGCCGAGCCACCCCATACCCCCGGATCATCAGTTCCAGACTGATCCAACCACCTCGAAGATCATTTCGTTAGGAGTTCCAAGTGCGGCAGCAACCGCCCCAAATCGCCTGAATCGCACACCCAGTTGATACCCAGTTCAAACCGACTCCGTCACAAGATCTCCGACAGAGCCCGTAATTCCCCAACGTCGGCGTCAACTTCCCCGCCCGCATGTTCGAGAGGCTGACTCAGCTCTTCGGGGCCCGTTCTATCGGAGGGGGCATGCGGCTGTAGTGAGGGCCCCTTGCGCTGTAGTGGGCCAGGTGCAGGGTCTCACCGTCGACCTGGAGCTCCGCGGGGGGAGGGTTGGGCACGAAGAGCCCTACCTGAAGGTGCCCGTCGATCCGAACCAGCTCACGGGGTTGATTCCAGCTGTCTGCCCAACTCTGAGCCCGTTCGCGAGACCACGGGTCTTGGAGGATCGGGCTTTGCCCTATTGCGTGGACACTCGCGTGTTATGCGACCAGCTCCAGGCTATCGATGGTGGTGGCGTGCTGCCGTTCATAGTCGACTGGGCTTCGGTAACCCAGTGCCGAGTGGCGCCGCCTGCGGTTGTACCTGGCACTGATCGCGCAGGACGCCGTAGACCTGCTCCTGTCGACCGAGATCCGGCGCGTACGCGTGTGCGGCGCGGACACGTGCGCACTGCGCTTCCTGGACCGCTCCCCCGCCCACAACCGCCGCTGGTGCTCGATGTCCCGCTGCGGCAACCGCACCAAAGTCCGCCTCCACCAGGCCCGAGCCAGACGGAGTGAGCGCACCCCGGCGGACTGAGCCCACCCGGGCTCCTGCCGCCATCGCGCTCAGCTCACTCCGCGGGCCTCAGACGGAAAGCGGGGCCGGGGACACTCTCGATGTCCTCCGCTTGCACGGCGTGGCCGCGTTCGCAGCGGATCTGTGCATCGACGTGCGCACCGCATCCGCGGTGTCGCGTCAGTACGGCCGGGCCCTCCGGGTCGGCGCGGTAGCGGTCGCCCCACTGCAGGAGCCCCATCACGGCCGGGACCAGGTCCACGCCCTTGGGTGTGATCACGTACTTCGGCCGACTCCGCGAACCCGGCTCCTTGTAGGTCTCGGTGGCCAGGATCCCTTCCTCGACAAGCATCCGGAGCCGGGCAGCGAGAAGGTTCCGGGGACAGCCGAGGACCCGTTCGAGGTCACTGAAGCGGGACGAGCCATACCAGACCTCGCGCAGGATCAGGATCGTCCACTTCTCACCCACGACCTCAAGGGTCCGGGCGATCGAGCAGTTCGACATGTCCCGGTCGAGTCGGGTGTCCATGCCGGCGTCCTGAAGAGCTTCGGTCCTCGCATCCATGGGGGTGATTCTAACCCGACCTAAGTTTAGTTTTCCATACTCAGCAAGTAGCGTCATGACCAGCACGCAGGCGACCGAGAAGATCACATGGAAAGGCGGCCGGCATGAAGGCATTCGTCGTCGAGAAGTACGGCAAGGACGGCGTGCGCGCCGCCGAGGTACCCGAGCCCAGCGTCGGTGACCGCGATGTTCTGGTCAGGGTGAGCGCCGCGAGCATCAACCCGCTGGACAAGATGGTCCGTAACGGGGAGTTCAAGCAGCTGTTGAAGTACAAGCCTCCGTTCGTGCTCGGTCATGACGTGGCCGGCGTCGTGACGCGGGTCGGTTCTGCCGTGCGCGGCCTCGAAGTCGGCGACGAGGTCTACGCCCGTCCGCGCGACCTGCGGATCGGGGGCTTCGCGGAGTACATCGCGATCGACATGGACGACGTCGCGACCAAGCCGGCCTCGCTCACCCCGCAGGAGGCGGCCGCGGTGCCGCTGGTGGCCCTGGCCGCCTGGCAGATCCTCGTAGACCAGGCCCATGTGAAGCCGGGTCAGAAGGTGCTCGTCCACGCCGGTGCCGGCGGTCTCGGATCGACGGTCATCCAGCTCGCCAAACACCTCGGTGCCACCGTGGCGACGACCGCGAGCACTGATTCCGAGAAGCTGGTCCGAAGCCTCGGTGCCGATGTCGTCGTCGACTACACCAAGGAGGACTTCTCCATTCGTCAGCGCGCGGCTTCGGTGTGGTCGCCGTGGCGGGGCGGGGCTGGCGGCACGATGGTGCGGCAAGTGCCGGCCGAGACGTCGCACATGGGGCCACGACGCGAGGTGAAGTGGCTGCCACCGAAGTCGTATCGGCTTTGGCGCACTGTCGGGCTGTGCGGCTTCGACTCGAAGGAGATGCCAAGGCGCGGGTTCCGTGGGAGGTGGGCGGCGCGGAACGCGGCGTACGCGGACTCGATGGTCCGTACGGGGCTGCGGTTGTGCGAGCAGCGGCGGCACCGTTCTTCCACTGCCCAACCGCAGCAGGCCCACGCCGCCCGGGCCCTCCTGAATCCGACACCCCCCGCAGGTGCCTGGCCTGCGAAAGGACGCTGGGCGTGGCGCGCAGCCGACTACCGATGATCAAGGAATCACCGGCCTGCCGGATTCTCGCGCAGCTGGTCAAGCCGGCGAAATCGGCGACGATCCGTTGGCCGGACTGCCTTCCATTTCGACCACGGGAGCGCAGAGGACTCCATGGCCTGGGAAGGTGTGCGTGTCGCATTCCGGGGATCCGGTGAGCCTGCGGCCCGTCATCACGGACCAGGCGCCAGCGACTGCACCGAATCCCTGCAGGCGTTACTCGTCGAGGAACTGAATGGCGTGCTTCAGGAACCGCTCGGGATACTGGAACTGCGCTCCATGCCCGGCATCGGGGTAGATCAGCAGTTGGGCGTTGGGGATGTTCTGGGCGAGGTGCCAGGAGTTGATCGAGGCGATCATCACGTCGTTCTCGCCGTTGAGGACCAGCGTCGGCTGGGTGATCGCGTTCAGGTGGGCGTAGGGGTTCTCGCCCGGCAGCGGTTCCGCGTAGGCCATAGCCGCTTCGAACTGCGCCTGTGCGACCGCGGGCGAGCTCGGCGGGTCCTGGTCGGCCCGCTGGTGGCGGCGCTCCCAGAAGGCCTTGCCCGCTTGCTTCGCGGCTTCCGAGCGGCCGAAGAACAGGAAGAGGAAGTCCTCCAGGGTGGGGACCGGGTTCAGGGCGTACTGAGGCACCTGGGGGTCACTTGTCGGGTCCCCGCCGCGCAGGCCGGTGCCGAGCAGGAGGAGCTTGCGCACCAGCTGGGGGTGGCGCAGCGTGACCTCCTGTGCCTGGTAACCGCCGAGCGAGAAGCCGAGCAGGTCGACCTGCTCCAGCCCCAGCGCCCGGATGACCGCGGCGATGTCGTCGGCCATGTCCTCCATCCGGTTGCGCGGCGTGCCCGATGACGAGGCGATACCGCGCCCGTTGAACAGGATGACCTCACGGCCTTCGGCCAGGCCGTCGGTGAGCAGCGGGTCCCAGTTGTCCATCCCCCCGCGGAAGTGCTGGACCAGGAAGATCGGGACGCCCGAGGGCTTGCCCCAGCGCCGGTAGGCGAACCTGTCGCCGTCGACCTCGATGTACTGAGTCGGTGCGGTCACATGCGTGTCACTCATGGCCTGAGCCTTTCTGGAGGGGATGAACAATACGATGACGATCGTCATCTAAAAAGTCAAGCTCTTTGATGACGATCGACATCTATGTATGCTGGACCGTCGAGCGTCGACCGACGAAGGGACGGCTGAACATGCGGGTCACCAAGGCACAGGCAGAGCAGAACCGCGCCCACATCGTCGCGACAGCCTCCAGGCTGTTCCGTGAGCGCGGCTATGACGGTGTCGGCGTGGCAGAACTGATGGCAGCCGCCGGGTTCACCCATGGCGGGTTCTACAAGCACTTCCGCTCCAAGGCCGACCTGATGGCCGAAGCGTCCGCAAGCGGGCTCTCGCAGACCGTGGCACGGTCAGAAGGCCTGGATCCCGCCGAGTTCGTCGAGCGCTACGTCTCGCGGGAGCATCGCGACGGGCGCGGTGACGGCTGCACCATCGCGGCCCTCGGCGGCGACGCCGCACGTCAGCCGGCGGACATCAAAACAGAGTTCGCAGCCGGGATCGAGAATCTGCTGACGGCCCTTCAGCCCCAAAGCGATACGCCGGGGGATGCGGACCAGCGCGCGGCCCGCATGATGGTGATCGACATGCTCGCCCACTCGGTCGGCGCGATCATGTTGTCGCGGGCATGCCCGGACGGTTCTCCGCTGGCGGACGAAATCCTCGATGTCTGCCGCAAGGAGATTCTCGCGTCACTGGCACAGGGCAACAGCGACCAGCCGGCGGCAAGGAGTCCAGAAGCCTGACCGCAGCCGACCGACGCAAGCCCAGCTCAGCACCATGCGCAGCACGAGGCCAGCTCCCAGTCGCCTCAGTACGAACACCGGCAGGACCACCCCGCCGCCCTTTCGGGCGATCTTCTTCAACGCGCGGTCCAGGCGCGGGGCGCGGGCGACCAGCAGGCCCACGACCTCGCGCACCCACCGGCTCACGATGGTGCGGTGCACCCCGTTCCCGCCGGCCAGATCGCCGGGCCGCTGGTCACAGCGCAGCACCGCCTCCGGAATCCCAGCAGCACGCGGTGACGGTAGCCCTCCGGCCGGCCGCCCCACCCGTCCAGTCATGCGGGCATGAGCAGCAACGGCCGGATGACCTGTCATTTGGGGATTCGGGCCATGCCGCAGCCGAGGACTGCCCGGATGGTCACCTGCGCCTGAGGCTGGGCCACGCTTCAGCGAGGCAGCAGGACCTCAACCTGCCCCCGGATGTCCTGCACGATCTCCTCGACACTCAAGGCGATGTTCACGCTCGCCGCCATGCTGAGGAACATCACGGCGGACACGATGTGTGCCAGCTTCGCGGCGTCGCCCTCTGCGACCCGCTCGTCTCGGCGCAGCACGGCGGCGACGGTCTCCTCGGTCTGCGCGACGATGGCGAGTGCCGCGCCGTGCCGGGGCTCCTCGGGGTCGCCGAAGACCATCTCTCGCAGGTAGGTGCGTCCGTTGTCGATCTGGGTGCGGTTGCACTCCACGATCGGCCGGACGATCACCATCACCGCGTCCAGCACGCCCGGGACGGTCTCGGCGTCCGCCCGGCCCTGCTCGAGCGCTTCGGCGTACTTGGCGTTCTGCACGAGCAGGAGGAGTTCACCCTTGGTCTTGGCGTAAAGGAACAGGGTCCCGGTGCCGATGTCGGCCTTGTCGGCGATCTGCTGGGTCGTGACCTCATCGACGCCGTGTTCGGCGAACAGCTCACTGGCGGCGGCGACGATGCGGTCGAGTTTCTCCTGCTTGTTCCGCTCGCGCCGTCCGACAGGCATGGCCGTGTCCTCCAGGAATAGATTCTGACTGTAATCAGTTATGATTGTACTCAATACCATGTGGGCTCGAATGTGGCTCCGTTCATTCTCCCATCGCGGGGCGACGTGTCCTTGCTCCATCCGTGCGCAGCCACGTACTTCACATCCCCCTCGGAAAGTAGGAACCCATGCCCTCTCTCGATGGAGCAGTCGTCCTCGTCACCGGCGCCAATGGCGGTATCGGCACCCACTTCGTCCACGACGCCCTGGCTCGCGGCGCCGCCAAGGTCTACGCCACTGCCCGTTCCCCCCCGCGCCTGGGACGACGAACGCATCGTCCCCCTGGCCCTTGACGTCACCGACCGCGCATCGATCGCCGGGGCCGTCTCCGCCGCGGCGGACGTCACCGTGCTCGTCAACAACGCGGGCGCCACCCCGCCGAGCGCGAGCCTGCTGGACGTCACCGAGGCGGACATCCGGGAGAACATGGAGACGAACTTCTTCGGACCGGTCCTCCTTGCACGCGCCTTCGCACCGATCCTCGCCGCCAAGAAGGGGTCGATCCTCATCGACGTGCACTCCGTTGCCAGCTGGTACGCCTTCGGCGGCGCCTACAGCGCGTCCAAGGCCGCACTGTGGTCGGCCACCAACTCGCTGCGCATCGAGCTCGCACCCAAGGGCGTCCACGTGACGGGTGTGCACATGGGCTACGTCGACACCGGCATGGCCGCGCACGCTGACGGACCCAAGATGCTGCCGACGCAGCTGGTGACGACGGTCTACGACGCCGTCGAGGCCGGCGAATACGAGGTCCTGGCCGACGAGTTGACCCAGGGGGTCAAAGCGGCTCTGAGCGGCCCGGTCGAGGCGCTCTACCCGAACCTGCGCGGCACGAACGCCTGAGCTTGTTCTCCGGTCCCGATGTGATCTCTTCACGTCGGGCCCCGTGATCCATGGCGTTCTTGGCTGGCCGGTGTCGAGAAGGGGTGCACCGTCGCGGCCGTCGAGCGGCGGATGACATCGGCGGTCGATCCGGCAGCAGCCCGGTCAGCAGCGGGGCACCGCCGTGGTGACAGACCATCGCGGCTGTCGGGCCACGGGCTCAGGCGGTGCCAGGCACCGCGAGGTCGGCCCGGTCGGTGTCGGTGTCGGTGTCGGTGTCGGTGTCGGTGAAGCCTTGGTCGGCCATGCTCGGCACGCACTCGTCCGCGCATCATCCGGTGTAGTTCGTCCAGCGACCGCCGGGCACTTCCCCCGCCGCCACTCGCAGCGGTGTCGGCCGGTACAGGCTGCGCCACTGGGTGGTGAGTCCTGGCCAATCGGCCTGTGCCGCGACGCGGGCGCCGACGCGTTCGAATTCGCCCGCGATGCTGGTGCGCCGGTCGACCACGGTGCCGAAGACGTCGGAAATCAGGTGGGCCCCGCGGCAAAAGAGGACGGACGCGGCATCGGCTGCGTCCGTCCTCGTTTTCTGATGGGTGGTCAGCGTTGCTGGTTGGCGATGCCGATGTAGTGCCCGAGACGGTACTCGAAGTCGATGCCGGCCTGTTCGACGACGGCCTGCGTGCCGGCGGCGCGGGTGAGGAAACCGGGGAGGGTGAGGGAGTGGGTGAACTCGCCGTACGCGGCGACCAGGTCCGCGTCCGGGGGCAGGGATGCCCGGTTGATCTGGGCTTTGGCCGAGGCGAGTGAGGTGCGGTCGAAGGAGGCGAGCCGGGCGGCGACGGTGCCGACGAAGGCGTCGAGTTCGCTGTCGGGGAGGGCGCGGGTGACCCAGCCCCAACGCTCGGCGGTGTCGGCGTCGTAGTCGTCGCTGGTGAGGATGGCTTCCAGGGCGCGGTCGCGTCCGATGGCCCGGGGGAGGCGTTCGCTGCCACCACCGCCGGGCAGCAGTCCGCTGCCGACCTCGGGCTGTCCGAAGATCGCCTTCTCACGACTGGCGTAGCGCAGATCGAGGGCGAGGGCGAGCTCGTTCCCGCCGCCGCGGGTGCGTCCCCGGATGACCGCGATGGTGATGTAGGGCGCTTTGGAGAGTTCCAGGACCAGATTCGTCCATGCCGGCACCGCGTCCGGGTCCTCGGGGGCGGGGAAGTCGGCGGCGGCGGCCAGGTCGAAGTGGTTGTAGAAGAAGTCGGGGGTGGCGCTGTCGAACAGCACGACCTGGATGTCCGGGTCGGTGGCCAGTTCGGTGACGATCTCGATGAGGCGCAGGACGGTCTCGCCGACGATGAGGTTGACGGGCGGGTTGGCGAAGGTGATCTTCGCGATCTGCGGTGAGGTGCGCTCGTAGTGGATGGTGCTGGGCTCGCTCATGGCTGGCTCCGGATGCGTGGTGGGTAACAGATGGCGACGGGGGCGCGAGGAGGGCCGGGAAGCCGGGGCGGATCGATCTGCCGAGCAGATCCGGCGGTCCCGCTTCCCGTCTGCGCGCTGCTCACTCCTCGTAGTGCGGGAGGATCTCGCCGTTCTTGACGTAGGTGAGGGCGGCGGTAACGTCGTAGGCGTGGATCGCGGAGACCTGCGATGCCAGCCGGTCGGACAGGTCCTCGATCGCGTTGCCGGTGAAGAAGGCGTCCCGTGCTGCGGTGTCGGTGAACCCGAGGCTGAGGGAGGCGTGGAAGCGCTGGTCGTGGGGGTTGTCGTGGGCGACGTTCGGGGTGTCCCAGAGCTTTTCGCTCCAGGGCAGGAACGTCTGGGTGCGCAGTTCCGTCAGCACTCCGGTGCCGGCGAGCGCGGGAGCGAGCTGCTCGTTGACGAACTTTCGGAAGGCGCCGGCGCCGGCGCCGTCCCTGCGGCGCAGGTAGATCAGAGCGCGGGCACCGACCGGCTGTCCGGGGCCTGCGACGTCGTACCAGCGGGATGAGTTCGGCGGGCCGGCGTAGAGAAGGGTGCGGCGGAAGACGTTGATCTCGTCGGCGTAGGCCAGCTTCGTCTGCTTGCGCCCTTTCAGGGGTGCGAGCGCCGATTGGAAGGTGACTTCCGCGACGCCGTCGATCTTCCGGTCTGCGGGGATCGCGGTCTGGACCCCGTCGGTGGCCGGCCACCGGCCCGGGTTGTGCTCGGCGAGGTGGATCTGCCGGTACTCCTCCAGGCCCGGGGTGGCGGAGATGATCCCTGAGTGCGGGCCCTTCCAGTGGTCCATGCCGGTCTGGCGGGGCTGGTCGGTCCGCACCCACAGCAGGATCGAGGAGGTGAGAGGCTTCTTCACTGCCAGGGGCGCGACGGCCGGTGACGCGCTCATGATGGTGCCCTTCTCTTCCTGGACTGACGCGTTGTCATGGGGCGAGGAAATCGACCGCCACGGGGGCGAACCGGTCGTGGTACTGGAAGATGCCGCCGTGCCCGGAGTCGGGGTAGATGATCAGCTCACTGCCCTTGATGCGCCGGTGCAGGTCCTCCGACAGGACCGACGGCACCATGCGGTCGTTGTCGCCGTTGGCGATCAGGGTGGGCTGCGTGATCGACGACAGGTTGTCGGGGGCGGAGCGCCCCCACTTCTTGATCGCCTTCAGCTGTGTCTGGAACGCCTTGGTCTTGATCTCCGCGTCGCGGTCGACGGTGCGCTCCTTGAGCCGGTTGACGAACGCGCGTGCGGCGGGCTTGCCGGTGGCATTGCGGTTGAAGAACAGGAACTCCTTGGGGTCCGAACGGGTCAACGTGGCACGCAGGATGTCCCAGTAGGTGACTCTGGCGACCTTGTCCATGTCCTTGCCGCCCTTGGGCCCGGTGCCGGTGAGGACGAGCTTGCGGACGAGCTCGGGGTGCTTGACCACCAGGGCCTGGGCGACCATGCCGCCGAGGGAGAAGGAGAAGACGTCGATCTTGTCGTACCCGAGCGCCCTGATGAAGGTGTAGGCGTCGTCGGCCATCGCCTCGACACTGTCCGGCACCTGGCCGCTGGACGCCCCGACGCCGCGGTTGTCGAAGGCGATGACGTGACGGCCCTTCGCGATGGGATCGATGATGCGGGGGTCCCAGTTGTCCAGGGTCGCGGCGAGGTGGACGAAGAAGACGACGGGGATGCCGCCCTTCGGTCCCAGCTCGCGGTAGGCATAGGTGACGCCACCGGCACTGACGGTGCGGGCCGGGGCCTTCGCGTAGGAGGTGATGACGGCTTCGTTCGGGGTGTCGGTGCTGCTCATGGCGGATTCTCCTGGTCTGTTTTGTGTCGCCCGTCGCGGTTGCGGCGGGTCAGCTGTTGCCGACGTCGCGGTTGCGGCGGGTCAGCTGTTGCCGACGTCGCGGTTGCGGCGGGTCAGCTGTTGCCGATGACGGCCTTGCCGCGGATGCCGCCCTGGGACAGGGACTGCAGCGCCTGCGGGGTCTCGTCGAAGCGGACCACCTTTCCCACGACCGGACGCACCACGCCCTCGTCGATGAGGGTGGTCATCTGGCGGAGCTGGTCGCCGCTGGCGCGCATGAGCAGGAACTCGTACGTCACGCCGAGCTTCTTCGCCTGCTTGCGGATCTTGCGGCTCAGGCCTGCGACCGCGAGGCGCAGCAGCGGGTTCAGGCCGGCCTCGCGGGCGAACGCGGGGTCCGGGGGACCGGCGATCCCGATGGCCCTGCCGCCGGGCTTGAGCACCCGCAGGGACTTCTCGAGAGTCTCCCCACCGATGCTGTCCAACACCAGGTCGTAGCCGGTCAGGAGCTGCTCGAAGTCCTGGGTGCGGTAATCGATCACCGTGTCCGCGCCGAGCGCGCGCACGAAGTGCGCGTTGGAGCCGCTGGCGGTCGTGGCGACGCTCGCACCGAGGTGCGCGGCGAGTTGGATCGCGATCGAACCGACCCCGCCGGCGCCGGCGTGGATGAGAACCTTCTGCCCGGGCCGCACCTTCCCGCGCTCCACCAGCGCCTGCCACGCCGTGAGCGCCACCAGCGGCAGCGACCCGGCCTCATCCATGCTGATCGAGGCGGGCTTGAGCGCCACGTCGCCCTCCGCGACGGCGATGCGCTCGGCGAACGTGCCGATGCGGTCCTGGGCGGGCCGGGCGTAGACCTCGTCTCCGAGTTTGAAGCCGCGAACCGCCGTCCCGACACCGATGACGGTGCCCGCGACGTCGTTGCCCAGGATCAGTGGCAGCTTGTAGGGCAGGATCTGCTTGAACTCACCGGCGCGGATCTTCTCGTCCAGCGGGTTCAGCCCGGCGGCCTCCACCCGGACCAGCACGTCGTGCTCTCCCACGGTGGGCTCGGGGACTTCCGCCTCCTGCAGCGGCTCCTTGTACTTCGTGACGACGAACGCTCTCATGGGGCGCCACTCCTAATATTTGTCCTATTTATTCAAGTCTGAGACTGGATCGGCGAACCCGGTGCGACATCCGAGGCCTCGTCTCGCTCAATCAATCCGAGTACACTCAACTATGAGTCCACTCAGAAATATTGTCAAGGGAGGTCCCCATGGGAAGCGGTCACATGCCGATCGGGCGCCGCGAGCTGGCCAAACAGGCCAAGCGCGAGCGCATCATGACCGCAGCCCGCGAGCTGTTCATCGAACACGGCGTCGGCAGAGTCACGACGCAGCAGGTCGCCCGCCGAGCCGATGTCGCGATCGGGACGCTCTACCTGTACGCGTCCACGAAGGCCGAGTTGCTGATCATGGTGCAGAACGAGAAGTTCGCCGCCGCCATCGATTCCGGCTTCGCCGCCGCGAACGCCGCCGTCGGACAGGGCGCGCTGGAGCTGGTCATCGCCCTCATCCGCCCCGTGGTGCAGTGCGTGAGGGAGCACATCGAGAACGGCCGCACATACCTGCACGAACTCGTCTTCGGCGACCCGGCCGAGCCCTACCGGCAAGCGGGTCTGACCCTTGCCGGCCGTCTCGAGGACGGCATCACCGGCCTGCTCGCCCGCAACGAGTACATCGGCGCCGCCGACGCGGCAACGCTGGCGCGGGTGATCACCGCGATCATCCACATCAGCACCACCGCCACCGTGTGCCTGCACCGCAGCGACGAAGCCGTGCTCGCCGACATCCGCGACCAGATCCACGCCACCCTGGCGTCGCACATCCGCGCCGCATGACCGCTCACTCCACGAGCCGACCATCTCCCCGGAACGGAGGCACTTCGTGAGCACGCACTACGGCGTCGTCACCATCGGCGCCGGAACCGCGGGCACGTCACCGCGATCCGCGCCGCGCAACTCGGCAAGAACATCCTGTCCAGCAGACCGGCAGTCCGGCAGTCCGGCAGTCCGGACACCGGACAGCCGCAAACCGTGTCCATAACCCTGCACACCCGGCCAAGTGCGTTACAGCCGATCGAACCACACGCTGATTTCGGCAAGCTCCGCCTCGCCCCGGTCAGCTCTGAGAACCTGCTCACGGCGCAAATGCTCAGGCCAGCAGGGTCTTTCCGCCCTGCGCCTCAGGTTCCCAGTGGGACTGCGGTCCTTGTCGACCAAGGCCGCTCGGACGCCCTCCAGGAAGTCCGGCGTGCGGATGGTCGTGCGCGTGAGAGTGAGTTCGGTGTCAAGGCACTCGCGCAACCTCTGCTGCCTGCCCCGGGCCAGCAGGGCGTGAGTGATCTCCAAGCTCTGCGGCGAGGCGGAGAGCGCGTCGACGCCGGTGCCGGGGGTCGCCCGCACAGCGCCGCCGCGCCCCCGCAACCAGAGGTGATCCCGACCCCCCCCCCTGGGTTTACTTTTCTATACTCAGCCGATAGCGTCAGGACCAGCACATCAACCTGGCTGCACGCGGGACGTGGGCGTGGCAGCAACCTGCGAAGGAGCACCACCATGGGAGCAAGCCCAGAGGCACACGAGTTCGCGGAGTTCCTGGCGGGCGTGAGCGCGAAGTCGTCGACACCCGGCCTCGACCTGGCCGTCATCCGCGACATCGTCGACTCCAACCACAAGGCGTCGACCGAGCCGGAAGGCGTCACGTACGCCGAGGTGGACGCGGGCGGCGTCCCCGCCCTCTGGGCCATCCCCGACGGAGCCGATCCCGACCGGGCTCTGCTCCACTTCCACTTCGGCGGGTCGGTCACCGCCTCGATGCACTCGGACCGCAAGGCTGCGGGCCATATCGCGAAGGCGGCGGGAGCCCGCTCTCTCGTCGTGGACTTCCGCCTGGCGCCCGAACACCCGTACCCGGCGCAGCTCGACGACGCCGAGACGGCGTACCGGTGGCTGCTCTCGCAGGGCTACGAGCCGCGGAACATCGGCAGCACGGGCCACTCGATCGGCGGCACCCTCGCGGTGATGCTCCCGCTGCGCCTGCTCGCGCAGGGGGAGGCGACCCCGGGCGCGATCGTCAGCGTCTCGCCGTGGACCGACCTCACCATCCAGAACGCGTCGGTTGACGAGAACGAAGACAACGACAAGATGCTCAGCAGGAACACTCTTGAGCTCTTCCGTGGAGCCTGGCTCCAGGAGCCCGGAGTGGACTTCGCCGATCCGAAGATCAGCCTCGTGAACGCCGATCTGACCGGCCTGCCGCCCACGACCGTCCACTACGGCGAGTACGAGACCCTCGCCGACGACGGCGCCCAACTGGGCCGTCGCCTCAAGGACTTCAAGGTCACCTCCGAGGTCCACCCGATGCCCGAGGGACAGCACTCGTTCGTCCTGGGCGCGGGGCGCGTACCCGAGGTGGACGAGGCGATCCAGCAGATGGGTCAGTGGCTCCGCAAGCACCTCGGCGCGTGAGCTGAAGCCACACCGGGCGGAGCGGCCTTTCGGCCGGACCGCCGTACCACCGCGATGCCGGTGACCGGTCCGCCGGTCGTCGGCATCCTGCTCGACCATGTAGGCCGGCATGCGGTACTTGTGTCCGACACCGTTCCGCAAGCAGCCCCGCCACCGTCCCTTGATGCCACAAAGGAGTGCGCGATGGGAACGTACGAGGATGTCTTCCGCTCCAGTACCGAGGACCCGGAGAACTTCTGGCTGAAGGCGGCGGAGGGCATCGACTGGGATGTCGCCCCACGACGCGCCCTGGACTCCTCGGGCGCCCCCTTCTACCGCTGGTTTCCCGACGGTCGGCTCAACGTCTGTTTCAACGCGGTCGACCGGCACGTCGAAGCCGGCCGCGGCGAACAGGCTGCACTCATCTACGACTCACCCGTGACCGACACCCGGCGCACCTACACCTACACGCAGTTGAGGGACGAGGTGGCGGCCTTCGCCGGAGCACTCGTGCAACTCGGGGTGGGGCACGGCGATCGCGTGGTCGTCTACATGCCGATGGTCCCCGAGGCCGTTGTCGCGATGCTGGCCTGCGCACGTATCGGCGCGGTCCACTCGGTCGTCTTCGGCGGGTTCGCCCCGCGCGAACTCGCGCTGCGCATCGACGACGCCGCCCCCAAGGTGGTCGTCTCCGCCTCCTGCGGCATCGAAGGCAAGCGTGTCATCGCGTACAAGCCCCTGCTCGACCAGGCGATCGAACTCGCGGCCCACAAGCCGGAGAAGAGCGTGATCCTGCAACGCCCGCAGGAGACAGCAGAATTGGGGCCTCACGATCTCGACTGGGCCAACCTGGTGGCTGCCGCGCCGCCGGCCGACTGTGTTCCCGTCCCCGCAACCGACCCCCTCTACATCCTCTACACCTCCGGAACCACCGGAAAGCCCAAGGGAGTCGTGCGTGACTGCGGCGGCTACGCGGTCGCCCTCCACTGGTCGATGGGGGCCGTCTACGACGTGGGCCCGGGCGAGACGATGTTTACCGGCTCCGATGTCGGCTGGGTCGTCGGCCACTCGTACATCGTCTACGCGCCATTGCTGGTCGGCGCGACGACGGTGCTGTACGAGGGCAAGCCGGTGGGCACCCCGGACGCGGGCCAGTTCTGGCGCGTTGCCGCCGAGTACGGGGTCAGGACCATGTTCACGGCACCCACCGCGTTCCGGGCGATCAGGAAGGAGGACCCGAAGGGAACGCTCACCGCGGGCTACGACCTGACCGGCCTGCGCCACCTCTTCCTCGCCGGCGAGCGCCTCGATCCCGAGACCTACCACTGGGCGAGCGATCTGCTGGGCATCCCGGTGATCGACCACTGGTGGCAGACCGAGACCGGCTGGCCCATCGTCGCCAACCCGGTCGGCATCGAGGCGGCTCCCCTCAAGCCCGGGTCTCCCACCCGCCCGCTGCCGGGATGGGACGTCCGGGTCCTCGACGCTTCGGGCGAGCCGGTGCCCGCAGGCGTCGACGGCGCGATCGTCGTGCGGCTCCCGCTGCCGCCCGGCGCACTGCCCACGCTCTGGCAGGACGACGACCGGTACGTCGCCTCCTACCTCTCCGCCTACGACGGCTACTACCTGACCGGCGACAGCGGTCACATCGACGACGACGGCTACGTCTTCGTCATGGGCCGCACCGATGACGTCATCAACGTGGCCGGACACCGGCTGTCCACCGGCAGCATGGAAGAGGCCCTGGCCGCCCACCCCGACGTCGCCGAATGCGCCGTCATCGGCGTCGCCGACGCACTCAAGGGACAGATCCCGCGCGGCTTCGTCGTCCTCAAAGCCGGCACCGACCGCGAACCGGGCGAGGTCGAGGCCGAACTCGTCCAGCTCGTGCGGACACGCATCGGCGCCGTCGCCTCCCTCAAGGACGTCACGGTAGTAGCCGCCCTGCCCAAGACCCGCTCGGGAAAGATCCTCCGCAAAACCATGCGCGGCATCGCCGACGGGCACGACGAACCCATCCCCTCCACAGTGGACGACCCCGGTGTCATCGAGGCCTTGCGCCCTGTTCTCCGCCGCGCCGGTCACACCCCGTGATCGACTGTCGCCTTCCCTGGCTTACGGTGGGCGGCCGCGCCCGGCGGACTGCCCCACCGGAGCCTTTGACGCCGATCATGTCGCGACCTGGGGTCTCCCCAGCGACCCGGCAGTCGTCTCCACGGCCCGCGTCCAGGCATCCGATCAACTGACCGCCTGAGGGCTGGAAGAACTGACCTGCACCACCGAACTCGTGGTCAGCGAACTGGTGACGACCGCCATCCGCTACGGCAAGAGCCCCGGTCAAACTGCGGATGATCTTTGGGCCGGGGCCTGCTCCTCCTCGCCCAGCCCACCGAACACCGGGGCACGCGGCACAACCGCGAGGGCAAGGTCATCTGGGCGGAGCAGGGCGATCCCAGCTTCGGTTGCAGAACTCCCATCCGCTCTGGCGTGAGGTTCTTGCGCGAGCTGCGCCGCGCGGCTTCGTGCCCCATGCCGGGACCCACTTGCCACTACCCACCCGAACGCATAGTATTATGATCGTACTTTGATAGGCCGATGCCGATGCCGATGCCGACTCCGACTCGGCGGGCGGGCGGGCGGGCGGAGGGCGGGTCCGTCTTCGGACCCGGAAGCAGTAGAGCCGGTATCCACGTCCACGCGGTGTCCGCCCCCGCCCCTTTTGGAACCACCACCCATCACCCGAGGAATCACCCATGCTCAACGCCCTGTGGAACCCGACCGTCGTCGGAGAGATCGCCCTGCCGCACCGGCTGGCCATGGCACCCCTGACCCGCAGCCGGGCCACCCCGGACGGCGTGCCGACCGAGCTGAACGCCGAGTACTACGCCCAGCGCGCCTCGCACGCCCTCATCATCACCGAGGGCACCCAGCCCTCCGCCGACGGCCAGGGCTACCCGGTGACCCCGGGTATCTACACCGAGGATCACATCGCCGGCTGGCGCAAGGTCACCGACGCCGTACACAAGGCCGACGGACGCATCGTCATCCAGCTGATGCACACCGGGCGCATCTCCCACCCGGACAACACCCCCCACCACCGGCAGCCGGTGGCACCCTCCGCGATCAAGCCGGCCGGCCAGACGTTCACCCCGTCCGGGCTCCAGGAGATGCCGGAGCCGCGCGAGCTGTCCACCGAGGAGGTCGCCGCGACGGTCGACGACTTCCGGCGCGCCGCCGCGGCCGCCATCGCGGCCGGCGCCGACGGCGTCGAGATCCACGGGGCCAACGGCTACCTGGTCAACCAGTTCCTCTTCCCCAGCGCCAACCAGCGCACCGACCAGTACGGGGGCTCCCTCGACAACCGCATCCGCTTCGCGGTGGAGGTCGCCACGGCCGTGGCCGACGAGATCGGCGCCGGCCGCACCGGCATCCGGATCTCTCCCGGCAACCCCTTCAAGCTCAACGACCTGGCGGAGAGCGACCCGCACGAGCTCTACCCGCACCTCCTGCGCGCCCTCGCCCCCCTCAACCTCGCCTACCTGCACATCGGCCACGGCGGCGACGAGGAACTCCTTTTCACCCTCCGCAAGTTGTGGCCGACCACGCTGATCCTCAACCGGGCCGGTGCCGACATCGCCACCCGCGCCAAGGACGTCGAGGATGGTCTGGCCGACGTCGTCACCGTCGGCACCATGGCCCTCGCCAATCCCGACCTCGTCGAGCGCGTACGCTCCGGTGCCCCCCTGAACACCCCCGACCCCGCCACCTTCTACGGCGGCGGCGCGGCCGGCTACACCGACTACCCCACCCACGCAGCCTGACGAAGAGCAGCCCGGTGCCCGAAGGAATCATCCCCTTCGGGCACCTGGGCACGACTGCGGCGCACGGCGGCCGGCGACCCGAGGAGTCATCGGGCTGCCACCGACGTGCGCCGCAGTCGTTTCACCTCGCACTCCGGCGTTCTGCGCCGAGATCGAGGGAGTCCGGCATCACGGCCCAGACCGATACCGGTCGCCGCCGAGGCTCACCTCTGCGAGGGAGGCACCGGGAAGAGCATGCAGCTACTGGTGGCATGGGCGAGCAGACGATCCGTGCCGTCGACCAACTGCGCCTGAGCCAGGGCGGTTTGACGGCCCTTGCTGACCACCGTGCCGATGGCGCGTACCGTACCCGTGTCCACGGTGATCCGTCGCAGGAACTTCACCGTGAGGTCGAGCGAGGTGTACGCAACGCCCTGGGGAAGGGTCGACTGGACTGCGCAACCAGCCGCCGAATCGAGCAGGGTGGCGAAGATGCCGCCGTGCACGCTGCCGATCGGGTTGTAGTGTTCCTCACCCGGTGTCAGGGAGAAGACCGCCCTGCCGGGCTCCACCTCGCTCAGAGTGAAGTCGATGGAGTAATTGATGGGCGGCCCCGGCAGTCGCCCCGCCTGCAACTCACGCAGGAAGTCGATGCCGGCCATGCGCCCGGCGGCTTCCGCCAGGATCGCGGGATCTTCCCATTGATACGTACGCGTTCGTCCCACGACCGGGCACCTTCCATCTGACTTTTGAAAATGAAGCTAGTTTCCCGCTCACCTGACTGTCAATGACGAAGCCAGACTCTTAGGATGGCGGGATGGAGTGGCTTGAGGCGAGCACGGAGAACTGCCCCGTCCAGCGCACGCTCGACGTGGTCGGAGAGAAATGGACGTTGCTGATCCTGCGTGACGCCGTCAACGGAGTCCGCCGCTTCGACGACTTCCACCGCCACATCGGCCTGTCGGAAGCCGTCCTCAGCGACCGCCTCCGGAAGCTGATCGCAGCCGGCGTCCTGAAGACCGTCCCCTACCGGGAGCCGGGCAGCCGCTCCCGCAACGAGTACCGCCTGACCCGCAAGGGCTGGGATCTGTGGCCTGTCCTGATGGCGCTGAGCCAGTGGGGCGAGGCGTACGCCCTCGGCCCCGAGGGGCCCGTACTGGACATCCGTCACACTGACTGCGACGCCCCGGTCCGCGTCGTCGTCGAGTGTTCCGCGGAGCACTCCACCCTTACCGCCGCGGAAGTCACCGCCCGACTCGGACCCGGTGCCCGCATCCGGTCGTGAGTACGCCGGTCATGCGGACGCCGGACATGGGCACGCCGGTCATGATATTACGCGCGTCAGGCCATGGATTACCCTTGAGTGCGAAGCATGGGCCTTACGGAGCGAACGGAGGAAGCTCGTGGTGCGCTACGCCAAGGAGCACAAGCAGGTGACGCGGCGACGCATCATCGAGAAGGCCGGCCACCGGTTCAAGCAGGACGGCATCGACGGCTCGGGCATCTCCACGCTGATGGCGGACGCGGGGCTCACCAACGGAGCCTTCTACGCCCACTTCGCGTCCAAGGACGACCTCGTCGCCCATGTCGTGGCCGAGGAACTGCACACGCAGATCGCGAGGTACGGCACCCTGCGACCCGGCCGCCCGGGACTCGAGGACCTCATTCGCGAGTACCTGTCCCCCGAGCACCGGGACCACCCCGGCCTCGGATGCCCCTCCGCCGCCCTTCTCGACGAGATCGGCCGCTGCGAGGACGGGACCAGGCAGGCCTACAGCGACGGCGCGCGGGCCATCCTGGAGGAGATCTCCGCCCGCCTGACACCCGAGGACCCGCGGTCCGCTCAGGCCAAGGCCATCGGGCTGTTCACCATGCTGGTGGGGACGATGCAGCTGTCCCGCGCCCTGTCCGACCAGAAGCGCGCCGATGAGGTCCTTGAGCTGGGGATCGAGAACGCTCTCGCGTTCATGGGGTGAGGCAGAAGGCGAGGTCGCGTCAGTGAACGGGTGCCTCGAGCCGCTCACCCAAAGGGCGCCACGGCCCTGAGGCACCACCCACGGGTGTGTCACATCGCGGGGCTGGAGTGCCCATGCTCCACGCCCAGCAGGGCGAAGGCGTTGTGGATGCCCTGTTCGAGCAGTTCGTCGGCAAGCTGCCGGTCGGTGAGGGCTCGGGAGAGCTGGAGTGTCCCGGCCATCATGGCGTAGGCGCCGAGCGCCTTGGTGCGGACCGAGAGGGGATCGTCGGGTGCCAGGCGGGCGGCGATGCCGTCGATGACCATCAGTACGCCGTCGGTGTAAGCCTGCTTGGTCGGGTCTGTGCAGCGCCGGATTTCGTCGAGCAGGGCGGCGGAGGGGCAGCCGTCGTCGGAGCTGTCGCGATGCTGGGCGGACAGGTACCAGCGCACGATCTGCTCAAGTCCTGCGCGACCGGGTGCCGCCTGCGCGACGATGCTCGCGTTCTGCGCCTGCAATTGGTCGGCGACCGCGGTGGCCACAAGGTCGTCTTTCGACGTGAAATGGGTGTAGAAGGCGCCGTTGGTCAGCCCCGCTTCCGTCATGAGGGTTGAGATGCCCGAGCCGTCGATGCCGTCCCGTTTGAACCGGCGTCCGGCCGCCTCGATGATCCGCTGCCGGGTCGCCTGCTTGTGCTCGTCCCGTAGCGCACCGCGCGCTCCTTTGCTCGCCGGAGGGGCTGCTTGCTCTTGGCGGGCGCCCTCGCCATATTGTATTTCGATCGCACTTCAATAGATTCGAGGCTCCAGTGGCTGCCCGTTCGGCGGCGAGGTGCCGTGCTGGGTGGCGCGGCGCCCCCTCACTCGGGGGTGTTCATTGCGCGTCGTGGAGTGCGGTCGACTGCGAGGGCTCGCTTGCGATCCATCGTCTCCATGCACAGTATTATGAGTGTAATTTAATTATCCTCGGTCAGCGCCGCCCCGGTGCTCGGCGAGGCGGATGCCGGGGTGATCTGAACGAGCCGGCCTACATGGGTCGACACCCGCCACTGTGTGACCTGGTCGACAGTGCCGATGCAGTGCATAGGGCGCCGACGAAGAGAACTCCGTCCCTTGCGGTCCATCGGCCCGCCATTTAGCATTACGATCATAATTTCAAGGGCTACGGCGTCCGTCCCCCAGAGAAACCTGGGATGCCCAGGAATCCCGCGATGCACATCCCCCCTCCACGTGCGGATGAGATGCGGAGACGACGATGAGGGCCTTCACGGTAGAGCGCTACGGCGACAAGGCCGGCGTGCGGGCTGGTGAGGTGCCGGAGGTGGGCCCGGACGACGTGCTGGTCCGGATCCATTCCGCGAGCGTCAACCCGCTCGACCGCATGATCCGGGACGGGGAGCTGAAGGCGATCCTGCCGTACCGGCTCCCGGTCGTCCTGGGCAACGACCTCGCCGGAATCGTGGTCGAAGTAGGGGCGGCCGTCACGCGCTTCGCGGTGGGCGACGAGGTCTTCGCACGGCCCGGCAAGGACCGGATCGGCACGTTCGCCGAACTCATCGCGGTGCACCAGGACGACGTGGCGATCAAGCCGGCCACGCTGACCATGGAGGAGGCGGCACGTCCACGAATTCCTCATCCCCGCCACTCAAGTCGGCGTGAAGATCCCCGTCTCCCCAGACGGTGACGTCGGGCAGATTCACACCGCCACACACTTGATCTCCCCGGGCATCGGCTGCATGTGGTGCAACGGCCTCATCGACCCGACCGAACTCGCCATCGAGATGCACCCCGAGACCGAGCGCGAGCAAGCCCGGTACATCCCCGGTGTGCCCGCGCCCAGCGTGATCCCCTTGAACACACTCGCCGCCGGCGAAGCCGTGACCCAATTCCTGCTCGCATCCGCCGGCCTGCACGAGAACGACAACGATCTGGGATCAGTCATCCACCGCCCTCGAGTCCGCGAACGGCATCTCCAAGATCCCCGCCAGAACGGCGGCTGCCGATGGTGTACGCCCACGGGCAACCTCGGACGCGGCGCCAGCGGAGAACTCTCAACCTGGCAGGCGGTAAGTTCTCGATCTTGAGTTGGAGTCGCCATCGCCGCGAAGTCGCAGTCGACGGCGTTTCCAGTGCTCGCGGCGAAGTGCCAACTGCCGCAGCACGGCTCGGCCGTCATCCTGATCCCACAGAATCACGGTGCCAACTATCCTCGGTATGTGACAACTAACGTCTGTGGTCACACGAGTGTGACCGAGCTCGCTAGTTGGCACCAGGCCACGTTCACGACCTGCACTGATGCCAAGTAGCTTCAGCAGCCGGAGCCGCAGAATCAGCGAAATGGTTGGCACTCTGGTACAGCGCAGGTCATGAGGCGTGTGTCGCCATAGCGGGGCCAGAAATCTTCGGCGGAGGCAGTCTCGATATGAACGCGGCAGCCACATCGCCGTGTTCCTGCGAGGCGAGCAGCTGTGCTGGACGGCAAGCCGTACCGCTCGCGCCAGTATGCGCCCGTCAGTCCATGGCGGAGGGAACAACACCTCCCGCTCCCGCTTGTACCCGCCGAGCTCCCGTGAGACGGCTGGGGACAGCCGCCCATCGGCAGTCGCGTCATCGATACCCGGCCTGAAGCAGTACGCCTCTTAGTACTCCAGCTGTAGATGGTGACTGTATCCCCGAGCCGTCCGCACCCAGGCCACTGGACCTGGTCAACCGCCAGTTCGAAGCCCATCGTCCGGACTAGCTGTGGGTCGCCGACCTCACCTATATCCGCACCTGGTCAGGCTGGGTTTACGTCGCCTTCGGCCTGGACGCCGGCCGGCTCGGTATCGCCGCGGTGGCCGTAGGACTGGCTCAGGGCGCGCTGGACGACGCGCTCACCTACGCCCAGCAGCGGGAGACCTTCGGCCGCAAGATCATCGATCACCAGGCGATCGCCTTCCTGCTCGCCGATATGGAGGCCGCGGTCACGTCCGCCCGGGCGACCGTGCTGGCCGCGGCGCGCCGCAAGGACGCCGGGCTTCCCTACGGCCGACAGGCCAGTATCGCCAAACTCGTCGCCACCGACGCCGCGATGTGGATCACCACCGAGGCGGTCCAGATCTTCGGGGGCGCCGGCTACACCCGTGACTTCCCGGTGGAGCGCTACATGCGGGAAGCCAAGGTCATGCAGATCTTCGAAGGAACCAACCAGATTCAACGCATGGTCATCAGCCGCGACCTCGCCCGCGGCAACCCCGGCCCCACCACCCACGTCGTGCCCGTCGCGCCCACGGAGGTCCACCCATGAACCCCAACGCATCGGTCGCCCTGGTCACCGGCGGCGCCAGCGGGCTCGGCCGCGCCGTCGCCACGGAGCTGCTCACCGCAGGAGCCCATGTGGTCATCGCCGACCTCCCCACGTCCCCGGGATCGGACGTCGCCGCCGAACTGTCCTCCCTGGGCAAGGTGGTGTACGCCCCCTGCGACGTGACAGACCCCGAAACCGTACAGGCCGCCGTCGACACCGCCGCCGGGCTCGGACCGCTACGGATCGCCGTGAACTGCGCCGGCGTGGCCACCCCCGGCAAGCTGCTGTCCCGCCGCGGGCCGTTGCCCCTGGAGGAGTTCGAGCGCGTCGTCCGGGTCAACCTCGTAGGAACATTCAACGTCTTCCGGCTCGCCGCCGAGCGCATCGCCGAGGCCGAGCCGGTGGCTGGGGAACGAGGCGTGCTCATCGCCACGGCGTCGATCGCGGCTTACGACGGGCAGGTCGGCCAAGCCGCCTACGCCGCCTCGAAGGGCGGGGTGGTCGGGCTCACGCTCCCGGCCGCACGGGAACTGGCACAGCATCAGATAAGGGTCGTCACCATCGCGCCGGGAATCTTCGACACTCCGCTCATGGTCGGACTGGCGCTGGAAGCTCGGGAATCCCTGGGCCGACAGGTGCCACACCCGGCACGGCTCGGCGACCCGGCCGAGTTCGCGGCGCTGGTCCACCACGTCGTGGCGAACCCGATGCTCAACGGCGAGGTCATCCGGCTCGACGGCGCCGTCCGCATGGCCCCGCGCTGACGAGCCGCCCCTCGGCCGCCACCTGTCACTGTCACGATTCAGCCGCTTCTCACTCCCCGCTCAGGCGCGGGTCGACATGGATCTTCGGGCCGGCTCCCCCACCCGCGGGGCGATCACCGGCGAGTACTGACCCGACCTGGTCCAGGCTCACGGTCGCCCCCAGCAACGGCCGGGGATTCACGAGCCCCTCCGCATACGCGGTGACGGTCGCGTCGAGGGCGGGAGACGCCGAGAGCACACCGACCGCGGTGACGTCCTTGAGCGCGAGCGTGCGGGTGTCGATCCGGCTCGGTTCACGGGCAAGACCAATGTAGACAACGCGGCCGCCCGGCTCCACCAACTCCAGTGCCAATGCGGGTAGTTGGGAGGCGTTGGAGGCGTCGACGACCGCGTCGAAAGGAAGGTCCGGGAGGGTGCCCTCCCGCCAGAGCCGCTCGAAACCGAGGCTGCCCGCGAAGTCCAGGGAACTCTGTGTCTCGCCCATGAGGTGCACGTCGGCGCCCATGGCCCGCGCGAACATCGCGACCAGCAGCCCGATGGTTCCCGGACCGAGGACCAGTACCCGTTTGTTCCGGTCCGGCACCGCGGCGCGGGCCGCGCGCAGGGCGTTGCCGCCGGGTTCCACCAGGGCGCCGAGCACTGCGTCGACGGATGCAGGCAGGGCGTGCAACGAGGAGGCCGGTACGGCGACTTGCTCGGCCAGTGCTCCCGGCCGGGGGCCGCGGACGCCGAGTTCCTCCCGCCGCTCGCACACGTGCTGCTGACCGCGTACGCAGCGGCGGCACGTCCCGCAGCCCAGCATGGTGTCCCCCGTGACGCGCCGCCCCAGCCAGCCGGCGTCGACGCCCTGCCCGACGGAAGCGACGCGGCCGGACCATTCGTGGCCCAGGCGCAGCGGGTAGGCGGCCAACCCCTGGTGCAGGTAGGCCATGTCGCCCGTGAACAGCTCGACGTCGGTCCCGCAGACCCCGACCCGTTCGACGTCGACCACAACCTCGCCAGGTGCCGCGGACGGCTTCGGCAGGTCCTGGACTTCGTACGTGCGAGGAGCAGTGACGACGAATGCCCGCATGGCGCGCGCTCACCGGGGCCCGACGACGCGCTGGCACTGTGCGCCGAGGCCGCTGATGCCCAGCTCCATCACGTCACCGGGCTTGAGCCACAGCGGCGGGTCGAAGCCCATGCCGACGCCGGGCGGAGTGCCTGTGTTGATGAGGTCGCCGGGCTCCAGGACCATGAACTGGCTCAGGTGATGCACGATGAAGTACGGGTCGAAGATCATCGTTTTCGTGTTGCCGTTCTGGCGGCGCACCCTGTTGACGTCCAGCCACATGTCGAGCGCGAGGACGTCGCCGATCTCATCGGCGGTCGCCAGCCAGGGCCCGGCGGGGTTGAAGGTCTCGGCGGACTTGCCCTTGGCCCACTGCCCGCCGCGTTCCAACTGGAAGGCACGCTCACTGACGTCGTTGACGACGACGTACCCGGCGATGGCGTCGCGCGCCTCTTCCATTGAGCCGAGGTAACTGGTGCGCCGGCCGATGACAATACCGAGCTCCACCTCCCAGTCGGGCTTGGTGGAGCCGCGCGGGATGCGCACATCGTCGTTGGGACCGACGAGGGTGTTGGGCGACTTGGTGAACAGTATCGGTTCGTCCGGCACCGCCATCCCGGATTCAGCCGCGTGGTCGCGGTAGTTGAGGCCGATGCAGAGAATCTGGTGCGGTCGCGCGATGGGGGCGCCGATGTGCTCCCCGGTGAGGCGAAGCACCTGGCCCGCCGCTGCCCGCTCGGCCACGACAGGACGTACGCGGTCGAGCCCGCCGGTCCCGAAGAACGTCTCGCCGAAGTCGGTGACGACGTCGGACAGGTCTACGTATGTGTCGTCGTCCACGCGGGCAACGGGCCTCTCGGCGCCGACGGCACCGATGCGCATGAGGTACACGGGCTCAATCTCCAGATTCGGATGGGCAGTTCAGGAGCGGAGCGGGCCAAAACGGTCGACGGTGGGGCTCGCCGGTCGGGGCCGTGAGGGCTGTCGTTCAGCGGAGCGGTTCTCCCAACGGGCCGAGCAGCCGGCGGACTTCGTCGTACGCGCCGACCAGCGCGTTAAGCGGCGTGCGATAGGTCAGCGCGCTGATGCTCACCGCTCCGGACGGGGCCGTCGCCGAGGTCGCGTACACGGGCAGCGCCAGGCAGTTGACACCAGGTTCGTTCTCCTGGTCGTCCAGGGCGTAACCCCGCTCCCGGGTGGTCTCGAACTCCCGGTGCAGTTCGGTGGCCGTACAGCGCGTCCGCGGGGTGCGTCGCTCCAGAAGGTCGTCGCCGATCCAGGCCCCGACGTCGGCGAGGGACCTCAACTCGTGGGCGAGCAGCAGCTTTCCGACACCGGTGGCGTGCGCAGGGTTGCGGCCCCCGACCGTGGAGGTCAGGCGGACCGCGCCGGCTGGCGGGTCGACCTTGGCGCGGTAGACGACCTCCTGGCCGTCGAGCACCGCGTAGTGCGCGGTCTCGTTGAACCGCTCGGCCAGTGCCTCCAAGACGGGCCGTACGCGGACATGCTCGGGGCGCGCCTCATGGTGAGCGAAGGCCATGCGCAGGAACTCGTCCCCGAGCAGGTAGTGCCCCCGGGCGTCCTGGTCGGCGAGACCCGCTCGGCGCAGAGACTGCAGGGCGCGGTGCACGGTCGGCTTGGGGCTGGCGATCACGCGCGTCAGCTCGTCCAAGCCCGCGCCGTCCGGGTGGCGCGCGAGTTCCTTGAGGACGGCGAGCACCCGATCGGATCCCACAAGTCCCTGGTCCTCGCGCTCAGTTGAACGGGGTGTCGGGGGCACACCCTTCTTGTCGCCGGGGGCTTTCGGTCCGTCGAACGTCTGCGTATTATCCATGACGTTCCAAATATTAGACCGCCGTACCGACTATTGGAAAGATTCGCGGGTGAAGCTTCGAAGCTCACAGTGGTACGCGGGCCAGGACCGCAACGCCTACATCCACCGGGCCTGGATGCGCCGGGGCGTACCGGATGACGCCTTCGCCGGCCGGCCGCAGATCGCCATCGCCAACACGGCCTCGGATCTGACCCCTTGCAACGCGCACCTGAACGAGGTCGCGGCCTCCGTCCGCAATGGTGTGTACGAGGCGGGCGGCATCCCGCTGGAGCTGCCCGTGGTGTCGCTCGGCGAGACCAACGTGCGGCCGACCGCCATGCTCTGGCGCAACATGGCCGCGATGGCCACCGAGGAGATGCTCCGGGCCAACCCCATCGACGGCGTCGTCCTGTTGGGCGGCTGTGACAAGACGATCCCATCGCTGCTGATGGCCGCCGCCTCGGTGGACCTGCCCGCCGTCGTAGTGCCAGGCGGCCCGATGCTCACCGGGACCTTCCGCGGCAGGCCGCTCGGCTGCGGCACCGACGTGTGGAAGCTGTCGGAAGAGGTGAGGGGCGGCACGCTCACCCAGGAGGACTTCACCCGCTCCGAGTCCGCGATGATCCGCAGCCGGGGCCACTGCAACACCATGGGCACCGCCTCCACCATGGCCCTGGTCGCCGAGGCCCTCGGCACAGTGATACCCGGTACGGCCGGAACCCCCGCGCCCGACAGCCGCCTGCTGCAAGCCGCACACGGCACCGGGCGCCTCGCCGTCGAGATGGTCGGCGCCGACCGCCGCCCCGCAACCTTCCTGACCAGGGCGTCCTTCCACAACGCGATCGTGGCGCTGGCCGCCGTCGGCGGTTCGACCAACGCGGTCGTCCACCTTCTCGCCATCGCAGGCCGCCTCGGCATCGATCTCGTCCTCGACGACTTCGACCGCATCGGCTCGCGCGTCCCGGTACTCGTCGATCTGCAGCCCGCCGGCCGCTTCCTCATGGAGGACTTCCACCGCGCCGGCGGGCTCCTCGCCGTCCTGCGCGAGATCCGCGACCTGCTCGACCCCGAGGCCCTCACCGTCACCGGACAGCCCCTCGTCAACTACCTCGAGGACGCGCTCATCTGGGACGGTGAGGTCATCCGCCCCAGCGAACAGCCTCTGGTCGCCCACGGAGGCATCGCCGTCCTGCGCGGGGATCTCGCTCCCGACGGCGCCCTCATCAAACCCGCTGCCGCCTCTCCCCACCTGCTCAAGCACCGAGGCCGGGCCGTCGTCTTCGACTCCATCGAGGACTTCCACGCCCGCATCGACGACCCCGACCTGGACGTCGACGCCAACTCCGTCCTCGTCCTGCGCGGCTGCGGACCCAAGGGCTACCCGGGCATGCCCGAGGTCTCCAACATGCCCCTGCCGAAGAAGCTGCTGGAGCAGGGCGTGCGCGACATGGTGCGCGTCTGCGACGGTCGGATGAGCGGCACCGCATACGGCACGGTGGTGCTGCACGTGGCCCCCGAAGCAGCAGCCGGCGGGCCGCTCGCCCTCGTCCGCACCGGGGACGTCGTCAGCCTCGACGTCGCGGCCCGCCGCATCGACCTCGACGTATCCGAGGACGAACTGGCCCACCGCACCCCGAACAAGGCCACCCTCGACGGCTTCGCCGCCCCGCGCCGCGGCTGGCAACGCCTCTATGTCGACCACGTGCAACAGGCAGACACCGGCGCCGACCTCGACTTCCTCATCGGCTCCAGCGGCTCCGACGTCAGCCGCGAATCCCACTGACGAGCCTGGCCGTACGGGCCACCAGACCCTCGGCTCCTCACCCCTGACGACCCACAGGAGAGGCATGATGACGACCCCTGCCAGGACCGCCCTCGTCACCGGCGGCGCCGGCGGACTCGGTGCCGCCATCGCCGAACGCCTGCGAGCCGACGGCATCACGACGACCACCCTCGACCTCGCCGGTACCGCGGCCGACATCGGGGTGGACGTGACGGACGAGTCCGCGCTGCGTCAACTGGCTGTCGATATGGGGCCGGTGGACATCTTGGTCAACTCGGCCGGCATCGTCGGACCGAACACCCCGCTCGTCGACACCATGCCCGAGCAGTGGCGCCGTGTCCTTGACGTCAACGTCATCGGGACCGTGAACACCATGCGCGCCTTCGTGCCCGGCATGCGCGAGCGTGGCTGGGGCCGCGTCGTCAACTTCGCCAGCATGGCGGGCAAGGACGGCAACCCCAACTTGTCCGCCTACTCCGCGTCCAAGGCCGCAGTCATCGCCTTGACCAAGTCCGCCGGCAAGGAGCTGGCCACCAGCGGCGTCCTGGTGAACGTCGTCACACCGGCCGTCATCGCCACGCCCATGAACGATTCCACCGCCCCCGACGTGCTGGAACACATCACCGGACTCATTCCGATGCAACGTATCGGGCGCCCGGAGGAGGTGGCCGAACTCGTCGCGTTCCTCACCTCCGACCGCGTCAGCTTCTCCACCGGCGCCGTCTATGACATCAGCGGTGGCAGGGCGACCTATTGACGGTCGAGGTCCATGGTCAGGTAGCGGGGGCCTGGTCCTGGACGGGCTCAGCATGGCCTGAGCCTTGATCCAGGTGCCTTCTGGCGCGCCTTCGGGGTCGCTACGACGTGATCCGCAGGACAGGCCCTATCCCTTGATCGCGCCTTCGGAAAGCCCCGAGACGATCCGCCGCTGGACGAACAGGTAGGCGACGACGAGCGGCAGGCTCGTGAGCACGACGTGCGCGAAGATCAGGTTCCATCGCACGATCGACGTGTCCGGCGACGCCGATGCGAACTGGTATAGGGCCACCGGGAGGGTTGCCCTTTCGCTGCCCTGGAGAAGGAACGCCGCGAAGAAGAACTCGTTCCAGACGGTGATGATCAGGATCATGGATCCGACCAAGAGCACAGGAAGCAACAGCGGAAGAATGACGTGTCGGTAGATCTGAAGTCTGCCCGCGCCGTCGACCTCCGCGGCGTCCTCCAGTTCGGCCGGCATCGCCCGGATGAAACCGGTGGCGAGGAAGACGACCGTTCCCAGGCGGGTCCCGGTCATGACGAGAAAGTAGCCGAGCCGCGTGCCGTCCAGGCCGGTCAACTGCAGCTCGTAGATGGTCGGGAGGACGGCCGGCGGAAGCAGGATCGACAGCACCGTGAGGTTGTAGGCGAACTTCATCGTCGTACTGCGCGATCTCGCGTACGCCCATGCCGCCAGCGAACCGAGAAGTACCGCCGAGGCGATGGTCGGCACGGCGATGAGAACGCTGTTCATGACGGCCGTGCCGTAACGGCCCTCGTGGATGACCGTGGAGTAGTTGTCGATGAGGCTCCAGGCTTTCGGCAGCCCGAGCCCGAGCACACTGGCCTCTCTGAGGGGCTTGACCGAGTTCACCAGCAGGAGCCACAGCGGGATTCCGATCCAGCCCACAGCGACAGTCGTCAGGAGCACGGCTCGGGTGGTCTCCCGGAGGCCCTTCCGACTGACACGGACTGCTGGACGTCGGCGAACCACCGCCTGAGGCTGAGGCCGAGAGCCAGTAGCAATGCCGGCCATCACACCTCTGTCTCTCGACTGCGCAGGAACGCGATCAGCGGAAGGGCGATCCCTGCCACCAACGCGGTCACCACCAGGCTCAACGCACTCGCGGTTCCGAAGAAGCCCCCGCCGTACTGTGTGAACACCGCGATGTTGAGCACTGTGGTGGCATCGCCGGGACCTCCGCGGGTCGTCGCCATGATGATGTCGAAGGCGCTCAGCGCCCCGATGAGTGTCACGACGATTGTGAAGGTGAAGGCCGGCGCCAGGAGGCGAAGGCGGATGCGCCAGAACCGCTGCCAGGCGTTCGCGCCGTCCACCACCGCGGATTCGATGACGGACCGTGGGATCGCGTTGAGTCCGGCGATGTAGACCAACGTCGTCAACCCGCTCCACTTCCAGGCGTCGATGAAGGCCGTGGTGGCCAAGGCGCTGAAGCCGTGCCCCAACCAGGCGTAGTCGAAGCCCGGTACGACCAGGCCGATGGCCCTGTTGAGCGGTCCCGCCGGGGCGACGATGGCGGACCAGATATATCCCGCGGCGACCGGTGCGATGAGGACCGGGAGGAAGAACAGGGCGCGGAAGACACTGTTGACACGATCGGAACGCTGCAGTGCCAGGGCCAGGGTGAGGCTGAAGGCGTTCTGGACGATCATGGCGATGACCGCGTACGTGAGTGTGGCCTCGATCGCGCCTGCCAGGATGCCCTGCTCGGCCATGCTCCGTAGGTTGTCGAAGCCGTTCCAGCTGATGTCTTCGGCATAGCCGGTCCATCGGGTGAACGCGAAGCGCACGTTCAGCAGGAACGGGAGCAGGAAGAACGCGCAGACCAGGAGGAAGGCCGGCAGGGCGAAGGGCCACCACCGACTCCGGCTGCGGCGGGCTTTTCTCGATGGGCGGGCGCTCACCGAGCAAAGCCCGCCAGGCGCCGGAGGCACGTTCGCCATCGTCTGCGCTGATCGAAGGGGTCGCATCGACTCGTCACCACCCCGGCAGACCGGCGGCCTTGGCGCCCTGCTCGAAGGCGGTCTGGGCCTTCTGCCCCACACCCTGCGGTGTCTCCTGGCCGCTGAGAATCCCGGTGGTGTAGGTGGGGAACCGGTCGCTGAAGCCCACCAGGTCGGTGTTGAACGCCAGAGCCGAGTTCCTTTTGTACGCATCGGTGATCTGCTGCTGCAGGTGCTGCACGCCGGATGGCTCTTCGAAGCCCGAAAGGAGCGGGGGGGTCTTGGATTCGTCGATGTACTGCTGGTACCCCCCGCCGGTGGCGTACTTGATGAAGGCGAGTGCCGTGCTCTGCCGTCTGGCATCCCCGGTTTTGGGGACGTACCAGGTGCCGGAGACATTCGGCGCCCACGCAGCAACGGGAGCGTCGGCCGACACCGCGGCGAAGCCGATGGTCGCGTCCGTCTTGTCGGTGTCGCCGCCGAACTCCTCGTTGAACGGGCTGAGATCGGAGCCGAGCGCGACCATCGCGCTCGACCCGTCGGCGACGGATCTCACCGACGCCTCGAACGTGGCGGTGGTGGCGTCCTTGTTGAAGCAACCATCCTTGCGCAGCCGATCGTATGCGGAGGCTCCGGCGACGAACGGGCCGTTCCGGTCGTCGAACGCGGCCTTCTTGTCCATGATCTTCTGTGCCCAGTCATCCCGCTTCTGAGCCGAGCTCATGTACAGGATGCCGCCCAGGATCTGCGTGGGCCATTGTGAACCGCCGCTTTCCCAAAGAGGGGTCACGGCAGGATCCTTCGCTTTGAGTACCGAGCAGATGCGGCTCAGGTCGTCGTACGTCTTCGGGGCTCGCAGTCCGGCCTTCTTGAGCACGTTCTTGTTGTAGAAAATGCCGAAGAGCCCTGGGCTCTGAGTGACCGCGGCGTACGTTCTTCCGCGGTATGCCCCGACGTGCTGGTAGAGGTCGCCGGACTTGGCGACGTACGGCATGCTTGACAGATCCACCATGTTCCGGGCCGGGTTGAGGGCCCAGAAGGCGGAGGTGGCGTGGTATTCGAGGATGTCGGGCCGGTCCCCGCTGGCCCACTTCGTCTGGACCTGGTTCTCGAAGCCGTCCGCGGCGATCTCGACAATGTTCATCCTGACGCCGTGCTTCTCCCCGAACCGCTCGTAGACGTTTCTGATCGATTCGGGATCGGCGCTGTTGGTCCAGACGGTCAACGCTTTGGCCTGGACCGTGGCCTCCCCCGTCCCAGGAGGTCCGGAGTCTGCGCCGGCGCCGGGGTTCGAGCAGGCGGTCATCGCCAGAACTCCGAGGATTCCCGCTGCTGCGCCTCTGCGTGTCACGCCCTTCATCGGGCAACCTCCTCCTGTGCGGCTGCGGAGCCTGTCTCCGTGCATGAGGTTCGTGTCCGACGGGTGAGGGCAAGGACCTCGGCAGTCCTCGCCCTCGCCGCCGGACGCATCCACCGCGCCGACAGCTCAGCCGACCCGCAGGTTCGTCGGCGTGATCGTCTCGCCGGCCGTCACCTTCACCGTGGCCGGGCGGCCGCCGGGGAGCGTGACGACAGCGATGCCGCGGTCGTTGGTGTAGGCGTCCTGACCGGGGGTGTCGATCCGCGCGTGAGTCACCGGCCGGGTGTCGACAGTGGCCTCGTGTGGGCCCATGCCGCCGACGCTCGCGGTCACCTTGATCTCGTAGCGGCCATGGCCGAGGTGCTTGGCCGTCGCCTTCATCTGCGGCTTCTTCGGCAGTCGCTCGGGGCAGGAGCCCTTCTGCGTCAGCCACGAGGGCGGTCCCGTTACGGTCTTGCCGTCGTAGGTGGCGGTGGAGGAGCCCTTGTAGGTCGGCGTCCCGGTGACGTTGCCGCCGGCGATCTCGAGGTCCTTGCGGAGCGATCCGGTGTGCTCACCCGTCATCACGAGGTTGGTGACCTCGTGGACCTTGGTGATACCGGGTTCCAGGACGTCGATCTTCTTGGTCCCGTCGAGGAACGTCTTGCCGTCCTCCGAGTAGTTCTTGTACGTCGCGGAGAAGTCGCCGTAGACCGCGCCCTGCTTGCCGTTGTACCGGACGTCCACGGTGCCGCCGCCCGGACCGTGGAGAGTCACGTCCCCGACGTAGCCGAACGGAGTGTGCCAGTCGACCGGGGCCGGGGCCCAGTCGCCGACCTCGGAGCTGACGACGGGTGCCGGCTTGGTCGGCTTGCGGCTGGACATCTTCGCGACGAGCAGATAGTCGGGCGCGTCGCCCGAGAAGAGTCCGGCTCCCTCCTTTAGCGCGGTGGGCGCGAACTTCGTGCCGTCAGGACTCCACGCGCCCCACCCCGAGACCGTGTCGTGCGCGTGGATCTCCGGGGCGACGATCGGCTGACCGGACACCGAACCACCGTGGTCGCCCTCCCCGGGCATGAGCCACATGACACCACCACAGGCGATGTTGTTCGGTGTGTTGATCAGCATGCCGGCTTCGGCGCCGATCATCGGCGCGTCGATGAAGCCGCGGTGCGGCAACAGGCCTCCGAGCGCGTCCCACATGTGGAGGGTCCGGTTGCTCCACACCATGGCGCTCTTGCCGTCGGGAGCCCCGGCGAAGTCCTCGTCCCAGTCCGGGTGGTTGGTCAGCCGCTTGCGGACGCCGGTCTTGAGGTTCACCTCCCAGACCTCGGGGTTCTCCGAGTGGGTGCCTCCTGAGTGCACGTACGTCACATGGCTTCCGCCATGGGTGAAGGTCTTCAGCTCGTAGAGCCCGGTGCTCTCCGACCAGGCGTCGATGTTCCGGTCGGTCGCCGAAGTGGGGCCGGGCGGGTTGATGACCTTGGGGTCCTCGGCGACGTACTTGTCTTCCTTGCGTACGAGTTTGGCGACCACCATCTGCTCCAGGCCGTCAGTGCGGACGTCCGAGTAGCCGATGTGCTTTCCGTCCTGCGCCAGCGTCGGGTAGGCGCCCTGGCGGACGACGGCCTGCGGTCTGTTCGCGGCTCCGCCCGGCGGGATCACGCCGCCCGGAGGGTTCGCCGTGGAGAGGTCGTACGGCAGGTACTTGGACGTGCGGCAGTTCACGATGCTGGGCGCGCACTCGAGCACGCCGTAGAACCCCAGGAAGAGCCGCTTGCCGTCCGCGAACGGGAATACGTAGGGGAGCCGCGGGATGTCCGCCCCGGTTGAGCAGGTGAGGCAGCGGAGGTTCTTGCCCTTCAGGTCGGTGATCCACGCATCGCTCTTCGACTTGCCGTCCACCGTGTGTGTCCCGGGGAACAGCAGATGCTTGCCGTCGGGGGCGAAGGACGGG
Source organism: Streptomyces sp. NPDC050121 (assembly GCF_044460385.1). Taxonomy (NCBI): domain Bacteria; kingdom Bacillati; phylum Actinomycetota; class Actinomycetes; order Kitasatosporales; family Streptomycetaceae; genus Streptomyces; species Streptomyces sp. NPDC050121. The sequence continues at coordinate 284,138 of NZ_JBITJV010000007.1, read as the reverse complement.
CTGCCCGCGCGGATCTCCGGGGGCACCGGGATGCGCTCGAAGCCGATCGGCTCGAACGGAACGTCGCCCTTCCTCGCAGGTGCGGCCGCGCGCTCAGCCCCCGCTTCGCCGCTGCTGGCGCCGGCATCCGTCGCCCCCAAGGTCAGGAGCAGGGACGCGGTGGCGCCCAGGGCGGGCAGGATCCGCCAGCGCACGCTCGCGCTCACTGACGGATGTTTCGACCGCGACGTCGTCCCGGCGGCGCGACGGCGCGAACGGGAATGGGACATCTTTCCTCCGTGCGTGTGGATGTGGATGTCGAGGTGGGTGGGGTGCTGCGGAGAAGTGCCGCGTTCTTTACTTCGCGTAAAGCTAGGGTGGAGCTTTACTTCGCGTCAAGAAGTCGTCCTATACTTTCTTCTCATGTCCGTCCGCACCGCGCTCGGCCCGAGTGGCCGCCGCTTCGACGAAGACCAACTGCTCGACGCCGCCCGTGGCGTGTTCCACGCGGCCGGCTACAGCGCTGCCCAGATCGCCGACATCGCTCAACGGGCAGGGACGACCAGACCCACGCTCTATGCCCGCCTCGGCAGCAAGGAGCAGATCTACCGTCGCGTCATCGAACGCGAGGCGGACATCCTCAATGCCTGGATCGCCGACGCCTACGAGCACGGGGCCGACCTGTCGCTCACTCAACTCGCGCGGACGGGAATGGAGCCGCTCTTCCGCATGGCCGCACAGCGCGCCGAGGGCTTCGACCTGCTCTTCCGTGGAGACAGGACCGGCGACCACCCCACAAGTCTTCGGGGGCAGGTCCTGGGCGCGGTGACAGAACGGCTCGCCGGCCTCATCGAGCGCCGTCGGCAGCCCTACGGCCCGGCGCTCGGGCCGACCGCCGAAGCGCTCGCCGCCGCCTGCGTCGGCGTCGCCATTCAGGTCTGCGAGCACGCCATCGACCGCGGCGACGACCTCGACGAGGCCGGGCACCTGGCCGCGCTGTTCGTCGCCAACGCGTTCCGCAACCTCGACTTCGACGCACTCACCGAGTAGCGCGGCACTTCGGTACCAGGCAGGCTCGGTACGGGGAGGACGCCTGGTTCGCTCAGGATTCGTCCGTCACGCGCACCTGGAGCCGCGCCAGGTTCTCCACGACCCTGACCGGGTCCGAGGTGTCACCCTGGCGATGGCTTGCCACGCGCAGCACGACCACATGGGTGCCCGCTTCCGTGAAGCTGTGCTCCACGTCGATCGTCAGGTTCGACGCCGGCTCCTTGATCTGGGCCTTCTGCTCGAAGCGGCCCGTGCCGTCCAAGTCCCAGGCCGCCTCGACCACCGAGCCCGCATCGGGCGGGACCTCGACGTCGGCCGTGAATCGCACGGCCTCGCCGGCCCTGGCCTCGACCGGTCCCTCGATGGAGACGAGCGGTTGGATTCCGCCCCGCTGCCCGGCTGTCGGCGCCAGCAGCGTCCTGTTCCAGGCGTCCAGCTCGTAGGAGGTGTCGGCCGACGGTTTCACATCGTCCTCCACCCATGCCACGAGGTCAACGAGCGCCTGCAGCGCAGCGCCGAGGAACCTGATGAACCGCAGGTTGATCTCGGTGCCGAGCCCGGGTGAGGCATCGCCGTGCATGGCGTTGTCGAGGATCCACAGCCGTATGCGGTCGTCACCGTCCCCGCATCGGGCGCGCACCGACTCGACGTAGTCGTGCGCGAAGATCGGCGGGCACAGGTGGTCGAGGGCGCTCTGGACGACGATCATCTTGCCCTCGAACCGGCCGGTCGGAAGGGCGCAGAGCACGGCCCGGCGCTCGGCGTCGGCGGGGCGCTGCGGCCAGATCGGCCGGCCGTCGTTCGCCCAGTGCCGCATGGTCGGCCGCTCCGGGTCGACGATGTGCCGGTGGTAGTGGGACCAGGCCTGCTCGAAGGTGTCGTCCAGGGTGATCTCGTCGCCCACCTGCGGTGCCGGGCGCTCCTGGAAGTCGACGAAACCGATGCAGTCACCGGCGACGGCCGTACACACGCGCAGGACCTCACGGCCGGGCTCGCCGACGGTGAACCGGCAGCCGATCAGGTCGCTGGTGAGCTCGGCACCGCCGAGTCGCGCACCGACCACGTGCTCGGGTGCGAGCAATTCACGGAGTCCTTCGATGAGCGGCTCCATCAGCGCGGGAGCTTCCGGGTCCGACGCGCGGACCAGGCCGGTGACGGTGGCGGTCGCGCGAAGTGGTTCCTTGCCTTCGCCCGCGTAGCCGGGGAGAGTCCAGAAGTCCTCCGCGTATTCGGGGTCGATGAGGGGGATCCAGTTCGCCCACTCGGGCGCCGCCATGCTGAGCAGGTACTCGGCCCCCTTCGGATATCCGGCGCGGTAGAGGTCGGACAGGCACTGCCGCTGCTCGTCGGTGTCGAGGACCGTGAAGGGGTCGGCGCCCGCGTCGACGGCGGCGGTGATCGCGTCCTTCTTGTGCCGCAGGGCGACTTCCGCGCGGATCCAGACCGACCAGTAGTGCCAGGCGAGGTGCTGATTGACCATGACGATCGGGACCGCACCGTCCCACAGACCGGGCACCTGCTCCATGCCCGACACCGACCGGGCGCCGCCGCCGCTGCCGCCGATGAGGTAGGCGTGGTGCGGCCGGGCTCCCAGCAGTTCCACCGCGGCCGTCTTGGCGTAGCGCGCGGTCTGTGCGCTCGCCCGGTGCGACAGGATCGTGAGGTCCTCCGGGAGGCCCGGCCCGCCGACCCCGGGCCGCTCCGGGGTCAGGATCCAGCCCTGGTTCGACGCCACGACGAAGGCGCCCAGCCGGAAGGCGCTGCGGAGCAGCTTCTCCAGGTACTCGGGAGGGTGCACCTCAGAACCTCCGACACCGCCCGCCAGCTCCTGGACCATCCGGCCCTGATAGGCGTCGCGCTCCGGCAGGTACATCACGAAGCGGGTCTCGGTGCCCTCGAAACCACCGTGCAGGTAGCGGTGCGGGATCGGGCTCTCGCACCACTCGTCGACATCGATGAACGCGGGACCGAACGCGGGGTCGTCCTGGTGGGGCACATCCGCTACGGCGGTCAGGTCCTGGTCGGTCATTTCTCGGTGACTCGCAATCTCGGTCGTGAAGGCATCGGTCAAGAAGGCATCCGTCATGGACGGAGTGGTGATGGCCGGATCGGTACGGTGACAACGGGTGCGCTCATGCGACGCAGGCCAGCGCCGCCGTGTTCAGGTCGCGGGAGCGCCGTACGACGCGGGCGTCGTTCCGGTCGCACCCGTTGGTCAGGTAGACGAAGGACAGGCCGCTGTCCGGATCGGCCCAACTGATCTGGCCCGCGGCCCCGTTGTGCCCGAACGTCCGCGGTGTGGCGCCTCCACCGCCGACCCGGTGGAGGCGCGTCGGGTCGTCGCCCTGCAGCTCAAGCCCGCGGGTGCGGTTCGCGATGATGTCGAACGGTGCGGCGGTGAACGTGTTCCGTACGTGGGTCGTGACGTCGTGCCGGATCGCGGGGTCCCACACGCGCTTGGGGTCGTGCAGCAGGTGCTGGTAGAACAGCGCGAAGCTCGCCGCGTCGCTCACTCCCCCGGCTCCAGGGAAACCGAACGCGACCAGGTCGGGCCGCTGCCACGTGATCAGGGCGGTGTCCGGGCGCACACTCGCGTTCCCCGCGGCCGCCGTGATCGCCTCGGTGATTTCGAGCGGCAGCGAGTCGACACCAAGGAGGTCCTTCACTTCCTCCTCCGTGCTGGGCTCACCGGCGCCGAGGATGCGCTGGAGGTCGCCCTGCCGGTCCTCGGGAACGCCGAGTTCGAGCCGGTCGAGGCCCAAAGGATCGAGGATCCGCTCCCGCAACGCCGTGCGGTGGTCGGTGCCGGTCACGCGCTCCACCAGCTCCGCCATCACGTAGTGCGCACTGAACCCGTGATAGCCATAGGCGGTGCCCGGTTCGAAGGACGGCTTCCACTGTTCCATCTGCCGCACCCGGGCCGCACGGTCGAAGATCGAGTCGCAGTCGAGCTCCCCCTCCGGGAATCCCGCGGTGAACAGCAGGAGGTGTTCGAGTGTCACCCGGTCCTTGCCGTGCGCCCCGAACTCCGGCCACAGGTCCACGACCGGCGCCAGGGGATCCAGCTTGCCCTCGCCCATCAACTGCCACACGAGCGAGCTGAACACCGGCTTGGTCGTCGACCAGATCGAGAACCGCGCGTCCGGCGGCGCGTCGCCGAGCGTCTCGTGCACGAGCACCTCGCCGTGCTTGGCCAGCGCGTACTGGCACGCCGGCAACAGCCCCTCGTCCACGTCCCGTCGCGCCCGCGCCTTCAATTCGGCAACGCGCTGTACGGACAGTCCTGCCATGTCGATTCCTCGCGTTTGGTGGTAGGTGACCGGCTGGGGGTGCAGGCCGCGGTCCTTGATCTCTCCCCGGCGGTGTTCGGCTACGGAGCAGTCCTCGACCGGTTCTCGGGGCGGCTGCTGCTCGGCGCTCTCCGCGTCGCGCTCGTCCGCAGCGCAGGGCACCCTCGAATTGAATCTCAAGTGCAACTTGAATTTCATAGTGTCGGCTGCCCGGGTGCGCGTCAACAGCCGGGCGAGAGTTGCCCGTTCCCATCGATGCTCCGCCGGTCACGTCGCCGCGAGGCGGACGGGCCCGCATGCGGAGTCGGATACGGTGCTGGCATGCCAGAGCCCCGTCGGCGCGGTCCGTATGCACGGACGCGCGAACGCCGCGCAACCATCGCCCAGGCCACGTTGGCACTGGTGGTCGAGCACGGCCACCGCAGTGTGACCACGCTCGGGGCGGCGAAGCGAGCAGGCATCAGCGAAGCGGGCCTCCTCTACCACTTCCCCTCCAAGGAAGCTCTCCTCGTCGCGGCTCTGGCCTTGTTCGACGAGCAGGAGATGGGCCTGCTGGGCCCGGGCGAGTCCGTAGCGGCGGCACCCGCGCTCGCCGTGGACGGCGTACGCCGCACCAACATCGTCCACCTCTACGCATCCCTGCTCGGCGAGGCCAGTAACCCCGAACACCCCGCGCACGACTACTTCAAGGAACGCTGGCGCATCTCTTGCGCACAGCTGGCCCGCGACATCTCGCTGCTCCAGGAGACCGGAGAGGTCAGCCCCGCAGTCGATCCGGAACAAGCCGCAGCCTTGATCATCGCGGCCTGGGACGGATTGCAGAGCCACTGGCTGGTCGACCCGTCCTTCGACATCGGTACCCAACTCGGCGCCGTCATCGACGCCGTCCTGCTGCGCTCCCCCAGCGGGCACCGGGGCAGCGCGCGTACGGTCACGCCGTAGTCGGTGGGGGCTCGGCAGCCGCCGGTTCACTCACGGGCAGTTCAACTTCGGTAGCCGGTGCGCCCGGTAGTTCAGATTCCACCGCCACCCCCGGTGAGCCCGGCGTTTCAGATACGGCATCCGCCGGCAGTTCGCCCGGGCGGCCATGCCGCTACCCACCAGCCGCCCGCCGCCTGAATTTCAGCGTGCGCTCGATATTGACGGCGCGCTGAACCCAGCCCTACCTTGAGCCCGAACTTCAAGTGTCACTGGAAATTCAGCGGTCCGAAACCGGTCTGGAACATCGACCGCCGTCGACATCCGATCCGACCCACCTCCGGAGAGCGCCGTGCGCAACTTGCCTACCGCCATGCCGCCACTCATCGCCTCCCTGTCGGGCGCTGCTCGCTCCGCGCCCGCAGGGAACCCGTCCGTGCAGGACCTGCCGTGCTGAAACTCCTCGGAAACCGCCTGCTGTGGTCACTGCCTGTCGTCTTCGTCGCCACAGCCCTGTCGTTCGTGCTCACCAGTGTGGTCCCCGGCGACGCCGCGCAGATGATGCTCGGTCCGCAAGCCACGTCGGACCAGATTGTCGCCCTCCGTGAGAGCCTCGGCCTGGACAAGCCGATGTTCGAGCAGTACGGGAGCTGGCTGGCGCATGCGGTGCGTGGTGATCTCGGAACTTCGACCCTCTCCGGTGAGGGCATCACCTCCCAGCTCAACGAGCACCTCGAGGTCACGTTCTCGCTGCTGATCCTGGGCACGCTGGCGAGTGCCGTACTCGGTCTGGCGCTGGGCATCACCTCGGCGGTGCGCGGCGGTGCCACCCGCAGCATCGTCGACGTCCTGTCGGTGGGCGGCATGGCCATCCCCAACTTCTGGCTGGCGGTGGTCCTCACCTCGTTCTTCTCGGTCACGCTCCGGCTCCTTCCAGTCGCCGGCTACGTCAGCTTCGCGGATTCACCGGGGCAGTGGGCGCAGTCCCTGGTTCTGCCGGTGACCTCCCTGGCGATCGGGGGAGCCACGATCATCGCCAAGCAGACCCGCGACTCTCTCGGGCAGGTCCTGAGCCAGGACTTCATCAAGACGCTGCGGGCCAACGGCCTCGCGCACCGGTCGATTCTCTTCCGGCACGCGCTCCGCAACGCGGGTGTGCCGATCATGAGCGTCATCGGCGTCGTGTTCGTCGGGCTGATCGGCGGCACGATCTTCGTCGAACAGGTCTTCGCGATGCCCGGCCTCGGTTCCATCGTCCAACAGGCAACGGCCTCCCGGGACTTGCCTGTGATTCAGGGAGCGGTCGTGTACTTCACTCTGCTCGTCGTCGCGGCGAACCTCCTCGTCGATCTCTGTTACGGCGCGATCGACCCCCGGGTGCGTGTCCGGTGACCGGCATCGAGCAGACGGCGGTGGACCCCACGCCGGGCGACATGGGCCTGAGGGACGACCCGGCGGAGCAGCCGTCGGTGACCCAGCGGCAGCCGCGGCGCGGGTCGGCGCTACGGGCGTTGGTCCGCAGGCCGCTGGCGGTCCTCTCACTCCTGTGGCTGGTGACGGTCGGCGGGATGAGCGTGGGTGCGGACGCGCTCGCTCCGTACGGGCCCACGAGCACCGACCTGACCCACGTGCTGGCCGGGCCCAGCGGGCAACACTGGCTGGGTACCGACCAGTTGGGCCGGGACATCCTCAGCCGCGTCCTGTTCGGTGGTCAGGGGGTGTTGCTGGGAATCGTGGAGGTGACGCTTGTCTTCGTCGTCACCGGCACCGCCATGGGCGTGCTGGCCGGCTACTTCGGCCGCTGGGTGGACTGGGCGGTGCTGCGCTGGATCGAGCTCGCGGTCGCACTCCCGTCCATTCTGATCCTCCTGCTCGTCCTCGCCGTGTTCCCCGGAAACCAGCACCTCGCGATGATCGTGCTCGGCGTACTCGGTGCGTCGGGGCTCGCCCGGGTCATCCGCGCGGAGACGCAACGTGTCGGTACGGAACAGTACGTCGCGGCGGCCCGCGTGTCCGGCCTCAGTGACGGTCAGATCCTGCTCCGGCACATCGTGCCGCGCCTCGCGACGACGATACTCGTGCAGGCGTCCCTGATGGCCGCGGCCGCGGTCGGCGTGCAGGCGGGTCTGTCCTTCCTCGGGCTCGGCGTGCAGGAACCGGATCCCTCCTGGGGCGGCCTGATCACCCAGGCAAGCCAGGTTCTCGACCGATCCAGCTGGATGCTGGTGCCGTCGGGCGGCGTCATCGGTCTGACCATGCTCGCCCTCGCGTTGCTCGGCGACGCCGTGCGCGATGTGATGGTGCAACGGTGGAGCACCGCACCGGCAAGGCACGGTGGCGCGGGCAGCGGTGAACCGCCCGTATGGGAGGAAGGCGAGGACGAGTCCACCGAACCCGGTGGGGCGACGGAGCAGGCGGCGTCGAGCACCCTGCTGGCGGTGCGCGGGCTCACGGTCGCCTTCGGCACGGGTGGCAAGCGCAGCGCCGTTGTCCAAGGCGTCGGTTTCCACGTGGACCGGGGCGAAATCCTCGGCATCGTCGGCGAGTCGGGCTGCGGCAAGTCGGTCACGGTTTCAGCCGTACTCGGTCTGCTGCCCGCCGGCGCCGAAGTCCGCGCCCGTTCCTGCCGGTTCGACGGAGCCGAACTCCTGTCGCTGTCCGACCGTGACCGTCACGCACTGCGCGGAACCCGCATGGGCTACGTGTCCCAGGAACCCATGACGGCGCTCGACCCCACGTGCCGCGTCGGCGATCTGCTCGCCGAGGCCGCGCGCCGGCACCACGGTCTGGACCGGCGCGCCGCGCGGGCGCGGGCCGTCGAACTCCTCGACCTGGTCAACATCCCGGACCCGGGCGCCGTTTCACGCCGGTACCCGCACCAGATCTCCGGAGGCATGGCCCAGCGGGTCGCCATCGCGCTCGCCCTGGCCGGTGACCCCGACCTGCTGGTCGCGGACGAACCGACGACCGCGCTCGACGCCCGCGTCCAGGCCGAGATCCTCGCACTGCTCCGGCGCTTGCAGGCGGAGCGCGGACTCGCCATCGTCCTGATCACCCACGACTGGGGCGTCGCGGCGCAGTTGTGCGCGCGTGCGGTCGTCATGTACGCCGGGCAGGTCGTCGAGCAGGGACCGGTCGGCACCCTCTACCACTCGCCCGCGCACCCGTACACGGCCGGACTCCTCGCGGCCAACCCGCACCGCGCACTCGACCGCACCTCGGCCGACGGCAGCACCACCACGCACCGGGCGAGGCTGCCCACGATCCCGGGCACCGTGCCGCCTCCGGCCGCCTGGCCCATCAGCTGCCACTTCCAGGACCGCTGCCCACTCGCCGCTGCCGACTGCGCGCAGGGCCCGATTCCCCTGGCCTCGGTCGCGGCCGAGCACCACAGCCGCTGCATCCACATCGACCGCGTGCGGGAACTCGACATGGAGGATGCCTCGTGAGCCGGACCGACACGACGCCCACTCAGCCCCTGCTGAGCGCACACGGAATCGTCCTCGACTATCCGCAGGGGTTTCGCCGCAACCCCGCCCGCGTTCTCCACGGAGTCGACATCGACATCGCCGAGGGAGAAACCCTCGGCCTGGTCGGCGAATCGGGCTCGGGCAAGAGCTCCCTCGCCAACATCGTCCTGGGCTTCCGGCCCCCGACCGATGGGCACATCCGGTTCCGGGGGCGCGACATCACCGGAGCTGGCCGGCGCGAGCGCCGGGCCCTCAGTTCGGAGATCCAGGCGGTCTTCCAGGATCCCTACAGCTCGCTCAACCCCACGCGGCGGGTGGGCACGTCCATCGCCGAGCCGCTCCTGCTGAAGTCGTCCTCGCTGTCGCGGCGGGACATCGCCGCGCGCGTGCGGGACATCCTCGTCCGGGTCGGCCTGCCGCACGACGCCGCGGACCGCTATCCGGCGCACTTCTCGGGCGGACAACGGCAACGCATCGCCATCGCCCGCGCCCTGATCATCAATCCGTCGCTCATCATCTGCGACGAGCCGGTCAGCGCACTCGACCTCTCCGTGCAGGCCCAGATCCTCAATCTCCTCGCCGAACTGCAGGAGTCGATGGGCCTCAGTTATCTCTTCATCGCGCACGACCTCGCGGTAGTGCGCTTCCTGTCCCACCGCATGGCCGTGATGCACCAGGGCCGCATCGTCGAGACCGGCCCGGCGGAGCGCGTCTACAACGCGCCCACCGACCCGTACACCCGGCAGCTGCTCGCCGCGGTGCCCGACCCGGATCCCGAGCGAGCACCCTCCCAGCGGCTCACCGTCGCACAGGACTCCTGATAACACCCCCGCCGGCGCGAACCGGGCCGCCGGCACCGACACCCGCTCCGGGCGCGCGGCACTCCATGGAGGAAGTTCCATGAACAGAGGATTCACCCGCACCACGACATTGCTGGCCGGTGCCCTGTGCGCCGCACTGACCGCGACGGCCTGCAGCGGCACGGCCGACTCGTCCACGGGCAAGTCCGGAGGCACACTCAACGTCGTCTCGCTCATGCCGCCCAGCACCTTCAACCCGGCGCGCGCGGGCATCACCGTAGGGGAGAACTGGTACACCCCGCTGGCGTACGACTCACTCATCCACCGTGGCCCGAACAGCAAGTACGAGCCTGGCCTTGCCACTTCGTGGAAGTACGTGGGCAAGGGCAACCGTGAGTTCCAACTCACCCTGCGCCCCGGTGTGAAGTTCGCGGACGGCACACCGGTCACGACGGCCGCGGTGGTCAATTCGCTGAAGTACACCTTCGCCGATCCGAACAGCCCGCAGGCGCCGTCGCTCGGGAAGGTGACCGTCGAGGCGACGGGCGAGCGCACCGTCACCCTCAAGCTCGCCCGGCCCAACCCGGAAATGCCGTACAACCTGTCATCGACCACACACCTCAGCTCGGTCATCAGCGCGAAGGGACTCGCCAACAAGAAGGCACTGGGACACGAGACGTTCGGCGCAGGGCCGTACGTGCTCGACGAGAAGGCCACCGTCTCCGGCGACCACTACACCTACACGCCCAACCGGAACTACTACAACAAGTCCGCGATCCGCTACGACAAGATCGTCATCAAGGTCGTCAGCTCGACCAACGCGGCGCTCTCCCTGCTGAAGACCGGCGCCGCCGACCTGGCGCAGGGCGATATCAACACGCTGGACAGCGCCAAGAGCGCCAACCTCAAGACGTACTCCACCCTGGTCGCGGAGACCGGAATCCAACTGACCGGCCGTGCGAAGGGTGCCGGGGCAAAGCCCCTGCGCAGCAAGCTCGTACGGCAGGCGCTGAACTACGCCATCGACCGCAAGGCCATCGCCGAGGGCCTGTTGCACGGCACCGGCAAGCCGGTCAACCAGGTAGGGACACCGGGCACGCCCGACTACCTCGAGTCGGAAGCCGACCGCTACGCCTACGACCCCGACAAGGCGAAGTCGCTGCTCGCGAAGGCGGGTTACCCGAACGGCTTCAGCGCCACCATGCTCAGCCTGACCGTGAACCCACCCACCAGTGACGTCGCACAAGCCGTGATCTCGGACTGGGCCAAGATCGGCGTGAAGGTGCGCGCGGTCAACGCCAGCGACGGCTCCAAGTATTCACGGGAGTATCTGAGCGGGGAGCATCCCATGGTGTCCTACGGGTACGGCTACATCCCGCTCTTCCTGTACGCGAAGCAGTTCTACCTTCCGACCCCTGGCCTGATGTACGGCGGGGACGACCCGAAGGTGGCGTCACTGGTCAAGCAGGGCGACACGGCGATGGGTGCTGAGCAGCGCTCGCTCTACGACCAGGCCACGCGGCGGGCCATCGACCAGGCCTGGCTCGTGCCAGTGACCAGCTTCTCGGTCTTCTACTACACATCACCCAAGGTGAAGGGTGTGAAGGTCGACCTGCAGCGTCCGCTTCTCGACCTCACCGAACTCTCCCCCGCATGACAGCGGCACTTCCGACGGCAGTCGCGCTCGGCGTGGACCCAGCGGTGCACCACCCCGCCGGGTGACATCGGCCTGGCGCGACGGGGCTCGGGCCGGTGGCCCGAGATCTCTGCCACGTGACCGTACGCGTGTCCGACCGGCCCACGACACCGTTCGAGCCGCACGCGGCCAACTGTCTCCGAACGAGAAATGGACACCATGCTCTCAGCACAGTTCGAAGCCGCCGGCGCGGTGTTCGTCGGCTCGCCCGAACGACGCGTGGGCGAGCCAGGCGATCCGGCGGTGTACTTCCGGACCGAGTTCGAAGCTTGCCCGGACCTCCTGAGCGCAACTCTCCACATCACCGCCCTCGGCACCGCCGAGACCCATCTGAACGGATCCCCGGTCGGCGACGAGGTCCTGGCGCCGGGCTGGACGTCCTACCGGCACCGCCTCCTCGTCCGCAGCCACGACCTCACCGCCACGGTACGCACCGGCACGAACACGTTCGGCGCCATCGTCGGCGACGGCTGGGCCGTCGGCCGCCTCGGCTTCGAGGAGATCACGCGCCCCCGGATCTACGCCGACCGCCCCGCTCTGCTCTCCCTGATCGAACTGCGCTACCCGGACCGGACGGAGTACGTCGCCTCTGGCGAGAGGTTCCGGTGCGGGCAGGGCTCCGTACGCGCCAACTCCCTCTACGACGGGGTCACCATCGACGCAACGCTCGAACCAGCGGGGTGGAACGAGCCCGGATTCGACGACCGCACCTGGCACGAGGCCGAACCGGTCGACTGGGACATGGCCACCCTGGCCGAGGCCACCGCGGAGCCGATCCGACGCGTCGAGGAGCTGCCGCCGCTAAGGATCTGGAAGTCCCCGGCCGGAACCACCGTCGTGGACTTCGGCCAGAACCTCCCCGGCTGGGTGCGGCTCCGCCTGGACGGGCCCCGCGGAACTTCGGTCTCCGTCCGGCACGCCGAGGTGCTCGTCGACGGCGTGCCGGACTACACGACCCTGCGCACGGCCGAGGCCACCGACCGGTACGTCCTGGCCGGCGACGGACCCGAGGAGTTCGAGCCACGGTTCACCTACCACGGCTTCCGATACGCCGAGATCGGCGGACTCCCCGGCGACCTGCAACCGGAAGACGTGCGAGCCGTGGTCGTGCACAGCGACATGACCCGTACGGGATGGTTCGAGACGTCGAACGACCTGCTGAACCGGCTGCACGAGAACGTCGTCTGGTCGATGCGCGGCAACTTCGTCGGCATTCCCACCGACTGTCCGCAGCGCGACGAGCGACTCGGCTGGACGGGAGACATCAACGCCTTCGCCCCGACGGCGACCTACCTGTACGACGTGCGTGGGGTGCTGATGTCGTGGCTCGGCGACCTCGCACTTGAGCAGAAGGACCTCGGGTTCGTCCCGTACGTCGTACCCGATGTGCAGCCCGGCCACGACACACCGACGGCCCTGTGGAGCGACGTAGCGGTGCGGCTGCCCTGGCATCTGTACTGGGAGTACGGCGACGAGGAGATTCTGCGCCGCTGCTACGACTCGATGGCGACGTTCACGCGCAGTGTGGTGCCGCTGCTCGACCCGACAGGCTTGTGGAATACCGGGTTTCAGTTCGGGGACTGGCTCGACCCCTCCACCCCGATGGACCGCCCCGGCCAGTCCAAGGCCGACCGGTATCTCGTCGCGACGGCCTTCTTCCACCAGACTGCACGTGAGATGGCGCGCGCTGCGGACGTGTTGGACCGTGCGGACGACGTCGCGTACTTCACGGAAGTCGCGGATCAGGTCCGAGCGGGGTTCCGGGCCGAGTACGTGAGCTCCAGCGGCCGTATCACCGGCGAGTGTGCGACGGCATACGCCCTGGCCATTCGGTTCGGCCTGCTCGACGAGGGCCAACTGCCCCACGCCGGCGCGCGTCTGGCCGACATCGTGCGGCGCGACGGCTACCGCATCTCCACGGGCTTCGCAGGCACGCCGCATGTGGTGCACGCCCTGACGGCGACCGGGCACCCGGACGACGCCTATCGCCTGCTGCTGCAGACACGGGCGCCCTCGTTCCTCGATCCGGTCGTCCGCGGAGCGACCACCATCTGGGAGCGGTGGGACGCCATCCTGCCCGACGGCACGGTGAACCCGTCCGGAATGACGTCCCTCAACCACTACGCGCTCGGCTCCGTCGCGAACTGGATGCACACCGTCATCGGAGGCGTACGGGCGACAAGCCCGGGCTACCGGACGATGCGGATCGCGCCACGACCCGGCGGCGGCCTGACCCATGCCCGGACCGCGCACGACACCGTCCACGGGCGAGTGAGTGTCGAGTGGGAACACGAGGACGACGCCATGACCGTCCGTGTCACGATCCCGTACGGCACCACCGCGGTGGTGGCGCTGCCCGAGCACCCGGACCGGGCGGAGCACGCCGTGGGTGCCGGCCGGCACGCATGGACGTACACGCCCACTACGACACCCGACCTGCTCACTCTCGACAGCCCGGTGGAGCGCCTCGCCGCGCACGACGCGGTCCTCGCGTCGGTTTCCGGCATCCTGCGGGATCACCTGCCTCCCCACCTGGACGTGGAGCAACTGCTCCGCCGGTCCACGGCCCTGCCGTTGTCCGTGCTCCTGAACGAGCTCCCAGGAGTGACCGACCACATGCGCCGCGAACTGACGGCGGCCATCGAGTGCAACAACACCTCTTCCGAAAGGCCTCTGCTTCCATGACGTATTCCGTGCAGCTCTACTCGGTCCGCAACGCACTGGAAACGGACTTCGAAGGGACGATCCGACAACTCGCCGAGATCGGCTACCGCCGGGTCGAACCCTGCGCCTTCGAGACCCGCACCGAGGAACTCGCCGCAGCCTTCGCGGAGCACGACATCACGGCTCCGACGGGCCACACCCTCCTGATCCCCATCGACGCTCCGGCGGACATCGCCGCCGACATCCCCGCCGAAACTCCCCCCGACCAGGACGAGATCTTCTCCGCCGCTCGGCGCCTCGGCATCGGCGCCGTGGTCCACCCCCTCGTCCCGCCCCAGCGCTGGCAGGACATCGAGGCGATCCGCGACACCGCGGCCCGCCTGAACGCCGCAGCGGCGAAGGGCGCGGATTATGGAGTTCGCGTGGGGTACCACAACCACGACTGGGAGATCTCCTCAAAGATCAGGGGTGCCACCGCCCTGGAGGTCCTGGCGGACCTGCTCGACCCCGAACTCGTCCTCGAGGTCGACACCTACTGGGCCGCCGTGGGGGGCGAAGACCCCGCCAGGCTCCTGGAACGCCTCGGCGAGCGCGTGATCGCCATCCACATCAAGGACGGTCCGGCCACGAAGGACACGGCCGCGCAACTCCCCGCGGGACAGGGCGAGATCGACGTGTGGGGCATCATCGAAGCGGCGAAGCACCTCGAGGTGGGGATCGTCGAGTTCGACGACTACGCCGGTGACATCTTCGAAGGCGTCGCCTCCTCGCTGCGCTACCTCGAGGCCGGCCCCGGCGCCGACCGCACCAAGGGCGGTGCCCGATGAGCCGCGGGCCGGTCGGGGTTGCCGTCATCGGCGCCGGCGTGATCAGCAAGGAGTACCTGAACAACCTCACGACATTCCCGGACCTGAAGGTCCACGCCGTCACCGATCTTCTCCCTGAAGTCGCGAAGGTCCGCGCACGGGACCACGGCATCCCTGAGCACGGCACTCCTGAGCTCGCCCTGGACCACCCGGACGTGGAGATCATCGTCAACCTCACGACACCGGCGGCCCACGTCGAGATCGCGACCGCGGCGGTGCGGGCGGGTAAGCACGTGTGGAGCGAGAAGCCCTTCTCGCTGGACCGGGAGAGCGGGCTCCGGCTGCTGAAGGAGGCGGCCGACGCCGGCCTGCGACTCGGGTGCGCGCCGGACACCTTCCTCGGAGCTGGTCTGCAGACGGCCCGCCGGATCATCGAGCGCGGCGGCATCGGGGTCCCGCTCACGGCCCAGACCATCTTCCAGACCCCGGGGCCGGAGTCGTGGCACCCCAGCCCGGCATTCCTGTTCCAGCGTGGCGCGGGGCCGCTGTTCGACATGGGCCCGTACTACCTCACCGCACTGGTGCAGGCCTTCGGCAGCGTCCGCCGGGTCTCGGCGGTCGGCTCCATGGCCATGGCCACCCGCACCATCGGCTCAGGCCCGCGAGCGGGCGAGGAGTTCGAGGTCGAGGTGCCCACACACGTGAGCGCCCTGATCCAGTTCGCGTCCGGTGGCTCCGCGAACAGCATCTTCAGCTTCGAATCCCCGCACATCCGGGCGGGGTTCGTCGAGATCACCGGCACCGAGGCGACGCTCTCACTGCCCGACCCGAACACCTTCGACGGCGAGCTGAAGATCTGGGCCACCGGCGCCAGCGAGTGGACGACGGTCGAGACCACAGGCCCGGCGGACGGTCGCGGCATGGGCGTCCTCGACATGGCACGCTCCCTGCGACGCGGTGTACCGCACCGCGCGACCGGGCAGTTGGCCCACCACGTCCTGGACACGATGGTGTCCGTCGCCGAGTCGATCGACACGGGCTCGTTCATCGACGTCGCCAGCTCGGTACAGGCCTCCGGTCCGCTTCCGGAGGACTGGTCGCCGGGTGAGGCAACTTTGTAGCCTCAGTCTGATCTTGCGCGAGGAACCCTGGGCGTTCACGCCGGGGCTTCATGCCGGGTAGCGGCAGCGGACGGCGCCGCTGCCACTCACCTCCCCTGACCTACCTGACGCGGAGCATGGCGACGGCCCCGATCGGCGCCGCCGGCATTCACCACCGCCGCTGATGAGCGAGGCCCAGGCGATCTGCACTCGCTGACCTGAGCTGATGCCTCACTTCGTGCCCCATCTGACCCACGAGGAGACAACCGACGATGAGCTCGACGAGCCGGCCCTTGGCCGCGATGCGTGAGTGTATCCAGGCCGCGGTCGACGAAGGCGTCTGGCCTGCGGCGCAGTTCGCCGCGGCCCGGCACAACGAGACGGTGGTGTTCGAGTCGTTCGGGGACGCCCGGGAGTCCGACCGGTTCTGCCTGTTCTCAGCCACCAAGCCGATCGTGGCCTCCCTGGTGTGGCAGTTGATCGGAGAGGACCTGATCGGCCTGGAGACCCGGGTGGTCGAGGTATGGCCCGAATTCGGCGCGCACGGCAAGGACGTCGTCACCATCGAGCAAGTGCTGCTGCACACTTGCGGGTTCCCCCACGCAGTCATCGAGCAGGAGAGCGTTGTCACGCGCGAGGGGCGGTCCGCGCGCATGACGGACTGGCGATTGGAGTGGCAGCCCGGCAGCCGCTACGAGTACCACCCCCTCGCGGCGCACTGGGTGCTGGCGGAAGTGGTCCAACGGGTGACCGGACAGGACTACCGGGAGGCGCTGCGCGCCCACGTGCTCGACCCGCTGGGGTTGGAGCGTCTCGAACTGGGCGTGCCCAACGAGCGGCAGGGCAACCTCAAGCCGGTCACTGCAACCGGCAAGCATCCGATCGAAATGCTCGAAACGCTGTCCGGACGCCCCGTCGACGAAGCGGTCCTGGAAGCGAACGAGTCGGTGGTGCTGGCGCTCGGGAACGACCCGGAACTGATCGCGGTGGGTGCGCCTGGCGGCGGGGCCTTCTCGGACGCGGCGAGTGTGGCGCTGTTCTACCAAGAGCTCATGTGGAACTCGACGGAGCTGTGGCGGCCGGACGTGTTGGCGGACGCCACGGGCCACATCCGTAATACCTTCCTTGACCCGGACCGGGTGGGTGCGAGCGCCAACCGAAGCATCGGCCTGGTCATCGCGGGGCCGGACGACGGCGCGGTGTTGCGGGTGCCGTCGCGCGATGCCGCGATGCCGATGCGGCCGTTCGGTGGCTGCACATCCCCGCGCGGCTTCGGTCACGGCGGGGCCGGCGGGCAGTCCGCTTGGGCGGACCCGGAGACCGGCCTTTCGTTCTGCCTGCTCACCAGCGGGCTCGACCGTGACGTTTTGGCCGATTACGAACGGCACATCGTGATCGAGTCGTTGGTGTCGCAGTGGGCGTGACGCTTCCGAGGGCCGCGCGCTCGCGATCCTGCGCCCCACCGGGCCGGGCGAGATCTGCCTGCCGCCTCGGCGCGGGAATGCGCCCCCGTGTCGGTCAGGGCCGAGGTGCAGGAGGGACGTTGAGGGACATTCTTGCGCTCTCCATCGCTGATCTTCAGTTTGCCCCGGTAGAACAACTGCCTTATGTATCAGTGGCCTTCGGTGACCCGTCGCGCATCGACTGCGTCCCGGGTGCCGCGTTGGGAGGACCCCGTGATCCCCTCGTTCATGAAGCACGGTCGCAAGCCCTTCGGCCGCGGAGAGTCCGCATGCCCTGGGACTTCGCGGAGATCCATCGGCCTGACAGCCGACCGGATATGGCTCCGCACCGTGCTCGCCGTGACCGTCGCGGCGAGCTGCCTGACACTCGTCGTCGCCCCGCCCGCCCTCGCAGCCGAACATGAGGACACCGCGGGCGGCGAGGGACACGTCGACCAGCGGACCTACGAGGCGTCGACGGGCGTCAACGACTACCTGGTCTATGTGCCCAAGGGCTGGAAGCCTGCCGACAGGCTCCCCCTGTACGTGATGGTGCACGGCTGCGGCACCACGGCCGAACAGCAGATGCACGCCAACCTGCTCAACCCGCTCGCGGACCGCGAGCGCTTCCTTGTCGCCTACCCCGACAACGGCGGACAGTGCTGGCGCGCGGTCAGCAACGACAAGGCGAGCACCACCCGAGGCGGAGGCGGCGACGCGGACATCGTCGCCGGGATAACCCGGCAGACCAGCTCCGCCTACCACGTCGACACCGATCGCGTCTACCTCATGGGCATGTCCTCGGGCGCCTTCCAGTCGAGCGCGACAGCCACCGCCTACCCCGAGCTGTACGCGGCGGCCGGAGTGTCGGCGGGAGGCGGCTACGGCATGGACTTCCTTTCCTGCATGGTCCTGCCCGATGCCACCGCCCTGCTCTACGCACCACAGGCCGTCGAGCAGATGGGGCCGCGGGCGCACGTGATGCCCTTCTTCTCGATCGGCGGGACCAGTGACCCACTCGGCGAACAACCCGTGCTCGGCGGGTGCGCCCGACAGGCCTACCTCGAGTGGCTCGCTGTCAACAATCTCCTGAAGCCGGGGACGGACGGTGACACCTTCCGGGACGACCCGACCTCGTCCAGGACCGGTCAGGTCCCCGACGGCTACGCGTGGACCAGCAAGGTGGCACGGGGCCGGGACGGCTGTCAGATCGCCGAGCGGTGGATCGTGGACGGCATGTCGCACTACTGGCCCGGCGGTACCACGGACCCGGAGTACGCGGGCACCTTTAACGACCCGAAGGCGCCCAGCGCTTCGGAGGCCTCGTGGCGCTTCTTCGAGCAGTTCACGCGCAGCGGCGGGAACACCGCCTGCCGCAAGTGACCCTGCGGCGCCTCAGCGCGCTCGGGCAGCTCGCGCAGCGTCGACAGAAATGCAGTTCCCGCATGCGCAACTGTGCACTGTCTCCGCGTTTCAAGCGCGGGGCCCGCTCCCTAGCGTTGCGGCCGCCGCAATTCCGCCGTTCGGAGGCGTGCCGGATGATCTCAGGCACTGGGTCCGGCCACGTCCTTCTGATTCCGAGGAGAAGTTATGAGATCCGCCTTTGTGCGTGCGCTGACAGCACCCGTCATCGCGGTACTCACGATGGTCTCGCTCCCGGCGACGTCAGGAGCCGCGACGGGGCCACCCGCCAGGTGCGAAGGGCTCGCCGAACTGGCCATCCCCGCAGACGCCCTGGGCCTCCCGACATCGGGAGGACGAGTCACCGAGACGAAGACCGTCCCGGCCTCCGGAACGGGTTCCGGGGCCATCGGGGAGTACTGCCAGGTCGACGCGGAACTGTTCCCCGTCGACCCCGAAGCCCCGAACATCGAGATGCGCATCGCACTCCCGGCCGAGTGGAACGGCAAGGCGATGATGTTCGGTGGCGGAGGCTACGACGGCGCCATTCCTTCGCTCACCGACAACGTCCCCTTCGGCGATGCCGCCGAGGGTGTTCCCCTCGCCCGCGGATTCGCCGTCTTCGCCGGCGACTCGGGCCACCAGCTCGCCCTGAACGACTGGAATTACGCGGGCGCCTTCGCGATGAACGACGAGGCACTGCGCAACTTCGCCGCGGACGCGCTCAAGAAGACGCGCGACGCCGCGATGTTCCTCATCGCCGAACGCTACGGCACCCAGCCCCGCCGCTCCTACTTCGCGGGCGCATCCAGCGGCGGCCGCGAGGCCCTGGCCGTGGCGCAGCGCTGGCCCCGTGACTTCGACGGAGTGATCTCCGCCGCTCCGGCCTGGAACGCCGCTGCGCTCGACCTGTGGTTCGGCCACATGACGCAGATACTGCAGCGTCCCGGCGCCTTCCCGAGCCGCGAGAAACAGCAGTTGATCTACGACCGGGTCATGCAGAGCTGCGACGGCGACGACGGGGTACGCGACGGCGTCATCTCCGACGAGGCCGGATGCCACTTCGACCCGCGGGTCCTGCGTTGCCCCGGCGGCGAGGACCGCGGCCCCACCTGCCTGTCCGACCCGCAGATCAAGGCGGTCCGGGACCTGTCCTCACCCGTCGAGTGGGGCTACAAGCTGGCCAGCGGGGAACGCGGTTATCCCGGCACTCCCTTCTTGTCGGGCGCGGATCTGAGCACACCGGGGCTCGGGATCGGCAGCAGGCTTCCGGCCCATCCCCTGGACCTCAACCCGGCCGCCTCCGGGCGCACCCGGCCGCTGTGCGATTATCCGGAATGGCCCCGGTACAACGGTCATGGCGACCCCGACCGGGCCGAGAACTTCACCTGCGTGCGCTCGTGAGCGTCTCTCCCGGAGACTTCACGCCCCCGGGGCGGTGGTGGACAGCACGTTGCCCATCTCCTTCATCGTCCGCCTGAGTTGCTTCACCATGGCGGCGACCGCGGGGCGTCGCAGGGTGTCCTCGCGGGCGACGAGCCAGTAGGCCATGTCGACCGTGACCTCTCCGGGAAGCAGCCTTACGAGGTCACGGTGCGGGGCGATCATGAAGGTGGGCAGCAGCCCGATGCCGCCGCCGGCGCATGTGGCCTCGATGTGGGCGAAGACGTTGGTGGACGTCACCGCGTCGCGCATCTCGGGGAGAAAGCGGCGTCCCACGTCCAGGTCGTCGACCTGGAGCATGGACGAGATGAAGTAGATCAG
Organism: Streptomyces sp. NPDC050121; assembly: GCF_044460385.1. Taxonomy (NCBI): domain Bacteria; kingdom Bacillati; phylum Actinomycetota; class Actinomycetes; order Kitasatosporales; family Streptomycetaceae; genus Streptomyces; species Streptomyces sp. NPDC050121. Next base: position 263,758 of record NZ_JBITJV010000007.1, on the reverse strand, counting down.
GCGGTGCCGGGCCAGATCGTCGAATCCCGTCGGCTCCCCATGGCGCGCCAGATAATCGGGGGTGGCGTACAGACCGAGGACATAGCCGCCGAGCCGGAGCGCCCGGGCCCGCAGCACTCGTGGCTCTCCGACGACGATCTCGATGTCCAGGCCAGAGCGGTGCTGCGCGGCGCGCCGGGTCGCGGAGACGATTTCCACGCTGATTCCCGGGTGGTCCTGGTGCAGACGGGCCGCCGCAGGGGCGGCGACGAACGTGGCGAAGCCGTCGGGGCCGACAGCCGGACGACATCCTCGATCTCCGCCCCGACCTCGGACGGACTCCAACTTCTGCAGCACACCGTCGACTTGCTCCGCTGCCGCCAGCGCACGGCGGCCGAGGTCGGTGAGTTCCCATCCGGAAGCCGCGCGAACAAGGAGCTTGCCGCTGACCGCACGCTCCAGCGCGGCGATCCGCCGCGAGACGGTGACCTGGTTGACGCGCAGGGACTCAGCCGCCCTGCTGAAGCGGCCGCTGCGCGCGACCTCCAGGAGGACGAGGAGGTCGTCGGCGCTCGGACCCGGGGTCTGCATCTGCACATTTTTGCAGGGCGGTACTGCGAATCAAGCCCTTCACTGCGCATTGACTTGACTTTCCTGTCGATCGAGACTCTGTCGCACGCCACCCGTCGACACGATCCACCTCGCAAGACGTGTGTAAACGAGACGTGTGTTGTACCTCCGCGCCCCCTGGACCTGGTGCGCCCGGGCCGACTCCGTCCTGCATCGCGGTCGCCTGCGTCAAGGAGACATGCGGCATCTCCTTGGCGGCCCACGATCGTCCTGCCGGCTCCCACCAGTGCAAGGAAACCCGCACATGATTTCCGATACGTTCCAGCACACTTGGGACTCGGCCATGCGTCGGCACACCGACTCCCCCCTTCTTCGTCTTCCGTGCGGATTCGGGAGAGGCGGCCGAATGGACCTACGTGGAGTTCGACGCCGTAGTGGCCCGTGCACGACACCCGCAGCTGATCCGCGATCAGCAATTGCACGCGCGAGAGCGTCCACCGCTCATCCGCCCAGCCCTGAGCCATCGCGCCTTCCAACAGGACCGGCTCGAGCGCGGCGAAGTCACGGTCGCCGACCTTCGGCCGCTTCGCCGGGCCCGACCTACAGAGCGCTCCCCTCTTCCGCCCTCCCGCCAGGACCGTCGCCACCGTTCCACCGACCGAGTACTGCCCCGGAGCCTTTGGTTATCACCACGTTCTTCTCACCCTGAGCGAAGCCATCGGCGGCAAGTATGCGCACCCGCTCCCGCGCGACCTGGCCCTGCGGAGTGAAACCACCACCCTGCGCATACCTCATGCCCACGAACTACCGCAGGGTTCAAACGATGTCACTCCCCGACAACTCAACGGAAAGCCCAGTAACAAAGTGGCCCTGGAATGCGGGCAGTTGTGGGGCTGCTGACCGGCACATGGGGAAGGGGCAGCAGCCGCCGTGGATCGTGACGGTTGAGCTGTGGCCGCATCCTCCCGCAACAGCGTCTTCTACCAGCAGTTCCTGCAACTGGTCGAGGACACCCAAACTGACAGGTGAGATCTGGATCACCACCAACAACCTGCCCTCATCACAACAGACTGTCCACCCGGACCTGGTTGGAGGATCACTCCCGGATCCGTCACCCGTTCATCCCGCGCGGTGCGTGCTGGCTGAATCTGCAGGAAGGCTGGTGGCGGATCTTCCGCTAGACCGCCCTGGCCGGGCGGTCCTTCGCCAACCCCGACGACATCACCCAGACCGCCGTGGCCACCACACAACCCGCCCCTGGCTCTGGGGCCGGTCTGCCCCGTTCACTCGTGTCGGCGTATGCCCGAACGCGGCCAACGAGGTATAGAGATACGTCCCCACGCCGAAGAGAGGCTGGTGCGGGCCGGAGAGCCGGGGCCGCCCGGTCTCCGAGGGCGCAGGACAGGGCGGCCCCGGCCCTGTGACGACCGCGCAGCTGGCCACGTTCGCGTGTACCTGACTGGGGAGAAACCCCGTCCCCGGACAACTCGCCGACTACGACGCCGATATGTGTACATCCATTGAGGAATCCAGCGCTCGTAGAACTCCGTCAGGTCTGACTCGGAGTCCTACGAGTCGGTGGCGAGGGTGCGGTTGAAGTAGTCGATACCTTCGCGGATTTGTCGCTGTGGGTCCGGGGACATGTCGATTTCTGCGACGCCCCAGCCCCGCCATCCCTGGTCGCGGAGGATCTGGGTCCACTTGGTCCAGTCGACGACGCCGTCGGGTCCCATGACGCGGAAGTACTTGATCATCACATCGTGCCGGGTCATGGGAGGGCCGCTGAGGGTGTGCGGGGGAAGGTGGCTGGCGCAGTCTTTCCAGTGCAGGACGGGGGCGCGGCCAGCGTGGCGCTGGACCACGGCGAGCGGGTCGCCGCCGTCGAGTGCGATGTGTCCGGCGTCGATGCAGAGCTTGACTCTGGCGGGGTCGGTCAGCGACATCAGAAGGTCGATGTCGTCCGTTCGGGACGCCAAGGAGTAGGCGTCGGTGTGGACGGCGACGTGCAGCCCTTCAGCGGAGGCGACTCGGCCGATGCGGTCGAGTTGTTCGGCGACGGCACCCATGAGGTGTTCATCGACGGGGGCGTCGAACGCAGCCGCGGAGGCCTCGACGCCTGCGATGTCGGAGAAGGGGGCGCGGGGAATGGTGCTGGTCACCATGGTGGGGCAGCCAACCTCGCGGAGGAACGCGGCGTGGCGAGCGGTGTCCTCTTCCAGTGCCCGGTTCGCGTCGGCCTGGGCCCGGGGGTCAGGTGCGTCGATGGCGGCCTTGAGGAGCACGGGCAGGACGTAGCTGGACGACATCTGCAGGTTGCGGCGGTCGAGCTCCCGCTTGAACGCGGCGGCTGTCCCGTAGGCGTTCAGGGCGTTGACCCAGCCGCCGGGGGCGGGTGCCAGCTCGATGCCGGCGAGCCCGACCTGGGCGGCTTCGTCGAGCATGCGGTCGAAGAAGCGGCGGGGATCGTTGTCGACCTCTCGCTCCCAGTCGTCGTAGGGGAGGTCGGCGGGCAGATCCCAATAGGGCGGGTCGAAGAAGGTGACCAGGTCGGTGGACCAGCGCAGGTCGAGGCTCATGCCTTCACCTCGTCGACGGTGACCCACTGGTGGCTGTCGGCGGACTGCATGACGGCGGTGATGACGCGCTGGGTGCGGGTGGCGTCCGCGAAGTCGGGTGAGCCGGACCGACCCTCGACGATGGCTTGCACGAACTTCTGCAACTGTAGGGCGTGGTCGTCGATGTAGCCCGATCCCATGCCAGCGATGGGCCACCAGACATCTTGGTGGTGCTCGTTGACGATAATGGTGCGAAAGCCCTGCTGCTCGGGGGGGTCGTTGACCAGGCTGAGCTGAACCTCGTCGGAACGGTTCCAGTCGAACTGGACAGTGCCACCGGTGCATTCCAGCTCGAAGAACATGCGGTTCTTACGACCGGAGGCGTACATGGTGGCCGCGAAGGAGCCGATGGCTCCGTTGTCGAAGGTGACCATCCACAGGGCGGCGTCGTCGAGGTGGCCTCCCTCGCGGCGATCATTGTCGGAGAGCCAGCTGCTGTTCTCGACGGGATCCTTGGCCCCGAGGATGGCGTTGACCTGCTCGATGTCGCCGACCAGGTAGGAGGCCATGTCGATGATGTGGGAGCCGATGTCGCCGGTTACTCCGGATCCGCCGGCGCCCTTCTGGGCGCGCCAGCCGCTGATGACGCGGCCGAGGACGCCGCCGTCTTGGGTGTAGTGGGCGCGGAACTGCAGGGGATGACCGAGCGTGCCGTCCTCAAGCATCCGCTTGACGAAAGTGATGGCGGGCGCGTGCCGGTAGTTGAAGCTGACCTGGTTGACCACGGTGCCGGCCGCCGCGGCGACGGCCATGGCTTCGGCCTCTGCCAGGTCGTTGCTGATCGGCTTCTCGACAAGCACGTGCTTGCCGGCCTCGATCGCGGCGATGGCGATCTCGGCGTGCGAAGCGGGCGGAGTGACGATGTCGATGACGTCGATGTCGTCGCGGGCGACGACCTCTCGCCAGTCGGTGGACCACTCCTCCCAGCCGAGTCGCTCGGCGGCGGTCGCGGCGCGCTCGTCGTCGGCTTCGACGAGGACGACCTTGCGGATGCTGGCGCCGGGGTCAGCGGCGATGGGGGCCACCGCCCAGCCCAGGCTGTGCGCGAAGCCCATGAATCCAGCGCCGCCAACGATGGCGACCCGAATCTCGGTCATGACGGGTGCTCCTTCAGTGAATCTGCTCGAACGGTCAAGACTGTGGCGGGGGGGGTGGCTGCGGGGATGTTCCTGTGCCGCGCTGCCGGGGTGACTGGCCGAGGGACATGGATGGGTGTGCTGGCCGCGAGGCTCGGGTCGGGTGGCTATCCCGCGGCGGCCCGGCCGGCTGTGACGCTTCTCGATGTCCGGGCAGCGGCGACGAACTCGGTGAGGTCCGTCAGGGTGGGCATGGCCAGAGAGCACTCGCGGCGGGTGGCGACCAGTGCCCCGGCAGCATTGGCCAGGTCGAGGGTCTCCTGTAGCGGGAGACCCCGCATGAGGGCGTGACACAGGGCGCCGCCGAAGGCGTCGCCGGCGCCGAGCCCGTTGACGACGTCGACGGGGATGGGCGCGGCGACGACTCGTTCGTCGCGGGTCCGGGCGAGGACTCCGCGGGGGCCCATTTTGACAATGGCCAGCTCGACGCCACGCTCAAGGAGCGCTTGGGCGGCTCGGTCTGGCTCGGTCTCGCCGATGGCGACACGGCATTCCTCGAGGTTGCCGACGGTGACGGTCACGTGGTCCAGGGCGGCGTCCATGGCGCAGTGGGCGTGGTCCTCGCTGTCCCAGAACATGGATCGATAGTCCAGGTCGAGGATGGTGTTGGGCCGGCGTCCGCGGGCCTGCCAGGCCGCGTGGTGAGCACCGCGGGTGGGTTCGCGGGACAGACCTGTAGCGGTGGCCCAGAAAATAGGCGCCTGCTGGATCAGGTCCAGCGGGAGGTCGTCCTCGTCGACGTACATGTCGGGTGCGGTGGGCTTGCGCCAGATGTAGAGCGGGAAGTCATCGGGGGGGTGGATCTCGCAGAAGGTCAGCACTGACTGGGAGTCGGGCAGGGGGGTGACCCAGGTGGTGTCGACCCCGAGTCGGCCGAGCTCGTCACGAGCGAACCTTCCGAACGGATCGTCACCGGTGCGGGTGACCAGGGTGGCGGTATCGCCAAGCTGTGCGATCGCGACGGCGACGTTGGCGGCGCTGCCGCCGATGGACTTGCTGAAGGTTCGCACCTGCTCCAGGCCGACGCCGACCTGCTCGGGGTACAGGTCGATGCAGATCCGTCCGACAACGAGAACGTCGGGGACGCCCGTCGGGCTTGGGTCGTCCGCACCGGCCACGCTTGCTTGTGCGGTGGCGGACCGTTTATTGGCGGGTGTGGCTGTGGTCATGAGACGGTGCCCCAGATGTGGTCGGTGAGGCCTTGCAGGTTGGTGGCGGCGTGGGACCGCAGGTACTCGTGAGGATCGGGCGAGGTGGCCGCGCCGCTCCATACCGCGCGTCCGGCGAGAAACCCGCTGGCTCCGCCTGCGGCTGATGCGGCGACTGCGGTCGCGAAGTCGTGGGCGGCGACGCCGGAGGACAGCACGACCCATGGGCAGGCCATCACGTCGGTGATGGCCTCGGCGGTGGTGGTGGCCAGGCGCCGGTCGGCCGGTGAGCCGAAGACGACCTCGGTCTTGTAGAGGTCGGGCTGGGTGGGGGCGAGGTCGACTGCGGCGGCAATGAGGGCCTCGGCGAATCCGCCAGAGGTGGTGGCTCGACCGTCACGGGGTCGTACGACACCCTCGAGCACTCCCGGAAGCCCCAGGTCGCGGCAACGGGCCATGAAGGCGTGAGCGAGGTCGATGGCCTCGCTGCGGTGCTGCGGATGCCAAGGCAGGAGCAGCTTGAGGGCCTGGGCACCGAACTGGCTGACGGTCTCCGCGGTGACGGTGTCGTCGATGGCAGCGATGTCGACCGGTCCTCCCGCCTCGGAGGAGGACAGGATGTCGGCAGCGAGGATGACCGGGCACTGGGCTCGCTGTGCGGCCTCGAGGCCGTACTGCTGGTCGAGCAGGATGCCGCTGGCGGCTCCGCTGATGGCGTCCACGACGGCGGTCTTGAAGCCGGCCAGCGTCGCGTCGTCGACCTCGTCCAGCAGTTGGCCCTCGCGCAGCATGTGCCGGAGGGACTCGCGCTGGTCGACCGCGACCATGGTGAAGAAGCCGTGGGAGTCGCGGAAGACGTCGATCGCAGCGGCTGGGCCGCACTCGGCCATGCCACTCGTGGCGCCGACCATCTCGGCAGACGAGGTCGTGTGCGTGCCCGGAGGTGTGCTGGCAGGTGGGGTTGGGGAGGTGGTCATCGGATCACCAGCGGGTTCACTGGTGATCCGCTGCCGCCGACGATTTTCAGGGGGGCGGCGGCGTAGAGGAAGGTCCAACGCTGGTCGTCGGCGCAGGCGGTGGCCAGGTCGTCGAGTTGGCACAGCTCGGTGAAGGCGACTCCCAGGTTGCGCATCAGGGCGCAGTGCAGGGGCAGTTGGAGGCCGCCGGGGTAGAAGCTGAGCTCGTTGGCGATGGTGTCGGTGACCAGGTTGGGGATCTCCATGGTCTGGAACCACTTGACGAGTTCGGGAGTGTAGGCCAGTCCGGGCTCGTTCCAGTCGCGGTAGAAGTCCTCGCGGGCGGTGCGGTAGTAGGAGCCGATCCAGCCGGTGCGAATGATGAGGATGTCGCGCGGCTCGATGGTGGTTCCCTGCTGGTCGGCGGCAGCGAGCAGGTCGTCGAGCGAGATCTGCTCTCCGCTGTCGAGGACGTCTTTGCCACGGGCACGGGCGATGTCGATCAGGACACCGCGGCCGACCACACCTCGTTCGCCGATGGGCAGGACCGAGGCACGGGCCAGGGCGCCGATGGTGGTGTCGGCCGGGTAGCCGTTCCACACCTGGTCGCCGTACCAGTAGTGCGCGAGTGCGTCGTACTGGGTGGATCCCTGGGTGAACATCTCGATCTTGTCGTCGGCCCAGTGATGCCCGTCGGAGGGTTCGGGCTCCTCGCCGCGGGCGAAGAACCCCTCGTCCATGACCTGGGTACGCACTGCCGGGGTGCGGCCGGGCCATACGGGGTCGGACCGGTCCGGGTCACCGATGGGCACTTGGAGGGTGAACACCTCGCCGCTGCGCACTGCGCTGACCGCGCGAAGGATCTCGGCGGGGCCGAGGTAGTTCAGGCTCCCCACCTCGTCATCGGGGCCCCATTTTCCCCAGTTCGATGGACTGTCCGGGCCCAGCAGTTGCTCGATGGTGGCTGCCGGGGAAGCTGCCGGGTTGTTGTCGGCCATGAGTTCTTTCTTTGTCGAAGTCATCGGCTGCCGGTAGGCCGTGGCGGCCAGGTCTGGCGGTGGTCGGATCCGGTTTCAGTCCGGGAGGCTGACGCCTCCTGCGAGGGCAGGAGTAGTGGGCTGACGGGCGTGGGTCACCCCTTGGCCGGCGGGTTCACCGGTGCGGTGGTCGTGGTGCTGTCCGGGTTGGTGACGGCGGCCTGCTCGAGCAGCCGCTGGATGTAGAGGGCTCGGTGGATGTCGATCTCGTGGGACTTCCCCGAGGCGACGACCTCGGCGAATTCGCGCCGGATCACGCCGGGCACGGCGGGATCGCCGTCCTTGCCGACGAACTCGCACTCAAGTTCGCCCTGCTCGGTGTAGACCTTGACCCCAGCAACGTCGCGGACGACCGGGCTGGTCAGGGACATGAAGGCCTGGCTGATGACACCGTTGGAGTGGGTTGCGGTAATGACGTACCAGCTCTGCGGGTCACCCTGTCCCTGGATGTCCACGATGGGACCGACGGCGGCGTCGAGGGTGTCCAGGACGTGGGGTCCCAGGTCGAGCAGGCCCCCCTTCTCCACCCGCCAGGGGGTGGCAAAGAATCCACCTGGGAGAGCGGCCTGGTTGACGTAGAAACCCACGGCACCGATCGGGGTCTGCTGGCCGGCCTGGTCGAGGAACTCGCGGATGCGAGGGCTGTATCGGTTGGTGAACATCACCTGAGTGGGCACCCCGGCGGCGTCGATCGCGGCGACGAGCTTCTCGGCCTGGGCCAGGTCGAGCCCGATGGGCTTCTCCAGCAGCAGCGGCTTGCCGGCGGCCGCGGCCTGGGGGGCGAGTTCGGCCTGCACGAAGGGCGGAACGGCGAACACGACGGCGTCGACGGCGTCGAGCAGGTCCTCGAAGGTGTTCGAGACCGTGGCCCCGAATTCAGCGGCGATCTCCTGGGCGGCCTCGGGGCGTCGCGCCCACACGGTGGTCAGCTCGGTCTCGGGACCGCCGGTGATCATCGGGGCGTGGAACACCTTGGCCCACGGCCCGGCACCAACCAGTCCGATCTTGACTCCGGTCATGACTGCTAACCCACTTTCTGTGCAGCTGTTGCTGGTGTGTCGGTTTGTTCGATGGATGTCCCGCAGTGACGTGCAGGGTGTTGCGACCCGGTGCGTGCCCCGCCGCCAGTTGCGGGCCGGTGGCCGGCGGACGGCACTTGACCACGCTGATGCCTGACTACGCTGGACGGAGCGCTGACGGGGTGACGCCGCTGATGGCGGGGCACTGGGGCGGGTGTGGGTCAGGAGCCGCTGGTGGCCTCCAGCTCGGCCTCCATCTGGGCCTCGCCGGTGGGGTCGGTGGCGACGTTGTCTCCCTCGGCCCGGCCGAGCATGGCGTACAGGTCGGGCCGGTTCCGCTTCATGTAGTAGGCGACACCGGAGCCCGCGGCCAGGAAGGCGATCAGCACCAGGAGCATCCAGAGGTTCTGGCCGGGTGCGCCGCCGACGAGAAGGTCGAAGCGGATGACCGCGAAGATCACGACCGCGGCCAAGAGCACGAAGGCGATGATCGGGGCGACAGTGACGCGCCAGGCGGTCTCGCCGGCCGGCCGGCCGGTGGCGGCGAAGTAGCGCCACACGGCCAGGCTGACCAGCGCCATCAGGACCAGCACGCCAGCGGTACCGATGCCACTTCCGGCGCCGATGACCTTGTTCTCGTCAGACACGAAGAGGGCCGCCAGGATGATGAGCAACCCGACGATGATCGAGTTGGCCAGAGAGGCCCGGTAGGGCGACTTGTGCTGGGGGTGGACGGCGGCGAGCCAGGTGGGCAGGGCGTGGTCGGCGCCCAGGTTCTGCAGGTAGCGGGCAACGACGTTGTGCGTGGACAGCACCGAGGCGAGGGCCGAGGTGGAGACCAGCAGGAGTGTGACGGTGGCCAGGTTGCTGCTGACGTAGACGGACATGGCGTGGTCGAACATGGTGGTGGGGTCGCTGACCGCTCGGCCGGCCGCACCGGAGCCGTAGGCGATGATCAGCGAGTAGGCGGACAGGGCGTAGAAGCCGCCGATCAGGAACACCGCCAGGTACGTGGCGCGGGGGATGGTCTTGCTGGGCCGGCGCACCTCGTCGCGGTACAAGGCGGTGGCCTCGAAGCCGATGAAGTTGCCGAAGGCGAACAGCAGAGCCAGGCCGGTTCCGCCGTTGAAGAAGTCCCCGGGGTTCAGTGGCTCGACCGACAGGCCGCTCTCGCCGCCCTTAGCCAGGACGAAGAGGTTGAAGACGCTGACGAGGACGACTTCGAAGACCATGACGGTGCCCAGCACCTTGGCCGACAGTTCGATCTTGAAGTGGCCGAGGATGCTGATGAGCACCCAGCAGCCGGCGGTACACGCCCACCAGGGGACGGAGGGGCCGCCGAGGTGGTCGATGGCGGCGGAGACCATGACGCCGGAGAAGGTGTAGATGCCGACGGTGATGAGCATGTACGAAACCGCAGCCAGGTAGGCCCCACCGACGCCGAGAACGCGGCCCAGCCCGAGGCTGATGTAGGCGTAGAAGGCACCCGGTCTGTGGATGTGACGGGTCATGGTCGTATAGCCGACCGCGAAGATGAAGAGGCTCACGGTCGCGACGACCCAGGCCAGGGGTGCCGAGTCACCGACGAAGCCGATCGCGAAGGCGATGTAGCCGGACACGGTGACGATGGGGGCGGAGAAGGCGAGGACGCTCAGGACCAGTGAGGTGGTCCCGAGGTTGCCGGACAGACGGGTCGAGGACTCGGTGACGCTGACGCCGGCAGAACCCGGACAGTTGGTTGCTTCGCTCACGGTGGCTCCCTCAGAGGGGCTGATCGGCAAGGTCACGGGAGATCGACGGAGATGTCGCGTCGCGCTTGCTCCAAGATGACTGGGGACCCTACCTAACGTTCGTCAGCATGGGAAGGGCCGTCTTGGAATTCCTGGCCCACCCCGCCAGCGAGCTCGATGACCTGCTGCTATATCGCCGCGACCGATCGCCGGGCATTGCGCGACGCCATAGAGGTCCGTTAATTGGCGGCCGACCACCGAGGCGATTTTCGCTATGTGAACGTCTAGACTTACTAACGGTCGTTAGGTATGTTCCCGGCATCCAATCTCGGGATCAGCCGAGACGCCGACGCCACACGGAGACGGTCAGATGACGCCCACCTCGTCCGGGAACACCGGTGGTTCCACCGGCTCTGTCGCCGCCCGGCCAGTTCGTGATGCGCGGCCTGCTCGTGATGTTCGGGCTCGACGCAATGTCCGGACGGGACTCGCGGACGCTGGCAACTCGGGGGTGACCGGAGAGGTCGCTGTCGTCGGCTGCGGACCGTCCGGCTGCTACACCGCGCTCGCCCTCCGGCGGTTGGCCCCAGAGGTGAAGATCACCGTCTTCGACGGTCGCCCCACCCCCTATGGCCTGGTCCGCTACGGCATAGCCGCAGACCACCAGGGCATGAAAGGCGTGAGTCGGCAGTTCGACCGGCTCTTCGCCTCCGAAGGCGTCGAGTTCGTCGGCAATACCGTCATCGGCCGCGACATCTCTCTCGCGACACTCGAGCAGGCCTTCGATGTCGTCGTCATCGCCACGGGACTCTCCGATGACCGGCCGCTGCAGGTGCCGACGCACCCGGAGGCGAAGGTCTACGGCGCCGGCCAGCTCCTCCGCTTCCTCAACGGCGACCCGGACAGCCGGATGCGCTCGCTCGGCGGCTCTCACGGGCCGCTGGGAACCGACCTCCTCGTGGTCGGCGCCGGCAACGTCGCCATCGACGTCGCCAGGCTGCTGTGCAAGACCGAAGAGGCGTTCGCCGGGACCGACATCGACGACGAGGCGTGGGCCAGCCTCGCGACCCACGACCTCCACCGGCTGATCCTGTTGGCCCGCGGACCCCACGAACGCGCCCGTTGGGACGCCTCAATGTTCACCGAGCTGTGCCGCCTGCCCGGCGTCGTGATCACGGTCGACGGTGAGGTCGTGGAACGCAGCCTGTCCCGCGGCGATGAACCTGCCCCCGATGCCGGTTCCGAGGGCGAAGCGTCGGCCGTGCGTGATGCCATCCACATCGACATCCACTTCAACCGGTCCCCCACAGCGATCGAGTACGCCGACGGCCGAACCCTGGTCCGCGCCCGCCGGACCAGTGAGACCTCCACGACCACCCCCTCAGGCGAACCGGAGGAGTCCGGAAACTCGGGAGAGCGTGCCGGGGCGGGCGAGAAGGCCTACGTCGTCGACACCGTCGTGACGGCCATGGGTTTCGTCCGCCCGACCGTCGAGCAGAACCCGGTTGCGCATGCCGACCCCGAACGTCAGGTGTGGGCCGGTGGCGCTCACAGCGGTGCGTTGGGCAACCTGGCCGAGAACCGCACGCTGGCCAAGGCCGCCGCTGAGGAAGTGGTCGACCGGCTGCAGCGATCCTCCGGGCGGCCGGGCCTCAAGGGCATCCGTGACCTGCTGCCGCCGGACGCCGTCTCCTTCGAGGGCTGGAAAGCCATCGACCGTGCCGAGGTAGCGCGTGCGCGGCCCGACCGGCTGCGGTGGAAGTTCACCACCCGCGAGGAGATGGCCGACGTGGTGGAGACCCACCGCGGGACCACCGCCCCCAGCCCGACCAACCTGACTGGCCCGACCGACCCTGTCACCCCTCAAGCCACTGATTCAGTCGAGGCCGACCGGGCGACCGACGGGACGCACGACGACGTGAGCGCGACGGGCAGGCAGTAGTCGATCAGCAGACCAACACGAGACACGGCAACCCAGGAACCGAAGGAACACTCGCATGACACTCATCCATGTCTGGTACGGCACTGAGTCCGGCAATGCAGAGATGGTGGCCGACGAGATCGTCGAGACCCTCTCCAATGCCGGCATCGAGACCCAGCTGACCGAGATGACCAAGCTGGAGGTTGGCGACGTCGCTGATGCCCAGATCGCGGTGGTCATCACCTCCACCTACGGGGAGGGCGGCCTGCCGGCCACCACCGAACCCCTCTACGACGCTCTCAGCGACGAGCGGCCGGATCTGAGCCACCTGCGCTTCGCCGCCTTCGGCCTGGGCGACAGCAGCTACGAGAACTACAACAACGCCATCAAGACCATGTCGCAGCTGCTGGTCGACCTCGGCGCCACCCAGATCGGCGTCACCGGACGCCACGACGCCGCGTCCGGGCTCGACCCCGCCCAGGCCGCCGCGGACTGGGCGGACAACGACGCTCTGCCCATCCTCATCCCCGCCGCGGAAAGGACCACTGTGACGCCCACCACGATCGAGGACGACCTGTTCCCGTGGAGCGACAAGGAGTTCCAGAACAACCCCCACCCCTGGTACGACCGGGCCCGCGAGCTCGGTCCGGTCCACCAGACCGACGAGCGCACCTTCGTGGTCCTCGGATACGAGGAGGCCATGCAGTTCGTCAAGGCCCCGGTGATGAGCATCCGCGAGCCCAGCTGGGTCGATGAGAACCCCTGGCTGGCCTTCGGGAACACCGTCCTCTCCCTGGACCCGCCCGAGCACACCAGGGCCCGCCGCCTCTTCTCGCGCTGGTTCACCCCCAAGCTGATCAAGCAGTGGGTGGAGGCCACCCGCGTCTCGTTGCAGGCGATCCTGGATGACTACCAGCCCGGCGCGGTCATCGACGCCCACTTCGATCTCGGGGTCCTGCCCACCCACACGACCATGGCCCAGGTCCTGGGCCTGCCCGACGGCGAGGTCGAGCCCCTGTTCTGGGCACTGTGGAACGCCATGCTGGTCCAGGCCACCGACCCCGGCGAGGGCATCCGGGAGAAATCCATCAAGAACCTTAAGTACATGTTCGACACCACCGAGGCCCTGCTCAAGGAGAAGGAGGCCAACCCCGGCAACGGCCTGGCCGACGAGCTGCTGGCCGCCAGCAAGCGGGGCGAGGTCACCCCGCGCGAGGTGCTGGAGAACATGGTGCTGTTCTACATGTCCGGCGCCCCCAACCCCGCCTATCTGGTCGGCGCCGGGTTCGAGCTGTTCGCCGAACGACCCGACATCATGCGCGACTACCGCGACAAGCCCGAGGCCCGCGAGCGCATCATCAACGAGCTCGCCAGGCTCCACCCCGTCGAACTGCTCCTGACGCGGTTCCCGACCGAGGACGTCGAGATCGCCGGCACCATCATCCCAGCCGAGTCGATGATCAAGTTCCCCATCGGCGCCGTCAACCGGGACCCGGCCGTCTTCGACAACCCGCACGAGTTCGACTACGAGCGGCCCATGGAGACCAGCCGGAACCTGACCTTCGGTCTCGGAGCCCACAGCTGCGCGGGACAGCTGATCGCACGAGCCGAGGTCGACGTCATCCTCACCATGGCCGCCGAGCGGTTCACCAAGGTCGAGCTGCTCCGGCCTCCGACCCGCGTGATCACCGACCGGCTAATCGCCTTCGAGAAGATGCCGGCCATTCTCACCTGACTTCGGCGAACCTCGGCCTCACACAGCTGGCTACGCACCAACCAACCCCGAGACCGACGGCGTCGGCCGGCCAGGGAGCCCACGACCCGCAGGCCGGCCGACGCCGAACCCTGCCACCGCCCAGCTTTGCGGCGCCGTCGGGGCACACGCGGCTCGCCTACCCACACTTCATTCCAACGTCTTCGCGACACCCCCCGATCTCACACAGAACGGACGTCGATGAACAGCAGAACTGCACCCAACGAGGCAGCGACCACGGCTCGGCTGCGGGAAACCACGCTGAGTCAGGTCCCCGTCGGGCTCTTCATCAACGGCGAGTGGCGCGACGCCTCCGACGGCCGCACCATCGCAGTGGAAGACCCGGCAACCGGTCGCACCCTCACGGACGTCGCATCGGCGGCCATCGGTGACGGCGCCGCCGCCCTGGACGCCGCAGTCGCGGCCCAGACCGAGTGGGCGGCCACCCCGCCGCGACGGCGCGGAGAGATCCTGCGTGCGGCGTTCGAGCTGCTCACCGAGCGCTCCGACTACTTCGCCATGCTCATGACCCTGGAGATGGGCAAGCCGCTGGCCCAGGCCAAGGGCGAGGTGATCTACGGCGCGGAATTCTTCCGGTGGTTCTCCGAGGAGGCCGTGCGCATCGACGGGCGCTGGTCGACGGCGCCCGACGGCAAGACCCGGTTGCTGACCATGCGCCAGCCGGTCGGCCCGACCCTGATGATTACGCCCTGGAACTTCCCCCTGGCGATGGGCACCCGCAAGATCGGGCCCGCAATCGCCGCGGGCTGCACCATGGTGGTCAAGCCGGCCTCCCAGACGCCGCTGACCATGCTGGCCCTCGCCGACCTGCTCACCGAGGTCGGGGTCCCCGCCGGCGTCGTCAACGTCATTCCCACTGGTACCAGCGGCCAGGTCATGACCCCGCTGATCACAGACCCGCGCCTGCGGAAACTCACGTTTACCGGGTCCACCCCGGTCGGGAAGGCGCTGGTGAAGGAGTCAGCCGACCAGTTGCTGCGAGTCTCCATGGAGCTGGGCGGCAACGCACCGTTCCTGGTATTTGACGACGCCGATCTCGACGCTGCCGTCGACGGCGCGATGCTGGCCAAGATGCGCAACATGGGCGAGGCGTGCACCGCGGCCAACCGCTTCCTCGTCCACGAGTCCGTCGCCGACGAGTTCGGGCGGCGGTTGACCGCGCGCATGGAAGCCGAGGTCGTCGGCCCGGGGACCCATGAAGGAGTCACCGTCGGGCCCCTCATCGACGCCAAGCAGCAGAACAAAGTCACCGATCTGGTCAACGACGCCACCAGCCGCGGCGCCGACGTGCTCACCGGCGGCCAGCCGGGCAACGGACCTGGCTACTTCTTCACCCCTACCGTCCTGGCCAACGTCCCCCAGGAAGCCAACGTCTTCCGCGAGGAGATCTTCGGGCCAGTCGCCCCGATCACCACCTTCTCCGACGACGACAAAGCCGTGCGGCTCGCCAACGACACCGAGTACGGTCTGGTCGCCTACGTCTTCACCGCCGGCCTGGAGCGGACGGTCAGAGTCGCTGAGAGCCTGGAGTTCGGGATGGTCGGTATCAACCAAGGCATCGTGTCCAATCCCGCCGCGCCCTTCGGCGGTGTCAAGCAGTCCGGCTTCGGCCGCGAAGGCGGCCCCGAGGGCATCAATGAGTACGTGGAGACCAAGTACGTCGGCATCAACCTGCCTTCGAGCTCCTGACGGAAGACGCGGAGAGGCCAAAGGTCGAGGGCCTGCCATCGACACCCTGGACCCACGCGCAAGACCGGTCGTCGACCTTTGAAACAGCCGAACCTCGGGCTTCGACGAGCGGGCTTGCCAGCGGGGCCCATGAGGCAGCCGATGATCGAACTGACGAGTGTCGGGGGAGGAATCGCTGGATGACAGACGAACATCCAACACTACCCGGTGCGGACAACGGCAGCGACAGCATGCGTTCCATCCGGAGCTTGACCCGAACAGGCCTCCACTCCGGGCATGCGTCCGGGTAAAAGCCAGGGCGAGGTCTGAGTCGTGAGCCGGGCGCGCTGCCGGTTGAACGGGCCAGCCGCCTGGCTCCCATAGACTCTCAACTGTGTCCAATCAGCGAGTGGGATCGGCGCCCTCCGCGCTGTCGGAGCTGCCCGTCGGCATACGTACGTCACACCGTCAGCAAGCCCTCGACGAATTCGTCCAGATAATCGGATCCGACAGCTGGACCGGCATGACCGCAGCTAAGCGGCGCGTCCTCGAAGCATTCCTGCAGCTGTGCATTCGCCACGGCATGGAGTCGGTCAGCATGCGGACGCTGGCCAAAGAACTCAACATCAAGGCACCGAGCATCTACTCTCACTTCCCCGAGGGTCGCGACGAGATCGTCGCGCAATCCCTGCGGTGGCACTTCCAACAGTTCGGACGAGCTCTCTGCGAGGCTGTCACTGAGGCAGAGGACGCGCCGGAGTTCTGGGACGCGATGGTGAGGCTTCACTTCACCCGCCAGATTCGGCTGCCCGAAAGCAACCTGTGGGACCTCTTGGTGGCCACCGACCGGATGGTACACATGCTGCCCACTGACCTCAGTGAGCAGGTGACGCACTGGGTCGATCTGTACGAAGCCCTCTTCAAAGCAGCGGCGCTCGACATGGGCTTTCCCGACGCCGAGCGACGCATCAAGGTCGTGATGACCGTACTGGAGGGGGCGACCCGTTGGTTCGACCCGGACAGTTCCGACGCTGAACTGGCTGCCGGCGCCGACCAAGCAGTCCTGATCTCCCACGAGCTTCTGAACCTGAGATCAGTGACCTAGAGGTCATCTCATGTGGTGAGTCTGCGGTAGCAGATCAGGGTGCAGGCGATACTGGTGACGGAGAGGAAGTGGTCGGCCTTGCGCTCGTAGCGGCGGTGCAGATGTCGGCGTCCGGCGAGCCATGCCGTACAACGCCCGCGGCGTCGACTGAGTCGCCGGCGACTTGGCCACCTGGGAGAACAGGGCCTTCAACGGTCCCGGCCCAAGCCTGTCCCGGGCCCGGGAAATCGCCGCCGTGTCGGTCACCTGCCATGAGCAGCGCTTCGCCCAGGCCAACTGCATGAGTAGCCGCGCCACCTTCTCGTATTCCTGCCCGGCGAACGGGCAGATGGCAAGCGACAAATAGACCACCACCCGCGCCCGCAGCTGCCGGTTGCACTGCCCGGACCTCCCGCACTCGGCCACCACCCACCCGACCAGCTCCGGCGGAAATGACCGTGCCAGTAGCCCATCCACGACTCTAGCGAACTAACGGACGTTAGGCTAAGTTGCTGGCTGCGAGATACAGCTCGCTAAGGCTCCTCAGAAGTGGCGACTCGGGCGGGTCTCTCACTGATGAGTCAGCCCGGTTCGAGGGTCGTCCGAAGACGACACCCGGCGCCGATCGGTCAGGGTCCACGACGATCGGCAGTGAAGAACGGAGAAGACGATGATCAGCGTGAAGCGAGCCGGCGAGCCTCCGACCACGTGAACATGGCCGTACCGGACCTGGACCAGGCTGAACCCGCCGAAGCCGCGCCCTGCCCCGCAGACCCGACGGCTGGCATCTGATCATCCACGTCGATGACATTCATGCCGCCGCCGACTCGAGCAGGGTCCCGACGTCCGGTCGCTGTCCGGAGTCATCTCATAGGTGGGGCCGCCGCTGGACGGACTCCTGGGGACCTGCTTCCGCACTGACCGGGGGATTGGTCCTTGAGCTCGTCCAGTGGCGGCCCGGTTTGCCGTACAAGGCGAGTACCCACCGGCGGATGTCCGAGCCCCGCTGGGCAGCGGGCCCAGTCCTCTGCCCAACCCGCCGTCTCGCCACGCCCTCACCGGCTGCTACCCACCTACCGCCTGCCACTTCGGCTCACGAAGAGGGCCAGTTGGCTGCGGATCCTTGATCACCTGAGCGACGGGCCCGTGCCGCTGAGGTGACGCCGGGGCCGGCCCGCCCAGCGTGCAGTACTCACCAAGTTGCCTCCCGAGGACCACCCCATGACCTCTCCCCCTCCCCGGGCCGAGACCGACGGCCCCGCTTTCGCCGGACCGCAAGCAGCCGACCAGTCGACCCCAGCGACCGCTGTCGCGCCCCCCGCTCAGGCGCTGGCACGGTCGGGCGGAGGAGTAGCCACCAGCCCGGGCTGCTCGATCACCGTGCGGGTCGAGACGACGACCGCGCCGATGGCCATCGCCCGCCTGTCGCAGGCGGTAGCCGAGGCCAGTGGGGCGATCACCGCCCTTGACGTGGCCGAGTCCACCGAGGAGCGGTTAGTCGTCGACACCAGCTGCAACGCCGGTCGCAGCGCGGCGATCACCAAAGCGCCGGCCGCCCTACCGGACTGCACCGTGGTCGAGGTCTCCGACCGGACCTTCCCGATGCGCCTGGGAGGGAAGATCGAGGTGACGCCCAAGGTGCCGCTGCGGCACCGGGATGACCTGTCCCGCGAGTACACGCCGGGGGTAGCGCGGGTATGCCCGGCCATCGCCGAGAACCCCGCCGACGTACGCCACCTGACCATCAAGCGCAATCGGAAGAAGGCGCCGGCCGACGCCGACGTGTTCATCGACGTCTCCGGGCCGAACCTGCTCGACGAGGCCGACGTCGCCGCCATGGCCCCGCGCGCGGTGGTGCTTGCGCTGGCCAACCCGGTGCCCGAGGTGCACCCCGTTGCCGCCCACCGGCACGCCGTGGTGGTGGCCACCGGCCGCAGCGACTACCCCAATGCTCACATCAGCGACACCATGCTGACCGCCGCGGCAAACGCCATCGCCATCGCAGGCACGGGTCGAGCCCGGCGAGCTCAACGCCAACTACATCATCCCCAGCGTCTTCATCCCGACCGTCTCCCCCGCGGTCGCCGAGGCGGTCCGCCACGCGACCACCCTCAGTGACGCGAGCGATGAGAGCTTCCCCCGCCGCGAGCGCCGAAAATCTCTGGCCGCCCGCCTCACTCCCTTCTCCAGAAAGAAGCCGATGCCGTCGTTGTCGCAGCAACGCGTCGCTCTGACGTCCAACTTCCTCACCCTGGGTTTCGTGCTCGGAGTGTGGGCCGTGTCAATCCCGTCGATCAAGGACAGGATGCCCCTCTCCTACGGGCAGGTAGGGCTGACGCTGCTGGTCCTCGGACTGAGCTCGCTCTCGGCCATGTCCGTCTCGGGACGACTGATGTCGCATTTCGGTGAACGTCGAATCCTGATCTGTGGAGGTGCGGCCTTCGGCCTGTCGGCTCTCGGACCGGCCGCTGCTGGCACCTGGCCTGAGCTGTTGGCGGCCGCTGTGGTCCTTGGCGCCTGCAGCGGCACCTTCGACGCCTCGCAGAACGCCCTGGCCGTGGCGCTCGAACGCAAGATCGGCCGACCCGTCATCATCTCCTTCCACGCCTGGTTCTCAGCCGGGGGTCTGCTAGCGGCACTCCTGGGCAGCGTCGTGCTGCAGGCAGGTATCGATGTCAGGTGGCTGCTCGTCGGAACCGCGGCCGCAGCCGCCACCCTCAGCCTGTGCCTGGCCCCTTGGCTACCCGCTGCGCCCCGCCCCGCCCGCACCGAAGACGAACCCGCGGGGCAGCCGGCACTCAGGAACAGGCGAATCATCGTGCTGGGACTGGTCGCCTTCGCGCTGTTTACCGCCGAAGGGGCGGCCTACGACTGGTCCAACCTGTACCTGCGCAACGTCATCGGAGCCGCGCCCAACGTGGCCACCCTCGCCTTCGGGGCCTTCTCTGTCGGCATGATAAGCGTGCGCGTCATCGCAGACCGGGTCGTCGCGCACGTCGGCCCCGACAAGTACTGCCGGGCCGCCACCATTCTGGCCGCAGCAGGACTCGGTCTGGCCGTCCTGAGCAACAACGCGCCCATGGCCATCCTGGGCTGGACCCTCGCGGGGCTCGGCATCGCGGGCACTGTGCCTCTCACGTTCTCCGTGGCCGGGAACGTAGATCCACGCCACTCTTCGACCTACGTCTCGAGGGTGGCGGCGTTCGGGTACTGCGGGCTTCTCGCAGGACCCTCTCTCATCGGATTCATCGCCCAGGTCACGACTCTCCGAATCGCCCTGATCGTCCCGGTCGTCTGCTGTCTCTTGGTCGCCGGAGCCGCCGGGATATTTAAGGCACGGCCCGCGCGTCCAACCGCCCGAAGACCGGCCCGGAGTGGTCGTCCGTAGCGTGCTGCAGGCGCCGGGGTGGGCTGTGAGAGCGGACAACCATCTTGCGCTGTCCGCTCTCGGGACGACGGTCCGCGGCCATCCGCGCCTGCTCCATCTGCTTCCTTGACTGCCCAGACGTAGAGCGCGCGCCATGAAGGTATTGGCCCGAGGGCGGTTCTGCCACTCGGCCATGTCCTTGAGGACATTGTCGGTGATGGTGGAGATGATCTGCCGGGACACGTCGGCGCGGTAGACCTCCGCCACCGGCCCCACGTCGGTCAGCACCGTCTTGGAGCGTTTGCCATTGCGGGAGTTGCCGCCGTCCTTGCCCGCCGGACCGTGCTTGTCATGGTCGAGGTGATCGTGATTTCGGCCTCAAGGGCTGCTGCAGCAGCCCGCCCCCACCCGTCAACTGCAGGCCCTCAGACCGGGCACGGCTCGCCAGCTCGTCGATCAGCTGGTCTGCGAACTGCAGACACTCCTCGCCTCTGGGCCGGCGCCTGCCTCGCCTCGGCCACCCATCTGGGCATCTCAATGGCCGTTGACGCTCGGCGACTCGCGCAACAGCAAACAGTTTCAGTACACGACAAATGAAGGGTGCGGAACACCGTCCGGCGCCGCTGCCGAACGAGGCAGGATGCACCAACGTCTTACGTCGATCCTGGAGACCACGGTGCTGCTGTACATGTCGGGCGGCCCGAACCCCGCCTACCTCATCGGTGCCGGATTCAAGCTGTTCGCCGAACGACCGAACCTGATGGCCGAGTTCGACTGCAATTGACCGCCTGATTCGAGCCGGAACCTCTGCTTCATCGCCGAGCGGTCCTCGGTCGAGCTCGCCGGTGAGCTGCTGGAGGTCTGCACCGACGGTCTGGTCGCGTTCGACAAGCTGCCTGTCCGACTCTCCTGAGCCGGGCTCAGTCCTGAGCAAGAGTCGCGCGGGCATCGCCTGCGGAGCGCCGTACGGCGGTACCGGTCAGTTCCTTCACTGTGTCTGCCGGTACCAGGAGGCTCGAGGTCTCGGAGAACCAGTGCCACTTCTCCGCATCGGTCAGCCCTTCGGGCTGTGCGGGCAGGTACGGCTGGACGTAGACGGGGGTACCCGGCTCGCTGCGCCAGCTGTCGGCAAGGGTTCCTATGTCGACAGCGTCGTAGCCCAGCACGTCCAACAGCTCGGCCACCTGTGACTTGGCGAGCGCGTCGTCGCCGGCGATGGGCAGGGCACTGCGGTCGTCGGCGCCGGCGCGCCGGGCGGAGGTGAACAGTCGCACGAAGTCGATGTTGTTGAAGGCCTTGACCACGTTGGAGTTGGCCAGGTGCCTCTGCACCAGGGCACTGGAGGTCTGCTCGGCGGCATCCAACTCCGCTATCCGGTCGTCGCGCTCGGGATAGTAGTTCATCGTGTCGATGACGGTCTTGCCGACCAGGGCGGCAGCGGGGAGCTGCTGGTAGGAGTTCAGCGGGACCGTCGCCACGACCAGGTCACCGGCCTGTGCAGCCTCGGCGGGTGTGGCCGCGCGTGCGTGCTCGCCGAGTTCGGCGACAAGGTCGGCGAGGGTCTCGGGGCCGCGAGAGTTGCTGAGTACGACATTGAGGCCGGCGACGACGGCGAGACGGGCCAGCGCGCTGCCGATGTGGCCGGCACCGATGAGTCCGAGGGTCTTGGTCATGGGTCATGCCTCGTTTCCATGGGTAGAAGTGGGAATCGCGATGCGAGATATCGGCTGCGGGGGCTCACGCTTCTGTCGTGGGCCACGGCTGACTGCTGATCCAGGCGGCGCCGTCGGGCAAGAGGACGGCGCCTGGCGAGGTCGGCGGGTTTCCCCTGCGCTGCAGACGTGCTGCAGTGCCATGGCGTGCAACTGTCGACAGTCCTGCTGCGGCCGGGGCTCGGCCATTTCCGCCGCGAGGGCTTCGAGAAGGTCACCGTCAACGACCTGGCCGCGGCCGCCGGAGTATCGCGCAGCACTTTCCTGCGCTACTTCGGCAGCAAGGAGGATGCCGTCCTCAGCGCCGTTGACGCCTAGGGCGAGCAGATCGCCGATGCTGTACGGGCCCGGCCCGCCGACGAAGACGACTGGACGGCATTGCGGCGCGCACTGGACACCGTCATCAGGCCCCACCGCCAGGACCCCGACGGCGCACTCGCAATGTCCCAGCTGATCATGCAGACGCCCGCGTTGTGTGCCCGAAGCCAGGAGAAGCAGAACGGCTGGCGCCCCGCCATCGCACAGGCGCTCGCCGAACGCGACGACCCGGCACGGCCTCCCACCCTGGGCCCACTGGTGCGCGCCGCCGCAGTGGATTGTCTGAACATCGCGGTCAACCACTGGACCGCCTCCGACGGTCACGGCGACCTCGACGACCTGCTCGACGACCTGCTCGACGAAGCCTTCGCCGCAATCGCCCCGCGCTGAACAAGACGGATCGGATCGGAGTACCCGAGTCGCAAGCACGGACGGCGCTCCACTCGATGCCGTGGGGCGCGCCGCCCGTTGGTCGATCAGCCGGCGGATGACAGCGGGCCGGATCGATGTCGACAAAAACCCTCCGCGCCAGGGCGACGCACGCTCCTCATGGCGTGCTTCCAGGGGGAGCCACCGCCGGGACCAGTGTCCAGGTCAGCGGCTGTTCCCGTGGCAGTCGAGCGGGGCGGCACCTGAGGTATCCGGGCGGGGCCTCCCACTCCTGCCGGGTGCGCAGGATGCTCGACTCGGGCAGAAGTCCGAACTCGGGGAGGCTGTGCAGTGGGCGGGAACGGACCTGCACTGCCTACGCCGCGCCCGCGCGCGGCGTACCCGGCGGTCGATGCGGGCGGCCGTCGACGGGCCTTCCGGACCCACGACCGACGCGCGTGGGCCACGGCAGCGGGCGCCGCAGCAACCGCCCCGCAGTTCGGAGGTAGGACCCTGGCACGCCGCATCCCGGCGGGCACCGACCCGCCTGCACCGACAGCGCACGGGCCATAGCCGGAGCCCGCCTTGTCGGCAGACGCGTTCGGGGCCATCGTAGGCTATGACACTTACGGCAAAACGGTCAGGATGATCATCATGGGTGTCACATTCGATCGGCTCGTTCCTGGACCGCCTGGCGCCGACAAAAACACGTCCGCCGTCGTCGTCATGACGGACCCGAGCGGCCGCGTGACCTGTTGCAGCCCCGCGGTGCAGCGACTGCTCGGATACGCCCCTGCGGAAGTCATCGGCAGGCCCGTGGCCGAGTTGCTCTCCGAGGACGGCACGCGATTTCGTGACCGGGAGGGACGGGGGCTCAGTGCGGAGGCGCGTCTGGGTTTGCTGCAGGACGGTGAGCGGGAGGTCGGTTTTGCACTCACAGCCGTGACCACCGAGCGAACCGGCGTGGTGACGGAGAATGCTGATGCCCGCAAGGAAGAAGCGCTCATGCGGCGGGAGTTCGACCAGTACCCCACCGCTCTGGTGATCTACGATCGGGATGGTCGGCTGCTGCGGATCAACGAGAAGATGGCGGAAGTGATCGGCCGTCCCGAGGACGAAGTCCGCGGCCTGCACCTGACCGAATTCCTGCAAGGGCCGACCTTCGAGGAAGCCGAGCGGCGGGTCCTACGGGTGGCAAAGACCGGTGAGCCGGACTACATGGAGCACGAGGTCAGTACACCGCCCGGAAGCAAGGCGCACCCTTGGGTCGCCCAATTCTTCCCGCTCAAGGACGCGGCCGGCGAGGTGAGTGCGGTGAGCCTGGCGGTGTACGACTACACCCAGCAGCATTACTCACGGCAACGGCTACAACTGCTGAGCGAGGCCAGGACCCGCATCGGCACCACCCTTGACGTGGCCGGGACGGCCCGGGAACTGGCCGAGGTCGCCGTTCCCCGCTTCGCCGACTTCGTCACCGTCGACCTGTTCGACGCCGTTTTCCAGGGTGAGCAGCCCGGTCCCGTTCTCGCCGGCCGTGGTGCGGCGCTGCGCCGGGCCGCGAACCGGTCTGTTTACGAGTGGGCGGGGGAGGCCGCACTTTCCGTCGGCCAGAGCCAGGTCCATCTATCGTCTTCTCCTGTCACCCGCTCCGTCATCACTGGCCGTGCCGAACTGCATGGCATCACCGACCCGGAGATCGTCGGTTGGCTCGCCGATGATCCGGTACGCGCGGACCTGTGCCGCAGGTATGGGGCGCATTCGCTGATCACAGTGCCGATCCGCGCCCGGGGCACGACCCTGGGTACGGTCCTGTTCCTGCGCCATGCCGCATGTCCGGAGCCCTTCAGCCTCGAGGATCTGGCGTTCGCGGAGGACCTGGTCGCCAGGGTCGCGCTCCACGTGGACAACGCCCGCCGGTACACGCGCGAACGCGGCATCGCGCTGGCGCTTCAGCGCGCCCTGCTGCCCCCGAGCCCGATCCCCCATGCCGCGGTGGAAATCGCCGCCCGCTACCTGCCGGCGGGCGGCGATGCCGAGGTGGGCGGCGACTGGTTCGACGTGATTCCGTTGCCCGGCGCACGGATCGGCCTCGCAGTCGGCGATGTCGTCGGGCACGGCATCAACGCCGCCGCCACCATGGGGCGCCTGCGCACCGCCGTGCGGACGCTGGCGGACGTCGACCTGCCTCCGGACGAGCTCCTCACCCACCTCGACGACATCGTGACCCACGCCGCGTATGAGCGTGAGGCGGAGAGCTCCGAGAGCGCCGGCGACATGGGCGAGCCTTCCGGGGACGTCGGAGCGAGCTGCCTGTACGCGATCTACGATCCAGTCTCCCGCACCTTCTCCATAAGTCGGGCGGGCCATCCCGCCCCGATCCTGGTCCATCCGGACGGCACCCCACACGTCCTCGACCTGCCTGCCGGCCCGCCGCTCGGCCTGGGCAGCCTTCCCTTCGAGGCAACCGACATCACGGTGCCCGAAGGCAGCCTGCTGGCCGTGTTCACCGACGGGCTCCTCGAGACGCGCGAGCACGACATCGATGAACGGCTCGATACGCTCTGCCGCGTCCTGGCCCGTCGCGTTCCCACGCTGGAAGCTCTTTGCGACACGGTCCTGGAGACACTGCGGACCGAGTCCCAGGCCGATGACATAGCACTGCTCATCGCTCGCACCCGGGCCCTCCACCAGGACCATGTCGCCTCCTGGGAGATCCCCGGTGATCCGGCTGCCGTGGCCGAGGCTCGCAAGCATGCCTCCGACTGCCTCACGGCATGGGGGCTTCAGGAGTCCGCCTTCGTGACCGAGCTGGTGGTCAGCGAACTGGTCACCAACGCCATCCGTCACGCCGCCGACCCGATACGGCTCCGGCTGATCAAGGACCAGTCGCTGATCTGCGAAGTCTCCGACGGCAGCAGTACGAGCCCGCATCTGCGCCGGGCACGCCTGTCCGACGAGGGCGGCCGGGGCCTTTTCCTCGTCGCCGAGTGCACCGAACGCTGGGGCACTCGCCACACCCGCGACGGCAAGATCATCTGGGCCGAGCAGCGCCTCGTGCCCTCCCCCGTATGAACGGGATTCAATGCACAGACGTGAGCTGTTGCATCAGCCCACGTACCGGCACGCCAGATATGAGCGAGGCATGTGCGCCTCGCCTGCCTGACGAGCGGAGGCAGTCCTGCCACCAGGGCGACACCATGGCAATGGCCGGTTGCGGGTCGAGGCGCATGTCCATGGCCGGCCGTATTGGTCCCGCCAGGTAGGTAACCGCATCACCCAGCGTCATCACGCCATCGGCCCCCACGATGTTACGGCCGTTGCCGCAGCGGGCGGTTGGTCGGAGAGCTGGCCGTCCTGGACTCCCCACATGCGCACCGCCCCACACGGCGGGGAGCAGCCCGCCCCCCCCATTACCGTCTTCGCAACCCCGCAACGGGGCTACCGGCCTTCGGAGTTGGCATGACTACCTCCCCTTGTCAACCACGACTGGCTCGCCCATGACCGTCCGGCCCGGTACGAGAGCGTCCAGTCGACGGTGCGGGTGCCGATGCGCGACGGCAGCAGGACCTGGGTCGACGTCCCCGGTGCTGAAGTAGCGGCACCCGGAGCGCGAACGTCGTTGGGTCGCAGCGCAGTTACGCTGCGACCCAACGGATACGCCCAGACCCGAATCAAGCAACTCCTGTCCGTGACCTCGTCCCTTCTCCTGCAACACGGACCTGACCGACGAGGCGACGCATTGGAGCTCAGGCAACGGCCACGGTCGAGTCACTCGGCGTCGCCGAGGAGAGTGCGGCGGACGTGCCGTAGGTGACTTTTCATCGCCTCGCGTGCGGCTTCCGCGTCCCGTTCCTTGACGGCGGCGACGATCTGCTCGTGCTCGTCGCAGTAGCAGCGGTGACGCTGGGCGTCGAAGGTTCGCTTCTTCAGGCCGCCCCACACGGGCTGGCGTCGGGCTGACACGAGCAGCGAGCTGACGTTGATCAGGACCGCGTTGTGTGTGGCCAGGGCGAAGCTGTGATGCAGCGAGGTGTCCCATCGTTCGAACTCCTCCGAGGTGGCAGCCTGCTCTCCGCCGCGCAGGCAGCGCTCCATCTCGGCGACGTCGGGGCCGGTTGCCGACAGGACGGCGAGCGGCATGAGTTCGGGTTCGAGGGCCATGCGGGCGGTCATGATCTCCGACGGGCTGGGGTGATCGTGGCCTTCGGGGGTTGCGGTCCCGTCGGGGGCGAGGAAGGTGCCCCGCCCGACGTGACGCAGGACGATGCCGCGACTTTCGAGGTCCTCCAGAGCGGTCCGTACCGCTGCGCGCCCCACACCGACGGCAGTGGCCAGGTCACGTTCAGTGGGCAGACGGTCACCGGGCTTGAGTCCGGCTTCGACTACGTGCCGCTGAATGTGCCTGAGAACGCTGGCCGTTGGGCCGACCGGGTGGCTCATGTCCCCTCCTCGCCAAACCAATGCGGACCAATATTAGCACCACCCCAAACCAATTACCGGCCGGTAGGTCATTGACCGACGCGAAACACGTACTTAAGGTCACCGATACGAACCGATAGCCAAGATTGGTTCCAATTGGTTGGAGGGCCGGTGCGGTACGCACGGATTCACACCACTGACGGCGTGCGCGTGTGCGCGGTGGACCAGCAGGGGACCACACGAGCGGTCCGCTTCGCCGACACCGGCGAGTGGATCACGGAGTTGCAGCAGATCATCGCCGCCGGGCCGGCGGCCGGGAAACGTGTGCAGGTCGACGGCCAGGCCGCGGACGGCAAACTGCTTGCGCCTCTGGTGCCGCACCGCAACGTCTTCTGCGTGGGACGCAACTACTCCGAACACGCCGCCGAGTTCGCCCGCAGCGGGTTCGATGCCACCGGGTCGGCCGACGGGCAGCACATCCCCCAGCACCCGGTGGTGTTCACCAAACCCGCCGCGTCGGTCATCGCCTCCGGAGATGTGGTCGATCCCCACACCGATCTCACCTCCGCACTGGACTACGAAGGTGAGATCGGCATCATCATCGGGCGCCGCTGCTCGAAGGTCTCGCGCGAAGAGGCTCTGCGGTACGTGTGGGGCTACACCTTGATCAACGACGTGACCGCACGGGATCTGCAGCGTGATCACAAGCAGTGGTTCATCGGCAAGTCCCTGGACACGTTCTGCCCGATGGGCCCGTGGGCGGTGAGCGCGGACGAGATCGACATCGAGGATCTGCAGCTGCAGACCCGGGTCAACGACGAGCTGCGCCAGGACGCCAACACCTCTCAGCTGATCTTCGATGTGCCGACCATCATCGAAACGCTGTCGGCCGGCATCACGCTGGAGCCCGGCGACGTGATCGCCACCGGCACCCCGGTGGGTGTCGGGATCGGCTTCGACCCGCCCAAGTACCTCACCACCGGAGACCGCGTCGTCGTGTCCGCGCCGGGCCTCGGCGAGCTGACCAACGTCATCGGCCCGGTACCGGGCCGCGACCGTCTGCAGTCGGCGGGTGCGGCGCGGCTGTTCGTGGAGAAGAGCGGGCAGGGAACGCCCGTCGTGTTCATCCACGGCCTGGGCGGTGCCACGACCGTCTACGACCAGCAGGCCGCCGCGCTCGCCGAGACCCACACGGTGCTGCGGTACGACCTGTCCGGGCACGGACGCTCCCCGCGCGCCGGTGTCCCCAACATCGCCGACTGGGTGGAGGAGCTGGTGGCACTGCTGGACGCCGAGGGCATCCAGGAGACGGCAGTGGTGGCCCACTCCATGGGGACCCTGGTGGCGTCCCACTTCGCGGCCGCGCACCCCGGCCGGGTCACCCGGCTGGCCCTGCTCGGGCCGGTGCGCGCCCAGAGCGAGCAGGCGCGGCAGGCCACCTTGGCCCGGGCCCGCACGGTGCGGGAAGGCGGCATGTCGGCCGTGGCCGACGCCATCGTGTCCGTGGCCACCTCTGAGACGACCCGCACCGAGCGGCCGCTGGCCGCCGCCATGGTGAGGGAGCTGCTGCTGGGACAGGACCCCGAGGGCTACGCCCTGGCCTGCGAGGCCCTCGCATCCGCCGAGGAGCCGGATTTCGCCGGCATCAAGGCGCCGGTGTTGCTGCTGACGGGCAGCGAGGACAAGACCAGCCCCGTCGCCGTCAATGACGCGATCTTCTCCCTGTTGCCCAAGGCCCGCCTGAAGGTCCTCGACGGGGTCGGCCACTGGCACACCGTCGAAGCCGCCGACCAGGTCACTTACGCACTGCAGGAATTCCTCGCCCGCTGACCATGGCAAGAGCCGCTTGAAAGGAAGGTGACGAGGATGTCACCCAACACCTCGATCCTGTTCACGAACGTCCGTGTCTTCGACTCGACCGGCAGCGAGCCGTTCGACGGAGAGGTCCTCGTCCGCGGCGAGCGCATCGCGGAGGTGCGCCGCGGCAGCGGTGACCTGTCCCGGGACGGTGTGCGCGTCGTCGACGGGAGTGGGCAGTTCCTCATGTCCGGCCTGTGCGATGCCCACACGCACTTCTCCTGGATCGACTCTGCGGATCTTCCCGGCCTGGGCCGTCTGGGCGTCGAGGAACACACCCTGCTCTCGGCCAAGTCGGCCCTGACCTACCTCAACTGCGGTTACACGATGTGCGTCGGCGCGGCAGCGGCCAAGCCGCGGCTGGACGTCGTCATCCGCAACGCGATCAACGACGGGCTGATTCCCGGTCCCAGATACCTGGCCAACTGTCAGGAGATCGCCGTCACCGGCGGCGAGCTCGTCGACGGGATCACCGCCTTCGCCGACGGCCCGGAGGAAATGCGCAAGCAGGTCCGCCGCAACGTCGCCTACGGCGCCGACCTGGTCAAGCTGAGCATGTCGGGCGAGGAGATCACCGGCAACAAGCACGCCGAGGACAACTACTTCTCCGACGAAGAGGTCCTGGCCGTGACCACCGAAGCCCACCGCCGCGGCCTGCGGGTGTGCACGCACGCCCGCTCCGCCGAGAGCGTGAAGATGTCGCTGCGCAACAACGTCGACATCGTCTACCACGCCAGCTTCATCGACGACGAGGGCATGGACATGCTGGAGGCGAAGAAGGACGAGGTCTTCGTCGCCCCGGGCCTGAACTGGCTGGTGGCCACCCTCCATGACGCCGCCGGCTTCGGCTACCCGCCAGAAGCGGCCGAGGCGGCCGGCTACAAGCACGAGCTGGAGTGCGCCATCGCAGGGCTGCAAGAGATGCGCAGGCGGGGCATCCGGGTCCTGCCCGGCGGTGACTACGGCTTTGCCTGGACACCGCACGGCACCTACGCCCGGGACCTGCAGCACTTCGTCGACCTACTCGGCTACACCCCGATGGAAACGCTGCTGGCCGCGACGAAACTCGGTGGCGAGATCATGCGGATGCCCGACGAACTCGGGCAGATCAGGCCCGGCTTCCTCGCCGACATGATCCTCGTCGACGGGGACCCCCTGCAGGACATCACCGTGCTGCAGAACCGCGACAACATCTCCGCGATCATGAAGGGCGGCTCCTTCCACAAAGACCCTGACGACAGTCGCCTCGGCAGGACCTCCTCCCCGACCGAGCAGCCCGTCATCGTTTCCTGAACCGTCCGACAATCCGGCGCCCCCGGTCCCCCTGACCGGGGGCGCCGGCACGTCCACACCGCGCCGGCCAAAAACGGCAGGCGCGGGCAAGCCGTGTGCGCGGCCCGCAGGCCGTGGGCCGGTGAAACACGGAGAGGCAGTAGTGGACTTCCTTGCGGCTACGGCCATCACCGCAG
This sequence comes from Streptomyces sp. NPDC050121, assembly GCF_044460385.1. Lineage (NCBI taxonomy): Bacteria > Bacillati > Actinomycetota > Actinomycetes > Kitasatosporales > Streptomycetaceae > Streptomyces > Streptomyces sp. NPDC050121. The sequence continues at coordinate 233,610 of NZ_JBITJV010000007.1, read as the reverse complement.
CCGGCGCGGCAGCCGGGGCGTTCAACGCGGTGGTCGGCTCCGGAACCCTGATCACCTTCCCCACTCTGCTCGCTCTGGGCTATCCGCCCGTCCTCGCCAATGTGTCGAACAACATCGGACTGGTGCCCGGAGTGCTCGGCGGCGTCTGGGGCTACCGGCGTGAACTGCGCGGCCAGGCCCGCCGCCTGGCCCACCTCGCCACGGCCTCCGCCCTGGGCGGGCTGGCAGGAGCACTGCTCCTGCTCAGGCTGCCGGCCCGGACGTTCCAGGCAGCGGTGCCCGTACTGATCCTGACCGCCTGTGCACTCACCCTCGCCCAGCCCTACCTGCGCCGCAGCCTGGACCGGCGCACGCGGACGCCCGGGCACGGGCCGCCGGGACTGTGGGCGGCAGTCTGCGCAGCGGGCGTGTACGGCGGCTACTTCGGAGCCGCACAGGGGATCGTCCTGATCGGCTTGCTGGGCTGTTCCGTTCGGGAGAGCCTGCACCGCCTCAACGCCGCCAAGAACGTCCTGGCCGCGATCGTCAACGCGGTTGCGGCACTGGTCTTCGTCGCCGCCACCAAGGTCGACTGGTCCGTTGCCGCATTCATCGCGCTCGGATCGACGCTCGGCGGACTGATCGGTGCCCGCGCGGGCCGCCGCCTGCCACCCGCCGGGCTGCGAACACTCATCATCGTCGTCGGTGTCGCCGCATCCGCCGTCATGGTCCTGTGGCGGTGACTCGACGGACAACTGCCGTCGCCCAGCGTCGACAGAGCTTGCTGTGCATGCCGGGACGCAACGCGACGGGGCCGATGACGCCATCATCGATCTGCGGGACATGCCGGGTTCTGGAGTCCGTGACGGATCTCCACGAACTGGCCTCGAACCGCCCGCCCGCCGGTGCGGTAGAGCCCCTCGCGGTGGTCTTCTCCGACGAGACGATCGGCACCAGGACTTCTGGCCGCACTCTGCGCGAGTTGGCCGACCGCCCCGAGCCAACCGAGGCCGCGATCGTGGTCTCGGGCGGGGTCGGCGCCTCCCGTACCGACTGGTTCTCCCGCACCAATCCGGACCGGCCAGACCGGCCAGAGCGTGCCACCGCAGCGGTGCGTCGCCATCGGCATCCCGCCGCCGTCCAGCACTGCATCGGCATGGATGCCTCGAGTCCGCACAGCTAAGCCATGAAACTGAGTGTCATACTGGCAACCGACACGCGATGCTGGGAGTGAGAGATGACTGCGCGAGTGGGCGTGCCAAGCGTACGCACGAAGACCCGGGACATCGCGCGCGCCGCTGTACGGGCCGAACTGGCCCAGATGGCATTCGACCTGTTCCTGCGCGAAGGGTTCGAGAAGGTCACTCTCGATGACCTGGCCACTGCGGCCGGGGTCTCCCGCAGCACCTTCCTGCGATACTTCGGCAGCAAGGAAGAAGCGGTCCTCAGCGTCTTCGAGGCTCATGGCGAACAGGTCGCCGACGCCGTTCGCGCCCGCCCGGCCGACGAAGACGACTGGACGGCGCTGCGTAATGGGCTGGACACCGTCATCGAGCACTACCGTCAGGACCCGAACCGGGCCCTGACGACGACCCGGCTCGTCCTCGACACCCCCGCCCTGTGCGCCCGCCAGCTGGAGAAGCAGCGCGGATGGCTGCCCGCTCTCGCGAATGCCCTTGCCGAGCGCACCGATTCACCGCAGCTCGTGACGCTCGACATCTCGGTGAAGGCAGCCGCGGCGCTGGCCTGTCTCAACATCGCGCTCGACTACTGGACCGCCTCCGACGGCGACCTCGACCTCGTCGATCTGCTGGACCAGGCCTTCGCCGCACTCAGCCCACGACAAGGTGACGGAACCCAGGCCAACTAGGCCGCAGAAAGACCGACCCACAGCAGCGCCAGTTCGCCTGGACGCTGCTTTTTTCATACCCGACTCTCATTTTCATAATCGACTAATCATTGCTACTGTGACACTCAGTTCCACAATTGACCGCCGGTTTCCCAACAGCTTGGAGTACCGATGTCCACCCCGTTGAACGGCAAGACCGCACTCATCACCGGATCCACCAGCGGTATCGGCCGCGCCATCGCCGACGCACTGGCCGAGCGCGGCGCCCATGTCATCGTCTCCGGCCGCAACGCCGAGCGCGGCGAACAAGCCGTCGCCGGAATACGCGAAGCCGGCGGAAAGGCCGACTTCATAGCGGCCGACCTGGCGTCCGCGGACAGCGCCCGGGCCCTGGCCGAGCAGGCCCGAGCGGTCACCGGCCAGATCGACATCCTTGTCAACAACGCGGGCGTCTTCCCCGAGGGCTTCACCGTCGACACGGCGGAGGACGTCTTCGACACGGTCTACAACACCAACGTCAAGGCGCCGTTCTTCCTGGTCGCCGCGCTCGTTCCGGCCATGATCGAGCGGGGCTCCGGCGCGGTCGTGAACATCAGCTCCTTCGCCGCCGACAAAGCGGCACCGGACAGGGCTGCCTACTCCTCCAGCAAGGCCGCGCTGAACAACCTCACCAAGGCATGGGCCAAGCAGTACGGCCCGTCAGGCGTGCGGGTGAACTCTGTTGCTCCCGGCCCCGTACTGCCCGAAGAGGTACAGGCCGCGATCGCCGGTGACCCCCGTGCCTCCGCAATCCTGGACGCCCTTCCCGCACGTCGGTTCGGTCTCCCCCGCGAGATCGGCGAGGCCGTCGCCTACCTCGCCTCCGATGACGCCGCCTTCGTTCACGGCGCGTTCCTGAGTGTGGACGGAGGCGCGGGCCTGGCCTGACCGGCGTCAGGCGATGTGCACAGTCCAACCCGTCATCGAGGACGTGCCATGATGCCCGAGCGACAGGGAGCGAACTCATCACCGCGCCGGGCACACCACCGATGACGATCGAGCCAGGGTGGCCGTGACCGAGGTCGACCCCGGTCACCGTCCGTCAGGCCCTCCCGTGGCAGCGGAGGCATTGGAAGCCTCCGGCGATCACGGTGCGCGGCGAGAAGCGTGGCAGGCCGGGCGGTCGACGCCGGTGGCCAAGTCGGCCAGGTCCTCGCCGATGAACTTGGCGGACCAACCGCCTCCATGAGGTGACCGAGCCGGCCGGGGCGGCCCACCTCGGCAGCCAGTGCGGCGGCCCGGAAGTCGCTGGTCGCGTATCCGACAGGGCGGGTACTGGGCCAGCGACAAGTCCGAATGCTGGAGCGTCAGTCGGTCGACATGGCGGCCAGCATGGCGGCCGGATAGCGGCTGCCCGCGGAACCCTGGGGCAGGATCGTCGTGATGTGCTCGAGGTCTGCGTCGGTGAGTTCGACATCGACGGCGCCAGCGTTCTCCTCCAGGCGCGTGGCGTTGCGGGTGCCGGGAATCGGAACCACGTCGTCACCCTGGGCGAGCAGCCAGGCCAGTGCGAGCTGGGCGGTGGTGATGCCCTTGGCGGCGGCGAGCTTCTTGAGCTGCTCGGTGGCGCGCAGGTTGTACGTGTAGTTCTCGCCCTGCCAGCGCTCGTCCCAGCTGCGCATGTCGTCCGCCGGGTACTCGGCGGCGGGCTTGACCACGCCGGTCAGGAAGCCGCGGCCCAGCGGGGAGTAGGGCACCAGGCCGATACCCAGCTCGCGCAGGACCGGCAGGGTCTTCTCCTCCACCTCACGTTCGAAGATCGAGTACTCGAACTGCAGAGCCGTGACCGGGGTGACGGCGTGGGCGCGGCGGATGTACTGCGGGCCGACGTTGCTCAGGCCGAAGTACTTCACCTTCCCCTCGGCGATCAGTTCGCCGACGACACCCGCGACCTCCTCGACCGGCACCTCGGGGTCGGAGACGTGCTGGTAGAAGAGGTCGATGTAGTCGGTCTGCAGGTAGCGCAGGCTGTTCTCGGCGACCTTGCGGATGTTCTCCGGGCGGCTGTCGAACCCGGCACCGATCTGCTGCGCGGTCATGTCGTAACCGAACTTGGTGGCCAGGACCACCTCGTCACGGAAGTCCTTCACAGCCTTGCCGAGCAGGATCTCATTGCTGCCCGTGCCGACGCCGTACAGCTCGGCGGTGTCGAAGAAGTCGATCCCGAGTTCGTGCGCACGACGGATGGTGGCGATGCTCTCCTCCTCGTTCGAGGAGCCGTAGGCGAGGGTCATCCCCATGGTGCCGAGTCCGAGCGCGGAAACGCGAAGGCCTTGGGAGCCCAGGTTGCGGTGGTGCATGAGTTTTCTCCATACGTAGCTGTCAGCCGGGCCATCGTCAAACCAGACTGTTTGGTTTGAGTGTAAGCGCCAGTCGCCTGCAATGCCAAACCAAACAGTTCGGCCGCTTATCCTGGTCGTATGCCTCGTCCCACCACCGACCCGACCACCGAGCCCGCTGCCCCGGAAGGCGCCGACTCAACCCGTGAACGAATCGTCACCGCCGCCACGGACGAGTTCGCCCGTCACGGAATCGCCGGCGCCCGGGTGGACCGCATCGCCAAGCAGGCCAGGACCAGCAAAGAACGCGTCTACGCGTACTTCCGCGGCAAGGAGGCGCTCTACGGCCACATCGCAGCCAAGGAACTGACCGAGCTCGCGGAGGCCACCAAAATGGATCCGGGCGACCTGCCCGGCTACGCGGGCCGTCTCTTCGACCACTTCACGGCCCGCCCCGATCACCACCGCCTGATCACCTGGGGACGCCTCGAACTGGCCGACTCGGCCGTCGTCGACACCGGCGCCGATCCCACAAGGGCGGCCATCGCCCGCAAGCTCGACCAGCTCCGGCAGGCACAGCAGGCCGGACAGCTCGACCCCGCATGGGACCCGGTCGATGTCCTCGCCCTGGTCAACCAGATCGCCACGACGTGGGCGGCTCAGACCGAGATCGGCGCCGCCGCCGAACAGGCCGCGGACCCGTCCGTCGCCGCTCGCCGTGCCGCAGTGGTGGCCGCGGTCGAACGTCTCTTCCCACGCGTGAAGCGGTCACAACCCGGCTGACCGTTTCGGGGATCGGCTACTCGACGCTGTGCACTCACCGCCACGACGCCCGGGGACGGCAGTGCCCTGACCGCGGCACTTGTTCTACGGCCGGGGCCAGTCCGGTCGCCGTCAGCCCGAGGCGGACCACATCGGGGCAGAGGAGCCTGCCGCCTCGAAGGGCCGTTCCCAGAAGAGCGGGGTCTCCTCGATCGCGACGGGGAACTGGAGCCGCTTCACCGGGCGGCCGTCACCGCTGACGAAGACGCGGTCCTCGTACGGTCCGTCGAGTGGCAGGCGGATCTCCGGTTCCTCGGCGACGTGGCCCGCACTGATCAGCGTCGCGGCGGTTCGGGCGAGCGAGAGACGGGAGACAGAGCCTTCGCCTGTCGTCACTCGGTGCGTCAGCCCCCGGATCGCGGCTGCGGCGATCTGGTATCCGGTCGCGAAATCGAGTGCCTCGACGGGCAGGTGCCGGGGCCGGTCGGCGCCGACGAGCCTGCCGAGCGCGTTGATCGGTGTCCTGTTCTCCGGGTCGGCGAGGGCCCAGGCCGTCGTCGCCTCGGCGAGGCCGCTGCTGAACTGGACGAGGGTGTCGAAGCCTCTGCGGTCCTTCCAGGGCCCCGTCCAGCCGTAGGCGTTGAGCGCCACTTCCACCAGGCCGGGTCGTACGGCGGCCCGGACCTCCGGGGCGACGAGGCTGTCCAGGCCCCCGGGGCGGTATCCGTGGACGAGCACGTCCGCATCGGACAGCAGCTTAAGGAACCGGTCTCGGCCGTCCTCGGTCCGCAGATCGAGAAACGCCCACCGCTTGCCCAGCATGATGTCGCTGCCCCGCCCGAAGACGCTGCTCTCGTCGGAGCCGGGTCGGTCGAGGCGCAGCACCTCGGCACCGCAGGCCGCCAGGAACCGAGTCGCCATCGGTCCGGAGATGACCCGGGTGAGGTCGAGTACGCGGATGCCGGCCAGCGGACGTCCCGGTGTCGGCTGCCAGGCGTCGCCGCCCGCTTCACCGGTCTCGATGTGCACGATGGGTTCCGTGGCCACGGCCCGGCCCTGAGGGTGTCGTCGCCATTCCTCGACCGAGCGACTGACCGCGACGGCCGCGCCCGCGTCCACCAGGAGCCGCTCGGCGTCCTCCGCGGGATGCCTGCGGATCTCGGACTCGAACTCGCCCCGGTCCTCCCTCGTTCCGAGTGCGCGCGCGATGCGGGAACGCAGCGTCGGGAACGTCGCCTGCATGCGAAGCCATCGGTCGTCGGCCGTCTGGAACTCGCACATCCAGGTGTGCGAGACGGGCTGCCGCGCCGAGGGGTCGAGGGGCTGAGAAGGGCCGACCGGCAGATCGAACCATCCGCTGGCAAGAATCCGGTCCACCCGTACCCGCGGTCCCTCGCCGCCGACCGTGGCGAGGAGGTCGCTGAGGGCCAGCCCTGCTGCGGCGAACGACGCCGCGGCCAGGTCGGTCACCGCGAACGGCGACCGCAATGCCCCGTGTCCTTCGAACCGCACTCGGTCCAGTGCTTCCTTCTCCCCTCCCAGGGAGTCCCAGATCTCGGAGAGGAAACCCCGCGCGGCGGGGTGAGCGGAGTCGGTCATGGCGCCGTCCTTCCTGTGGGCGCCGGTGCGGGGAGCTGCAGTGCCTTCGGCTGGAGGAACTCCTCCAGCCCGTGGACGCCCAGTTCACGGCCGTTGCCGGACTGCTTGTACCCGCCGAAGGGCGCGAGCAGGTTCAACCGTGCGCCGTTGATGTGGACCATGCCGGTGTCCAGGCGGCGGGCGAAGGCGACGGCGCGTTCCTCGCTGGCCGAGAACACCGCGCCGGACAGGCCGTACAGGGAGTTGTTCGCGATCCGCAGGGCGTCCTCCTCGTCCGCGTACGGCATGAGGACGATGACCGGGCCGAAGATCTCTTCCTGGGCGATGGTCATGTCCTCGGTGACATCGGCGAAGACGGTGGGGCGTACGTAGTAGCCGATGGGCAGGCCGGCCGGGGGCTCGACACCGCCGGTCACCAGCCGGGCACCCTGGCCGACGGCGTCGACGATGTACGCGCGCACCCGGTCGCGCTGGGCCGCCGAGGCGACCGGGCCGACCTGGGTCCGCTCGTCGGCGGGCTCGCCCACCACCGTGCTCTCGGCCGCCTCCCTGGCCAGTTCCACCGCACGCTCGTAGGCATCGCGGTGCACGAGCATCCGGGTCCACGCCGTACAGGTCTGGCCCGAGTTGCTCAGGACGTTGGCCACCCCGTCGCGGACCGCGGAGTCCAGGTCGGCGTCGGGGAGGATGATGTTGGCGGACTTGCCGCCGAGTTCGAGTGCGACCTTCTTGACGGTGGCCGCCGCGAGTTCGCCGATGCGCTTTCCGGCTCGGGTCGATCCGGTGAAGGAAACCATGTCGACGTCCGGATGGACGACCAGCGCCTCACCGGCGACGGACCCGATGCCCGGCACGAGGTTGAAGACGCCGGCGGGGAGTTCGATGGCGTCGACGATCTCGGCGAGAAGGTAGGCGTTGAGCGGGGTCACCTCGGACGGCTTCAGCACGACGGTGCATCCCGCGGCCAGGGCGGCCGCCACCTTGGCGACGACCTGGTGCAGCGGGTAGTTCCACGGGGTGATGGCGGCGACCACGCCGACCGGCTCCTTGACGACGAGCGAGGTGGCGATGCACTCCTCGAACTCGTACGTCTCCAGCAGCCGGGCGTACGACTCGGCGACCGCGATCGGCAGCCCTGCCTGAACCCTCGCCGAGAGCTGCCGCGGCGCGCCCATCTCCGCGGTGACGGTCGCGGCGATCTCGTCGGCGCGCTCCACCAGGCCCTGGTGGAGCCGGTCCAGGAAGGCCTTGCGTTCGGCGGGGGTGGTGCGGGACCAGGCGGTCAGCGCCGCGCGGGCGGCGGCGACGGCCGCGTCGACATCCTTCGCGGAGGCGGCGGGCACGGTGGCGATGACCTGCTCGGTGGCCGGGTTGACCACCTCGGTCGTCTCATCGCCGGAGGCCTGACACCAGGCGCCGTCGATGTAGAAGTTCTTGTGTTCGAGCACGATGTCCGGAACTCCCTCTTCGTGGTGGCGCATGTCAGTGGCGGCCGAACATCTGCGGGTTGCCCTCGTCGATCCAGACGGACTTGGTCTCGGTGTAGTCGTCGAGCGCGTCGGGGCCCAGTTCGCGGCCGATGCCGCTCTGCTTGAACCCGCCGAACGGCACGGCGTAGTGGACGACGCGGTAGGCGTTGACCCAGACCGTGCCGGCGCGCAGTCGCTTGACCATGCGGTGGGCGCGGCCGATGTCCCGCGTCCACACGGCAGCGGCGAGACCGAAGTCGATGTCGTTGGCGAGCCGGGCCGCGTCGTCCTCGCCGCTGAACCGCACGACACTGGCCACGGGCCCGAAGATCTCCTCCTGGGCGAGCCGTGAGGAGTTGTCGACGCCTGCGAAGACGGTGGGCCGGACGAAGAGGCCGCGGGCCAGCTCCGTGGTGGAGGTGTCCCGGACACCGCCCGCGGCCAGGCGCGCCCCTTCGGACTGTCCGATGTCGATGTAGTCGAGGACCTTGTCGAACTGGTTGCGGCAGGCGAGCGGGCCCACGTCGGTCGCCGGGTCGAGCGGGTCGCCGAGGACCAGCTTGTCCGCGGCCGCCGACAGGGCGTCGACGAACTCGTCGTACACGCTGTCCTCGACCAGGACCCGGGAGCCTGCCATGCAGGTCTGACCCGTCGCCGCGAAGATGCCGCCCATGACTCCGTGCACGGCGTTGTCGAGATCGGCGTCGGCGAAGACGATGTTGGGTGACTTTCCGCCGAGTTCCAGGGTGACCCGCCCGATGCGGGGTGCGGCGGCGTTGAGCATGGCCTTGCCCGCCGCTGTGGAGCCGGTGAACGCGATCTTGTCGATGCCGGGGTGGCCCGTCAGCGCGGTACCGGTGGGCTGTCCGAAGCCGGTGACGACGTTGACGACGCCCTTGGGGAAGCCGGCCTGCTCGCAGAGTTCGGCCAGGCGCAGGGTGGAGGTGGGGGTCACCTCCGACGGCTTGATGACGAGCGTGCACCCGGCCGCGAGCGCGGGGAACAGCTTCCACGACAGCAGGGTCAGCGGTGAGTTCCACGGAGTGATCGCCGCGACGACGCCGACCGGTTCGGGCACGGTGTATGCGGTGAAGCCGGGGTGGGCGGGGAGGGTGGAGCCGTGGTGGTTCTCCGCGAGCCCCGCCACGTAGCGGGCGTGGGCCGCCATCGCCCGCGCTCCGGGCAGCATCTCGCTGATGAGCTTGCCGTTCTCGTGGATCTGGATGAAGGCCAGTTCCTCGGCGTGCTCCTCGATGAGGTCGGCGAGCTTGCGCAGCAGGCCGGCGCGCAGGGCTGCGGGGGTGCGGGACCAGCCGTCCTCGTCGAAGGCCCGCCGGGCCGCACGCACGGCCCGGTCGACGTCCTGCGCGGTGGCGGCGGGGACGCGGCCCCAGGAACGGTTCTCGTACGGGTCGAGGCAGGAGAAGGTCTCGCCGTCGGAGGCGGGGACCCACTCGCCGTCGATGAGCATCAGGTAGTCGCGGTCCGTCCCGGCCGGAAAGCGCTCCGAGCGCGAGGAGGCCGCCGGGGCCGCCGTGTGGTCCGTCATTTCTCGTTTTCCCATCTGAGTGGTTCTCTGCGTGGCTCAGAGCAGTTGCTTGAGGGGGACCGACAGGTCCTGGAGTGCTTCGGGGGCGACCCGGGCCCGTGCCGCGACCAGCTTTCTGGCGGCGGTGAAGTCCCGGGGGCTGTTGACCACGTCCGCGGCGCGGACCAGGCCGTCCTTGAGGTAGAAGGCCGCGAACGACCTCCCGGTCCCGGTGGTGCCACGGATGACGACCTCGTCGTAGCCGGTGGACAGCCCTGTGGTCTGGAGCTTGACGTCGTACTGGTCGGACCAGAACCACGGGATGGCGGTGTACGGCTGAAGGCTCCCGGTCGCGGTGGCCGCGGCAACCCGCGCTTGTTCGGAGGCGTTGGGCACCGACTCCAGGCGGCGGCGTCCGCCATGTTCGCCGCAGGGGTGGCTGGTGCAGTCGCCGATGGCGAGGACGGCGGGGTCCTCGGTACGGCAGTACTCGTCGACGACGATGCCGTTGTCGACGGCGAGCCCGGCCTGCTCGGCGAGCTCGGTGTTGGGGACCAGTCCGATGCCGACGAGGACGATGTCGGTGTCGATCCGCTCGCCGCTCTTGAGCTCCACGGCGGCCACCGAGCCGTCGGCGGCGAAGACGAAGCCGGTCACCGCGGTGTCGACGCGGATGTCCACGCCCTCCTCGGTGTGCACCCGCTGGTAGAACGCGGAGACCTGCGGCGCGGTCACCCGGGCCAGGACACGGGGCAGCGCCTCGAGGACCGTCACGTCCAGCCCGAGCTGCCGGGCGACCGCGGCCACCTCGAGCCCGACGTAGCCACCGCCGACGACGACCAGCCGGGCGCCCGGCACGAAGCGGTGCCGCATTGCGGCCACGTCAGCGAGGGTCCTGAGGTAGTGAACGTTGGGCGCGTCGTCCAGTCCCGGGGCAGGCAGTCTGCGCGCCCGACCGCCGGTGGCGAGCACCAGGTGTGCGTACGGCAGCCGCTCACCGTCCGCGAGGACCACGTGGCGCGCGGTCCGGTCGATCGCGGTCACCCGGGTGCCGGTGCGCAGGTCGATGCCCTGCTGCTCATACATGGCGGGCGGCCGGATGTGCAGGTCCTCGGCCGTGGCCTTGCCGGAAAGGTACGCCTTGGACAGCGGCGGGCGGGCGTAGGGGTAACCGGGTTCTTCGCCGACGAGGGTCACGGGGCCCTGGTGGCCGGCCATGCGCAGGGCGGCGACGAAGTCCGCGCCGGCCTGACCGCCGCCGACCACGACGATACGGTCGGTCACAGTGGGTTCGATGTGCATGGTGTGCTCCCGCCCGTCCTACTTCTGGGTCTTCGGGATGTGCACGACGATGCCGTCGAGCGAGGCGTCCAACGTGATCTGGCAGCACAGCCGGCTGGCGTCGGTGGGTTCCTCGGAGGTCGCCTCCAGCATCTCCTCCTCGTCCTCCGACCGCGCGGGCAGCGCCGCGAGCCACTGCTCGTCCACGAAGACGTGGCAGGTGGCGCAGGACAGCTCGCCACCGCACTCGGCGACGATTCCGGGTACCAGATTGGCGGTGGCGGCCTGCATGACAGAGGCTCCGTCGGCGGCGTCGGCCTCCTGCTTGGTCCCGTCCGGACGGACGAATACGACACGGGGCATGGCGGTCTCCTGATCAGGTTGCGCGGGTACGGGGTGCGGGAGAGGGGTCAGCGGAGGAACGACGGTCGGTCAGCGCCGCCGAGGAGCGCGTCGAGGGCGTCCTCGTCCAGGTGCTCGGCGTTGTCGCCGAGGGTGGGTGCGGGAGCGGGGTCGGGCGGCGTGTGGCCGTGCAGGATCATGGGGAATCCCTTCAGCCACTCGGGGACGCGCAGTGCGGCACGGCGCTCGCGGTAACGGGGGTCCCGGGCGCGGTCGGCGGCCGTGTTCACGGGTACGGCCGGGACACCGGCGCGGCGCAGTTTCGCCACGGCCCTGTCACGGGGGTGTCGGGCCGTCCACTCAGAGATGGTCGCGTCGACGGTGTCCTGATGATTCAGCCACCAGTCCTCCGGCTCGTGGCCGGGCAGTGCGGTGATCACCTCGGCCAGCGCCCGGCGGTGCCCGGCGCTGGTACAGGCGATCGCCAGCCAGCTGTCGGGCTCCGCGGTGGGGTAGGTGTCGTGCGGGGCCGCGCCGGTGCGGTGGTTGCCGTCCGGTGCAGGCATGCGCCCAGTCCAGACGTACTCGCCGAGCTGATCGGCCAGGGTCCAGGCGACGGCCTCCCGCTGCGAGACGTCCAGGTGGATGCCGCGCCGGCCGCTGGTGACGGCGTCCGCGACCAGCGCGGCACCGACGAACGACACCACCTGGTCCGGATAGTTGACGTCGCCGCCCGACCACATGGGCCGCTCACCCGGGTAACCCGTGACGGCGGCGAGGCCGGAGAGCAGGTCCAGGGTCGAACCGAAGGAGCCGTACGAGGCCTCCGGTCCGAAGACGCCCTGACTCGACAGGGACAGGTAGACCAGGTCGGGGTTGAGCCGGTGGGCGGTGGCGTAGTCGATGCCCATGCGGGCGGTGACGCCTACCCGGAAGTTCTCGACCAGGACATCCGCCCTGCGGATGAGTCGGTGGGCGATAGCCCGGCCATGGTCGGTCTTCAGGTCGAGGCTCAGACGGCGCTTGCCGACGTTGTTGGAGGCGAACATCGGGGAAGCCGGTGTCTGTGCCCCGTCCGCCTTGCCGGCGCTGCCCGGCATCACCCACGCCCGGAAGGGATCCGGGCGGCCCTGCGACTCGATCTTGATCACGGTCGCGCCGTAGTCGGCGAGCAGCCTGCTGGTGGCCGCCCCGGCGGTGATGGTGCCGAAGTCGAGGACGACCAGACCGTCCAGGGGCGCCGCGTCCCTGTGCTGCGCGGCCACGCTCACGCGCGGCGTGCGGGCCGCCGCCGGTCGTGGCCCGGCCGTGAAACGGCCACCGTCGTCGCCCAACCGGGGTGCCGCGACCGTGGATGACGGCGCTCCAGGCACGGTCCACGGAGGGCCGACCACGGGGGCGTCCCTGCGACGCATACCGGGCGGAAGGACGAAGCCCCGGGTGCGGAGCTGTTCGTCGGCCATCAGGCTCTCAGCGTCGGCGGCATGGCCGAAGGGCAGTCCGAGGCGCTGCGCCTCGGTGTACAGCTCCACGGCCTCACGGCCTGCCGCCGCCTCCGCGATCACGGCCCACCACTCGTCCGAACGCCGGGCACGCTGCTCGGCGTCGTCGAGGCCGGGCGCATTCAGGCGCGGGTCGCCGAACAACTCGACGACAGCGGGCCACTGGTGTGCGGAGAAGATCACTCCGACCCAGCCGTCCTTGGCCCGCACCACACGCCAGCCACCCTGCGAGGAGCCCGCACGCTTCGGGACACCACCGCCGAGGTCGTGAAGGACGTCGCTCTTCCAGTCCATATACGCGGCGACGTCGCTCAGGGCGACCTCGACGAGGTCACCGCAACCCGTGCGGTCGCGATGGCGCAGGGCGAGCATGGCGCCGTACAGGCCGACGAAGGCGGCCGAGTGCGCACTCTGTTCGCCGCCCAGGCTCAGCGGGCGCCGGTCCGGCTCACCGACCATGGTGGCCAGTCCGCCGTACGCCTCCGCCAGGAGGCTGTCGCCGACGCTCTCGGCGTACGCTCCGGTCAGTCCGAACGCGGTGAGCGAGACCGTGACCAGTCGGGGGAACCGATGCCGGAGCTGGTCGAGGTCCAGGCCTTCGGCGGCGGCCGCGGCCGGCGTTAGATCGGTGATCAGGACGTCGGCCGTGGCCAGTGGGCTCGTCTCGTCGGCAGCCAGTTGCTCGGGGCGGAGGACGGTGCTGCGCTTGCCTGCGCCCAGGGCCGCGAACGTGAACTCCCTGGCCCTCAGCGGCGTGCCGGTGGGCGGCTCACACAGCAGCACGTCGTGACCGAGGGCGGCGAACAGGCGTCCGCACGCCGCTCCCGCGACCGACTCGGTGACCTCGACCACCCGGAAGGTGCGCTGCCCGGACATCAGCCCTGCCCCGGGTTGCGCGCGCCCGACCGGAAGCGGTCGAGGCCCTCGGCCAGAGCGGTGCTGCGGGCGCGGAGTTCATCGGCGATCTCATGGCCGTAGGCGATGGCCTCGGTCCACTCGGAGATCTCGCCGGGGATCTTCCACAGTGCCTTCTTCGACCATTCCAGCGCGGTGGCGTCGAAGGAGGCGACGCGTTCGGCGAGGGCGGTGGTCGCGGCGTCGAGTTCCTCCAGGGGAACAGCGCGGTTGACCAGCCCCCACTCGGCCGCCGTGGTGCCGTCGATGCGCTCGGCGGTGAGCACCAGCCACGCCGCGTGCTTGGGCTTGAGCCGCAGTTGGGCGGCCGGGCCCGCGAGGGTCGGGTAAAGGCCGAAGCCGATCTCTGGCATGCCTATCTGGGCCTCGTCGGCCGCTACGGCCAGGTCGGCAACGTTGATCAGGGTGGAACCGCCGCCGAGGGCAGTGCCGTTGACGGCGGCGATGACGACGGCGGGGTGATTGCGGATCTCCTCCTGCACGGCCGCCCACTCGCTGCGCCGGTCGAGTTCCGCGTCCCCGGTGCTGACGTCGCCCTCCTTGAGGTCGACACCGGCGCAGAAGGCGGAGCCGTTGCCGGTCATGACGATCACCTTGGAGCGGCCCCGGCACTCGTCGAGGGCGCGCACGATCCCGACCCGGGCCGCACGGTTCATGGCGTTGCGCTTGCGGGGGCGGTTGAAAGTGATACGGGAGATCCCGTTGTCCAAGTGCTCGACGAGAACGACCTGTTCCGTCTCCGCCGGGGAGGTCGTGATGGTGCTCATCCTGACACCACCTTGAACTTCGGGATGGCCCGGTCATCGGAGATCTGCTCGAAGACGACCTCCAGCGGCATGCCGCACTCCAGGTGCTCCGGCGGATCCACAAGGGTGGTCATCAGGTACGGCCCCTCCTCCAGCTGGACGAAGGCCACCAGGTAGGGGACCTCGTCGGCGAAGGCGGGGAAGTACTTCTGGTGCATGACGATCCAGGACCACAACGTGGCCCTGCCGCTGGCGGCTCGCCATGCGAAGTCCGCGTCGAGGGTCACTGGGTCTACCGGTGACTCGGGGAAGCGGGGGATGCCGGAGTTGCCGTACTGGAGGCGGAGTTCACCGGCGAGGGTGCCCTCCCAGAAGTCACGGTTGGCGTCCGTGACCGGCGGTAGCATCTCGATGAGTTTCTGGTTGTCCATGTGCTTGCTCACTCCCCGACCAGGACGTGCGAAGTGGTGATGGGCGAGGCGCAGATGTACTGGGCGACGTTGCAGTCCGTCACCTGGCGAGGTCCGGCCTCGCCTCGGATCTGGCGCACGGCCTCCACGTGGTGCCCCCAGCCCTGCATGTAGCTCTCGCCGGTGTGCCCGCCGGCGGTGTTCACCGGCATCTCGCCGTCGCGCGCGATGCGGTCGCCGGTCGCCCACTTCCAGGCCTCGCCGCGCGGCGCGTGGTCGAAGCCCTCCAGGCTGAACAGGACGGTGGGGGTGAAGTTGTCGTAGATCTGCAGGCAGTCCATGTCCTGCGGGCCATAGCCCGAGCCCGCGTACACCCGCTGGGCCACGTCCTGGGAGGCGGAGTAGAAGAAGTCCGTGCTCGTGTAGTAGTTGCTGACGCTGGCCCGCGCGGCGGTGGCCGCCACCCGAACCGGCCGTTTGGCCAGGTCGCGGGCCTTCTCCAGGGTGGTGAGGATCAGCGCGACACCGCCGTCGTTGATGATGCAGTAGTCGTACAGACGCAGCGGGTCGGCGATGTAGCGGGCGCCGAGGTACTGCTCCTCGGTGATCTCCTCGCGCATCACGGCCACCGGGTTGAGGGCTGCGTTGCGGCGGTTGTTGATCGCGATCGAGGCAAGGGCGCCGTCGGGCACGCCGTACTCGTGCGCGTAGCGGCGGTACATCATGCCGACGTACGCGCCCGGGGAGGTCATGCCGTACATCGCGTCGTAGCGGGTGGTGGGGCTGTCGGTGTAGGCGCCGCCGTAGGTCATCTTCACCGAACGGCCGTTGTTGCCGTACACACAGGCCACGACGTCGGCCTGGCCGGTCTCGATCAGCGAGACGGCGTGCTGGACTGCGACGCCGCTCATGCGGCCGGATCCCTCGAGGGCGTTGATGACACGGGGATTGGGGATGCCGAGCACATGGGCGCCGTGCTCGTAGTGGATTCTGGCGGTGAGGAGACCGTCGACCTCGTCCTTGCGCAGGCCGGCGTCGTCGAGCGCGAGGCGCAGGGCCTGCGCGCCGAGGGCGTAGGCGTCGCGGTGCGCGTCCTTGTTGGCGTAGAGGGCGCCGAAGTCGGTCTGGCCGACGCCGACGATCGCAACTTGCCTTCGTTCAGGCATGGTTCAGTCCTGGGTCGTGGTCATTGGGGGAATGACGGATGAACGCGATGGGCCGCTGCGCGGCCGCCGATCGCGGAAGGGTGAAGGGGTGAAGCCGAGAATCTGAGGGGGCGGGTGACCCTGGAGCCGACTGCCACGCGTGGGGTGGCGCGCACGGCGAAGGGTTCTGCTCAGCCCTGGGAGAAGGGGCACTGGGACGCGTCGCCCGTGCCGTCGTGAGCGTGTTCGTCCGGACTGTCCAGGAGGGGAAGAGCCTGGATGTCGGCCATGAGATCGCGCGCGTGCTCCATGGCGAAGGCACGGCTGTGCGGATTGGTGGCGATGACCGCCGTGCCCTTCAGCAGGCCGTCGAAGGCCATGCCGGCCACCTCGGCGGACTCCTGGGCGAACGGCTCGATGGCGGCGGCCGCATGCGAATCGGCGGCGACGAGCGCGCTGACCCTCTCGGTGCGGACCCAGCCGGGGGCGAGGAGGGAGACGCCGACGCCGAAGTCCTTCAGGTCGCGGCGTGCCGTGTCGGTGAGGCCGAGCGCGGCGTACTTCGACGCGGTGTATGTACTCATGGGCATCACGTGGGGCGGCACGCCGAGAGAGTGCTCGGAACCGGTGTTCAGGATGTACGCCGATCCGCCTCGCGCAGCGGCGTCCTTCAGCAGCGGTGCGAAGGCGTGGACGACGTGGAACATGCCCAGCACGTTGACGTCGAAGAGACGTTTCGCCTCGCCCGGGTCCACGTCCTGCAGTGCACCGGCCACACCGATGCCGGCGTTGTTGCACACCACGTTGACGGTGCCGAACCGCTCGACGGTGGCCTCAGTCAACCTTTTGACCTGCGAGTAGTCCGAGGTGTCGGTCCGCAGCCAGTCCGCTGTGGCACCGTCGGCCCGCAGGCTCTCCACCGCCGCGCCCGCGTCCTCCACATCGGCGATCATCACCCGGGCGCCGCGTGCTGCGGCTTCGCGGGCGAGGGCCAGTCCGATGCCGGTGGCGCCGCCGGTCACAACGACGACGGCATCCGTCAGAGTGGTCATGAGCGGGCCTCCCGCCGGTCGGCCGTGGTGACGACGATGGGCAGCGACAGCAGCTTGTTGATGAAGGTGCTCCAACCCCGCCTGGGCTCACCGTTCAGGGCGATGGAGACACCGCGACGGTGCATCTCCTCAAAGAGGATCTTGAGTTCGAGCTTGGCAAGGTTCTTGCCGATGCAGTGGTGCGGACCGTTGCCGAACGCCATGTGCTCGTTCGCGGTCCGCAGCGGCTCGAAGCGGTGCGGGTCGGCGAAGACGGCCGGGTCTCGGTTGGCGGCGGTGAAGAACATCTGCACCAGGTCGCCCTTGCGCATCTGCGTGCCGTGGAAGTCGATGTCACGGGTCACCGTGCGAGCCATGTTCATGGCCGGGGTGACGTACCGCAGGAACTCGTCGACCAGCCCGTCCAGGTTGCCGGCGGCGATGACCCGGTCGGTGGCATCGGCGATCTGCGGGTCCTCCAGGATCAACCGCATCGACTGGGCTATGACCGTGTGAGTCGTCTCGAATCCGGCGATGAGGAGCAGGGTGAGGTAGTGCAGGTACTCCGGATCAGTGATCTCACCGCGCTCGGCGCACTGGGCGAGCACGGTGGCGAAGTCGTCCTGGGGGTCTCGCAGTTTGTCCGTTCGCAGTTGTTCCAGGTACGCGTGGACGTCCGGAAGCAGCGCCAGTATCGACTCGCCGCCGTTGGGCTGCTCCGCGGCGTCGAAGATCGTCAGGGTCCAGTCCACGATGCGCTGGCGGTCCTGGTGCGGCACGCCGATCACCCGTGCGATGACGCGGGACGGGACGATGGCCGCTACGTCGCCCACCCAGTTGACCTCGCCGCGGGCGGTGATGTCCTCCAGCACCTCCACGACGATCTCTCGGACCCAGGTGTCGAAGTTCGCGATGACCCGCGGTCCGAACGAACGGGCAGCGGCTCGGCGCAGCCGGCTGTGGACCGGCGGGTCGTTGTACATGATGTTGTGGCTGAACTCGGGATGCGGCGCGGGCAGGGTCGGGAAGAACGGACCCCACTGAGAACTGAAGACCTCAGGGTTCCGTTCGATCTCGACGATGTCGGCGTGCCGGGTGATGCACCAGAAACCGCCGTTGAGCGTGCCTGCCTTCGCCGGCTGCCAGTACAACCCGGGCATCTGCCTGACCGCATCGAAGGTCTGATGGGGTACCCCGGAGGCGAAGGTCGCCGGGTCCGACAGGTCTGGTATCGCCGGGGCGATGGTGTCCGTACTCATTTCCGCACTTCCTTGTGCTCTTGGTGTTCTTGCCGACTTCCTCGGCTTCTTCCGTGTCTTCGGGTTCCTGGTCCGTGAGCCGTCCGCGGGCAGCCGTCCTCGACCGCGTCAGTCGGCTTCCCCCTTGAGCAGGCCCATCGCGACCTCGGCGGACGCTCGGGCCGCGGCAACGTGCCGACGGGCCACCTCCGCCGCGTCGGCGGCGGAACGGCGCCGGATCGCCTCGATGAGATCGGCGTACTCCTGCTTGGTGACGGTCATACGGCCAGGGGTGGCGGCCGAGACGCGGCGCAGGGCGTGGATCCGGCTGTACAGGCCGCCGAGCAGTTCCGCCAGCATGGGGTTGCGGCAGCCGGCGAGCAAGATCCCGTCGAAGCGGTCCAGCACGTCCTTGTTGGCGTCGCCCCCCGGGTTCAACTCTTGGGTGACGGAGGCGAGTTCGTCGACCTCCTCCTGGGTCGCACGCTCGACGAACAAGCGCACCGCGAGCGGTTCGAGTTCGGCGCGGATCTCATAGATCTGTTCGATCTCCTCCGCGGTCGGAGTGGTCACCCGCAGTCCTCGGCTGGGCGACTCTTCGACCAGCCCTTCGGCCTGGAGACGCCTCAGCGCCTCCCGCACGGACGTGCGACTCACTCCGGTGAGCTCGGTCAACTCGCGCTCGGTGAGTCTGCGACCAGGCTGCAGGGCCCCGTCCAGGATGGCCTGACGCAGCGCGTCGACCACCTTGTCCCGTACGAGCTTGTCCTGCGTCACCCGAAGATCGAGTCCAGACCCGGCCACGTCACACCTCTGCTTCCCAGGGATGAACTTTGTATGACGGAATACAGAGTGCCGTGTACCAGGAGCCATCGTCAATGGGGCAGAGGGGACCTTCTTGTACACGGCACTGAGCGAATGAGCTGCGCCGCCGAGATCCAGATGCACAAGTGCGGGCGACGACTCCGCAGACCAGGCGCCCCTTCGGCCAATCGATCGACGCCGTGAGTGCAACCGGCCAGAGGGGCAGCCCTTTGGGGGCATCAGCGGTTGGAGTGTGTCGCCGCGCCAGTCCACGCTTGGTCGCCCGCACGCAGAACCAAACAGGAGGCTCGAACCCCGGTGCTCCGTGCCGCGGGCCGTCCTGTCGGCGTACGTCCGGCCCCATGCCTTCCCCCGCACACGGCGATCAGCTCTGCTGGCACGCGTCGCGCGAGCGCCTACGAGACGCCACTGGATACGACATCAACTACTCTGGCCGCAGCCGCATAGCCCGTGTCCAAGATCCGGGTCAAGGCCCGCCTGAGGGCCGAGGTGCTCTACGTGCGGGTAACTCGGAGACTGGTCGCGTGGCAGGAGGAGCAGCAGGCGTGACCGGGATCGTGGGCAACCTGCCTGTTGCTCTGACAAGTTTCGTCGGTCGGCAGCAAGAACATTCCGAGGTCCGTCGTCTGCTGGGCAGGGCGCGGCTGGTCACGCTCACGGGCATGGGAGGTGTGGGCAAGACTCGGCTGGCGACGGAGGTGGCGTCCGCGTCCCGGAAGGCGTTCGCCGACGGCGTGTGGCTGGTGGATCTCGCCCCGGTCCAGCAGCCGTCGGCGGTGGCCGGCGCCGTCGCAGCAGCGCTGCGGCTGCCGGACCAGGGATCGAAACCGGTCCTGGACCAGCTCTCGGAGCACCTTTCTACCCGCCGGGCCCTGATCGTCCTGGACAACTGCGAGCATCTGGTCGACGCCTGCGCCCAGGTGGCGCAGGTGCTCCTGTCGACCGCTGACGGTTTGCGCGTCCTCGCGACCAGCCGCCATGTGCTCGGCGCGCCGGGGGAGTACGTCTTCAATGTGGTCCCGCTGTCGGTGCCGGACGAGGCCGTGGAACTCCTGCGGGAGCGGGCGGTCGCGGTCCGGCCCGGATTCGAGATCGACGAGAGGAACCGGGATGCGGTGGCGCGGCTGTGCGCCGACCTCGACGGAGTGCCGCTGGCGATCGAGCTGGCCGCGGCCAGGCTGCGGGTCCTCACGCCCGAGCAGGTGGCGGCCCGCCTGGAGGACCGTTTCGCGCTGCTCACCGCCAGCAGCCGGACAGCGCGGCCGCAGCAGCGGACACTGCGTGCGACGCTCGACTGGAGCTTCGAACTGTGCACGTCGGCCGAGCAGCTGCTGTGGACCCGGCTCTCGGTCTTCGTCGGTGGCTTCACCCTTGAAGCGGCGGAGGAGGTGTGCTCGGGCGAAGGCATCGCCCGGCACGAGGTGCTGGACCTGCTCGACCGGCTGATCGTCCAGTCCATCGTGCTCACTGGCGAACGCGAGGACCGGTTCTCGTACCGGATGCTGGAGACCGTCCGCCAGTACGGCAGGGCCCGGCTCGAGGCATCGGGTGAGGAACAGCGTGTACTGCGGCGGCACCGGGACTTCTTCCTCGCGCTGGCAGAACCCCTCGCCGACGGCTGGTGCGGCCCAGGGCAGCAGGAAGCCCTCGTCCTACTGCGGGCCGATCATGCCAATCTGCTCGCGGTCCTGGACTGCCCCGGCGATCCGCAGACCAGACTGCGGCTCGCAGCCGCCTTGCGTTTCCACTGGTGCGTCGGAGGGTTCCTCACCGAAGGACGCCACCAGCTCGAACGAGCACTCGCGGCCGTGCCCGAGCCCACCGCGGCCCGTGCCCACGCGCTGTGGGTGGCCGCCTGGGTGGCCCTGCTCCAGGGAGACCTGGCGGCGGTCGAACGGTGGCTCGACCAGGCCGAACCCCTCGGCGAAGCTCTGGACGACGCGGTGGTGCGCGGCCACGTTCAGGGTATGCGCGGCGCGGTGGAGTTCCGCCGGGGACGGTTGGACCGAGCCCTGCGGCTGATCCGGGACGCGCTGAGATGGCAAAGGGCCTCGGGGGACGACTTCACGCTCATCGTCGGGCTCTTCGAGCTGGCCGTGATCCAGACGGTTCTCGGGGATCCGGAAGCCGAGGACATCGCCCGACAGGCGATGGATGCCGCGCGGGGGCACGGCGACCGGTGGGGTCTGGCGCACGCGCTGTGGGTCCTCGCCCTGCATGCCTTCCTGCGCCATGACCTGGAGACGAGCACCGAGCTACTCCGGGACACGCTGAAGGCGGGACGAGGGCTTGTCGACTACACCTGGACCGCCCTGGTGCTGGAGCTGCTCGCCTGTGTGGCTGCCTCCCGCGGCATGCACGAGCGGGCGGCGGGGCTGGTCGGCACGGTGCACGCCCTTCTGGAGCGCAGCGGCAGCTCGCTGCTGGTGACCGCCCCGTTCCTGTTCGGCCACCATACGCGCTGCGAAGAGGAGATCATCCGGTCTCTGGGGCGGACCGCGTACGAGAAGGCGATGGCAGGTGGCGTCCACCGGGCGACGCCGGCCGAGGCGATCGACTACGCCCTCGGCACCGGGGCGCAAGCGGTCGCCTCGGCCACGCCGACCACCCCGTTGACCCGCAGGGAGCGGGAAGTGGCGGCGCTGGTCGCCAAGGGCCTGAGCAACCGGAAGATCGCCGCCGAGCTGGTGCTGTCGCCGCGCACGGTAGACGGTCACGTGGAGAACATCCGGGCCAAGCTCGGGTTCGGCAGCCGGGCGCAGTTGGCTGCCTGGTGGGCCGGGCAGGAACCACCCACTTCGTAATACCCGTAAGAACACCCATGGTCCGGAACACACCCCGGGGCCGAAGCTTGTGCCACGCCAGAGTCACAGCGGGCGACCCCGGAACCCGGCATGCGGCAGCGCCACAGACCCGCCGGCCCGGAGACGCCAGCAGTACCGGCCCCATGCAGTGCCGGTGCCACCGTCCTGACCTGGCCATCCCTCATGTCCCGCGCAGCCGGGTAGCCACAATCCGGCACGTCGCGTACCTGGAGAGTGCAAGGACCATGAACGAACCGGTCACCATCGAGGTCTCTGAGCCGGCCTCAGGCGGTCAACCGACGGCCGCGCCACCGAGCCGGCACAAGAGCCGTGTCCCCGGCATCATCACCAGGCCCAGGACGGTCGCTTCCGTCCTGGCCGCCGTTGTGCTGGCGCTGGTCGCCAGTCTGATCGGTCCCCTGGGGATGGTGCAGCCGGCCGTCGCCGAAGACGGCAACCCCACGTTCCATGTCGGGGATGACGACGGGCTCGACTACTTCCACTTCATCAACTCGATCCGCGCAAGGGTCCACGACGGCGGGTCAAACTCGGTAGCGGGTGCCTCGAACCAACTCGTGGACCACACCAATCCGTCGGCCACCACTTCGTATCTTCAGGTCGACGTCCACATGTGGGGCAACTCGAACTTCGTGCGCCTGCAGATACGCCGATCGGACCTGTACATCCTCGGCTGGTGGGACAAGAACAACAACTACCGCTACATGGGCAACCGCACAGTCCCGGCCGCCGAGAGCGGGCGGGCGGAGGGCGGCGTCTGGCGCCCCGCTGGCAAGACCATAGCTACCCAATTCGCCGAGAACTACGGCAGCCTCGAAAGCTGGGCCCACGAGAGGCGCGCGGGCATGGGGATCAATCGCTCAGCCATCAGCTCGGCGGCCTGGTACCTCTACGACTCCGACAACAACACGAACATGGCGCGCGGAGTCCTGAGGATGACCCAGTTCATCGCGGAAGCGGCCCGTTTCCGTCCTATCCGCGACAGCATACAAGCCGTGATCGGGACAAACGGCGCCTGGTTCATCCCCGCGCAATTCGCCGCGCAGGAAAACAACTGGGGCACCCTGAGCAGCCGCTTCAACGCTCTCAACATGCTGCCCCGGGGCACCAGGGACCAACACCCCGTCACAGCTTGGCGTCGAGGAGCCTTCAACGAGGCCGTGGCGATCGTTCTCTACACCGCGATCCAGTACGCCCAGTACGTCCTCGAGACATCGAAGGGCCGCTGACCGCGCGCCTGCATGTATCCGACAGTACGCCACACTTTTAGAGGAACACGATGCGAAGATGGAATCCGGTCGGGGCTGTACGTGCAGCGGCCTCTGTCCCGGCCTCGACGCGACGACGGAAGTCCGCCGGTCTCGTCGCCGCTCTCTCCCTGACGCTGGTCGCCGGAGGGGCACTGATAACCGCAGCCCCGGCACAAGCCGACGTCACTGACGGCCTGGTGCTGCGCTACAAGCTGGACGAGACCTCCGGCACGGTCGCGCACGACTCGTCCGGCAACGGCCGCGACGGTACGGTCAACGGCACCGCCGACTGGAAGGGCGCGGACGGGCTGCGTTTCAACGGCTCAAACACCTACGTCAAGGTCCCGGACAACATCATGGCCGGGCTCAGCTCGATCACCGTCGACTTCGACGTCTGGATCGACCCCACCATGGGCAAGCCGTACGGCTTCTACGGCTTCGGCAACACCAACGGCAGCAACGGCAACGGCTACCTGTTCACCACCGGGAACTCGTTCCGGACGTCGATCTCGATGACCGACTACACCGCCAAGCAGGACACCATCCCGTCGAACACCTCCTACCAGCTGGCGCGCGGCATGTGGAAGCACGTGACGTACACCCAGACGGGCAACACGGGCGTCCTGTACGAGAACGGCGTCGAGAAGGCACGCACGACCAACGTGACCATCACCCCGGGCGCAATCGGCGGCGGAACGACGACCGCGGACTACCTCGGCCGGTCACTGTACGCCAACGATCTGTACTTCAAGGGCCGGATGCGGGACTTCCGCGTCTACAACCGAGCGCTGTCCTCCGCCGAGGTGCAATCTGTCGCCAACGAGACCGAGGAGCACTGGGAGCAGGCGCAGGAGCTGGCTTCGTACAACGGCGCGCTCGACGTCTTCCAGGACTCCACCGTCGGGCCCGTCATCATCTTCCCGTCGGACTACACCGGCGACATCGACAACCTGTCGGTCCCGACCGACTGGACCGACGCCTACGGGAACGTCCCCACTTCCTGGCCCACCTTCACGACTGCGAAGAGCCCGCTGTTCACGGTCGAACAGATCGCCACCGTCGAGGACGCGGTCACCGCCCAGGTGCAGCCGAACGGTGACCTCACCTACCGGCTGGACATCACCTACGACGGAACTCAGGACCGGGTGGTGGCGAGGACCAACGCCCCGGCGTCGGTCACCGATCCGCTGGCCACCCAATACGTCGGCCGGCTAGTGATCGAGTCCGACACCACGCCGTCGGGCAAGTGCAGGCCGGACCAGACCAGCGTGGCCAATTCGCTCGCCACGATCGCGACGCCGGCCGACGGTACCGGCGATGTCACCACGGAACTGCAGTGGAAGCAGGTCCAGGCGCTGGCCGACTACAACTGCGCGCTCACCGCCTTCGACGACCCCAACATCGGGCCTGTCATCATCTTCCCCTCCGACTACACCGGCGACATCAACAACCTTCAGAAGCCGCCCGGCTGGACCGACCAGTACGGGCAGGTTCCGGCCGACTGGCCTGCCCCCACGACCGCGAAGAGCCCCCAGTTCACCGTCGCCCAGATCCAGGACATCCAGACCTCGGCCGTCAACCAGATCGCGGGAGCGAGCAGTGACACCACCAACTACAGCGTGACCGTCCACTACGACGGCCCCAGCGACCGAGTGGTGGTCGAGACCGACGCCCCGGCCTCAGTGACCGGCCCGCTGCTGACCACATACCCGAACAAGGTCGTGATCGCCACCCCGTCCACGCCGCCCCTCGCTGACAACTAGGAACGCACATCGAGTAAGGGGGCCGGAGCCACCGGCCCCCTTACTCCCGAGGGCGCGTGAGCGTGACGACCACGGCTGGGAACTGATGCACGCCACTGGAAGCGCACCGTCGTCGGATCCCCAGCATCGAACCGAGCGACAGCCCGAACAGCACCAGCGCCATCTGCGCAATGGAGAGGTCCAGCCGGTCCCGGATCGCGGGCGTGCGCGTCGCCCTCGACGACATCTCGATCGCGGCCACCAGGAACAACAGCAACAGCAACTGACTTCGCCGACCACGGCCCGGTCCACGAGAAGGCTTCTCCGTGCGACCGGGGAGGGAGCCTCCGCTGGTCAGCCGATCTCAAGCACGATCTTGCCGCGGACCCTTCCGGTCTCGCTGAGGCGGAAGGCGTCGGCGGCCTCCGCCAAGGACAGCACACGGTCGATGTGGACGGTGAGCTCGCCGGCGTCCGCGAGGCTCGCGAGGGCGGCGAGGTCCGAGGGAACGGGCTGCGTCCATACCTGGTGCCCGCCGCGCTGAGTCACCTCGGGATCGACGATCGAGGCGACCCGGGAGGGGTCCTTCAGCAGTTCCTGGGAGACAACCACGGCGTCACCACCCACGCAGTCCACGGCAGCGTCCACACCCTCGGGAGCCAACTCCCGCACGCGCTCGGCCAGGCCATCGCCGTAGACGACGGGTTCGGCGCCCAGGGAGCGCAGGAACTCGTGGTTGCCTTCGCTGGCCGTACCGATGACCCGGGCGCCCCTGGCCACGGCAATCTGCACGGCCACGGAACCGACACCGCCGGCCGCCGCGTGCACCAGGACCGTCTCCCCCGACCGGACACCCACCCGGGACAGCGACTGCAACGCGGTGAGCCCGACGAGCGGAAGGCCGGCCGCCTGCTGCCAGGTCAGCGACGCGGGCCTGCCCGCGAGGGTGTGCACGGGTGCGGCGACGAACTCCGCGTAGGTACCGTGCTGCACCTGCTCCGTCCGGACATAGCCGAAAACCTTCGACCCGCACGTTCCATGATTGGTTGAGGTACGGCTTCTGAAGCCAGGCGCATTCCTCAGGGCTCGCCTGGCTTGTCCGGCGCGCGGCGCCGGTGGCGCGGGGTCAGGGTCGGGCTGCTTCGCACAGCAGCCGCAGTTGGCGGGTGACCATCACTGGATCCACGGTCTCCGGGTTCACCAGCCACTGATTCTCCGCTCCCTCGCCGACAGCCAGGACGAGTGCGGCGAAAACCTCGGGGTCCACGTCCGCACGCAGCTCGCCGGCCTCGATGGAGCGCCGTACCGCATCCGCCAGTACCCCGCGCAGGGTCGCGTACCGCCTGGCCACCCACTCCCGGGCCGGGTGTTCCTCACCCGAGGCTTCCGCCGTGAGGATGTGCGCGAGCTGGACAAGCGCCCGGTCGCCGACCACCTGAGCGGTGAACGCGTCCAGGTTCTCCAGGATTTCCAGCAACGTCAGGCCGAGGTCAGGCTGCACGACGTGCAGCTCGGCGTCCCGCTGCTCCAGCAGAGCCAGCAGGACGGCCTGCTTGTTCGGGTAGTAGTGGAGCAGTCCGGCCCTTGTCAGGCCTGCTGCCTCGGCAATGTCATTGAGGCTCCCGGCACGGAAACCGCGCGCGGAGAACACGTCCAGCGCCGCCTTCAGGATGCGCTCGCGCCCGGCACCGGATCCGCCGCCGGAGCGGCCGTTTCTGTCCATGTCGCTCCATGATATGGGCCTGATCAATCACAGCTGTGCAGGGTTCCACGCCGGTCCGGGCTCCCCGGCCGTGCCGCTCACTGTCGGAATGGCTGCCGGGCCAGTCGGCGCTCACGTTGACGTACGGGATCGGCCACGGGTGCGGCCAACTGCAGGCGTTGGGTGTACGGGTGTTGTGGCCGATCGCACACCTGGTCGGCGTCTCCCTCCTCGACGATCTCGCCGTGCAGCAGCACCGCGACCCGATGGCTCATCCGGCGCACCACGGCCAGGTCATGGCTGATGAAGAGGTAGGCGCACGCCGTGTCCTGCTGGATCTCGAGGAACAGGTCCAGCACCGTCGTCTGGGTGGACAGGTCGAGCGCGCTGGTGGGTTCGTCGCAGACGATCAGTCCGGGCCTGAGGGCCAGCGCCCGGGCGATGGCGATGCGCTGCCGCTGGCCGCCGGAGAACTCCCTCGCGAGCCGCTGCCCGGCATCGGCGGGCAGCCCGACCCGGTCCAGCAGTCGGCGCACCCGGTCACGGCCCGTCTCCCGGCCCTGCCGGAGCAGGGGTTCGGTCAGGATCTCCTCGATGGTCATGGACGGGTTGAGCGAGGAGTAGGGGTCCTGAAAGACGACCTGTACGTTCTGAGCGGTGCGGCGGCGCTCCTTCGTACGCAGTGTGGTCAACTCGACCCCGCCCAGCCTGATCGACCCGCCGGTCACCGGCGCGAGGCCCAGAACGGCCCTGCCAACCGTGGTCTTACCGGAGCCGGACTCGCCCACCAGACCGAGGGTCTCACCGGGCCGGATGTTCAGAGAGACGCCCTTCAACACCTCGACGGGCCGGGACCGCCATCCCCGCCCCGGATAGGCGACCCGCAGATCCGAGACGCTCAGCAGCGCGTCGTCGTTCATGCCGGGTTCGTCCATCCGGCACGCGTTCACGCCGTGCTCGTTCATGCCGACCTCGTCCAGGGCTCGCGGACGACGGAGCCGTCCAGCATCGAATCGAGCAGCGTCCGCGTGTACGCCTCCTGCGGCGCGCGGAACAGGCCCTCGGTGTCGTTGGTCTCCACGACGGCTCCCTGTCTCATCACACTGACGCGGTCACAGATGTCGGCGACGACACCGAAGTTGTGCGTCACCAGGAGGACTGCCATCCCACGTTCCTGCTGGAGGACGCGTATCAGGTCGAGCACCTCGGCCTGCACGGTGACGTCCAGGGCGGTGGTGGGTTCGTCCGCGATGATCAGGTCCGGTTCCGTTGCCACGGCACCGGCGATCAGGACGCGCTGCGCCATACCGCCGGAGATCTGGTGGGGATAGGCGTCGAAGGTGCGTCGCGGGTCCTTGATGCCGACCCGGCCGAGCAGTTCCGTGAGTTCCCGGCGTGCCTGGGCCCTGCTGATGTCCTTGACGGCTCGCAGGCCGTGGCTGAGCTGCGCGCCGACGGTGAACGACGGGTCGAGGTTCGACATCGGCTCCTGTGGCACATAGCCGATGCGTTTGCCTCGCACCTCGCGCAGGACCTTGCCGTCGCGCAGGTCGAGGCCGTCGAAAGTGACGGCACCACCGAGGACGACCGCCTGGCGCGGCAGGATGCCGAGGACGGAGAAGGCCGTCTGCGACTTGCCCGAGCCCGACTCGCCGACGAGGCCGAGGACCTCGCCGCGGCGCAGCTCCAGGCTGACGCCGTGGACGACGGTCTTCAGCCGCGCGTCGGTGGTGGGATATCCGATAACCATGTCCCGCACGCTCAGCAGCACGTCCGTCGACGCCGAGTCGGAGGCTATGGACCTCACAGCGGCTTCGGACTCGGTACTCCCGGCGGAGAGACGGTGGCCGGCACGCAGCCGCGCGACCGCTTTGGGGTGCAGCGGCCGGGCCTGGGTGTGCGCGGTCTGCAGGACGTCCCGCAGCGCGTTGCCGACGAGCACCAGGCACAGGGTGGTCGCGGTGATCAGGAGCGCGGGCCAGAGCACGTTGAGCCGAGCCACGTAGATGTTGTTGAACGCGTCCTGGAGCATTCCGCCCCAAGAGGGCGCCGTCGGGTCGCCGAGTCCCAGGAACTCCAGTCCGGCCTGGATGGCGATGCCCGCGCTCAGGACGAACGAGCTCTGCACGACGACCGGTGCCCGGACGGCGCGGAGCACGTGCCGGAAGATGATCCGTGCGTCGGTCAGGCCCGCCACCTTGGCGGCGTCCACGTACAGCTCCCGCCGTACGCCGAGCACCAGCGTGCGGACCAGCCGGTGGTAGGAGGGGGCGATCAGCACACCGAACACCGCCATCGCGGTCAGGGTCGACGGCCCGATCACCGAGTACAGCGCGATCAGCAGCACCAGGCCCGGAAGTGCCATGACCGTGTTGGACACCCAGGAGGCCACGGTGTCGAGACGGCCGCCGAAGTAGCCGGCGGCCAGGCCGGAGGTGACTCCGAGCACCAGCGCCACCAGCAACATGACCGAGGAGGCGGTCAGGGTTCCGAGCGTGGCGTGCATCAGCCGGGACAGGACGTCCCGTCCGGACTGGTCACCGCCGAGCAGGAAGCCGCTGGTCATGGGGGGAGCGTTGGTCAGCTCCAGCCGTGCCTCGTTCGGGTCGTGCGGGGCGAGGAAGGAGGAGCAGAGGCCGAACAGCACGATCAGCAGGAGTGCCACGGAACCGACCAGGCCCAGGGGATTGCGCAATAGTCGTTTGACCGTCATGACACGCGCGCCTTCGGATTGAGCCAGCCGACCAGCAGGTCGACGGCGATGTTGACGATGAGGACGACGACGATGCTGAACAGCACCGATCCCATGACGGCCGGGATGTCGCCCTGAACCGCGGAATCGTTGGCGAGCAGCCCCATGCCCGGCAGGGCGAAAACCCGCTCGATGATCACGACGCCGCCCATCACGGCGACCGTCTGGAGCGAGAGGATCGTCAGGCCCGGTCCGGCCGCGTTGCGCAGCACATGGCGGAAGATCACGGCCCGCTCACTGATGCCCCGGGACCGGAGCGTGCGGACGAAGTCCTGTTCCAGGACGTCGATGACGGCTCCGCGGAACTGCTGGGCGGCCCCGGCGACCGAACCGATCAGTACGGCCAGCACCGGCAGGGCCAGCGAACGGGCCCAGCCGACGGGATCGACGTCCGGCGAGACGTAGCCGGTAGCCGGGAAGGCCCGAAGGGCGATCGCGAAGGCGAAAACCAGCACGATCGCGACCACGAAGTTCGGGATCGCGGCCCCGACGACGCCTGCCACCTGAAGGAAGCGGTCCAGCCCGCCGCCGCGCACGGCGGCGGTGACCCCGACGAGCACGCTGAGGATCATGGTGAACAACAGCGCTGGCACGATGACCGCCAGCGTCACGGGGACCCGGGTGGCCAGCATGTTCGTCACCGGCTCGCCGGTGAAGTAGCTGGCGCCCAGATCTCCCCGGACCAGCCCCCCGAGCCATTTGAGGTACTGGGCGGCTACAGGCTGGTCGAGACCTAGCTCCGTGACCTTGGCTGTGACTTGTGCCTGGGTGGCGCTCTGGCCCAGCACGCGCCGGGCGATCCCCGCGCCGTCGCTGAACACCAGCGCGTAGGTGACAGCTGTGACGACGATCGTGAGGACGATGCCCGACAGCAGCTGCCGCACCGCGAACCTCAGCATGGTTTCCCTTTCCTCGCTGTACTTCCTCGTTCTTCCGCCGGCCGCCTGTCAGGCGGCCGGCTTGAAGCTCCGCAGATACGGGACGACGCTGCCCAGGTACGGCCGCGCGGACGTCGTCTTGTCCGTCGCGTAGAAGTTGGTCGGCAGCACCCACGGGCAGAACCAGGCCTGCTCGACGAGGAACTCGTTGGCCGCCTGTGCGTTCTCGGCGGCCGCGGCGCCGTCGAGCACCTGGGCCTTGTCCAGCAGCGGCTGCAGCCGGGCGTCGGCCGTGTGGGTGACGTTCCAGACCGCCTCGGGCGCCACGGTCTGGACGAGGTCCCACAGCGGGGTGCGCGACTCCATGAAGGTGAAGAAGATCGGGTACTTGCCGCTGAACAGCGCGGGGAGGACCTGGTTGGCGGCTATCTTCGCCTGCTTGGCCTTGATGCCCAGCAGTCCCAGCTGCTGGGTGATCAGCGGCGTGGCGAACTCCAGGCCGGGGATGACGGGGAGCTCGAAGCTGAAGCCGTCCGCGTAGCCGGCCTTCTTCATCAGCTCTTGGGCCTTCGCCACGTCGTACGCGTAGTGGTCGACCATGCCGGCCAGATAGGCCGGGCTGCCGTTGTGGAAGATCTGGTTGGTGACCTTGCCCTGGCCCTGGAAGAGCGCCTTCAGGATGGCCTGGCGGTCGAAGACCATGTTGATGGCCCGGCGCACCTCGACGTGCTTCAGCGCGGGAATGACCTTGCCCTCCGGGTCGCCGAGGAAGAGCCCCGCCCAGTTCACCTCGTTCTTCAGCAGGGTCAGGCCGGACGACTGGACCTCGGCCGTGGTCTGCGAGCTGATCGGAGCGGCATTGATCTGACCGGACTTGAGGGCGTTGACCCGGGCGGTGATGTCGGTCATCTGCCGCATGACGATCTTGTCGTAGGCGTACGCGGCCTTGTTCCAGTAGTCCTCGTTGCGCACGAAGGTGTAGGTGGAGCCCGTGGTGGTGGCCGCCGCGTCCAGCTTGTACGGGCCGGAGCCGACGGGAGTGGTGTCGCGGTTCTTGGCGGTGTGCGACTTCGGGCTGGAGATGATGCCCGGGGCCAGGCAGAGGAACGTCGGCAGCAGACCCTTTGGCTTCGGTGTGGTCAGCACCACCGTCGAGGCGTCCTTGACGGTGACGGTGACGTCGGCCAGACGGCCGGCGTCGGAGCCCCCACCATTCTTCATGTGCTCAAGCGAAGCCTTGACCGCGGCCGCGTCGACTGCCGTGCCGTCGGTGAACCTCATCCCGGAGCGGATCACGAGGGTCAGTTCCGTCTTGTCGTCGTTGAACGTGTAGCTCTCGGCCGCGTTCGGGGAGACGGTGCCGTCGGGCTCGTATCTGAGCAGCGTGTCGAAGCATGCCTGCCAGGGCAGGACGAGGGAGAAGGCGCTCTGCTGCTTGGCCGGGTCGAATGAGCCGTAGGCCATGTCGAGCGCCAGGCTCAGCGTCTTCGATCCGGCGGTGCCGCCGGTACCGCTGCCGGCGGCGCCGGTCGCGCTGGTGCAGCCGACCGCCGATCCTGCCACGAGGGCCCCGAAGCCGAGTCCCAGCATGCCCTTGCCGAACGAGCGGCGATCCATGCCCACCATGAGATGATCCTTTGCATTGGTAAACGTATAGAGGAAGGTTGACGAGGTCGGGTCGGACGGGTGCGGATCGAAACCGCCGACGGCGGCCCACCCGGCGGGTGCCGGGAGACACCCGAAGCGAAAGGGCCGGGAGACACCCGAAGCGAAAGGCGGGACCGGCGGCAGGACAGGGCGGCGCTCCGGCCTGCCGGCCGGACTCCACAGCAACCCGTGGAGGGTGCCGGTTCGGGTTCAGGCTTCTTGACGTTCGAACATGAGGGGTCCCCTGATGCGGCGAAACGCGATAGCGAAGCGTGGGCGACCCGGACGGGCGGACGTGCCGCTCGCGGACCTGTCGACCCCACCGACAGCTCGCGCTCAGCCGATCCTGCCGGTGCGAGATGTGGCCGTAACGTAGCTGCCCCAGCGGACACAGGCAAGCCCTCTGCGTGAAACGTTTTAACCTCTCAGACTGCAATGCGGCCACCGTTCAGGCACCGAATAGAGCGCGCCAAAGTAGGCGCTTTCCAGCCACATGAGCCTGCAGCAGGCCCCCAAAAGCCGCGCCACGAGGGCAATCGTCGACACGTCGACGGTGTGGGGGTCTGGGCATACCCCCACACCCTCCGCCAGGCCGACGGGCAGGTGTGAATCGATTCATAAGTCTGGACTCCGTTCGGCCTTCCTCCCTGTAAAGCCTGCCGCGTCCCCTACCAACTAGTTGGGAGGTGTGCTCTACTGTGCCTGCTTCACCTGTCCTGACGAGGCTGTCCTGAAAGGTGCGCCATGCACGCTGCCGTCCCGTCTCCCTCGCGCACCTCCCCCGTGGTCCTGCGGGACCCGTCCTGGCAGGGGCACTGGATCGGGCCGAAGGCGCAACAACCCGAACTGGCGGGCTTCGGCCACCCGGTCTCCCGCGCCCCGTTCGGCCGGTATCTGTTCCGCACGTCGTTCACCCTGACTGCTGTGCCGGACTCCATACCGGCCCGGATCACCGCCGACGCCCGCTACGTCGTCCACCTCAACGGAGCGGAGGCCGGGCGCGGCCCCGTACGTTCGCAGCCCCGGCGGCTGCACTACGACGATCTGGATCTGGCGCCGCTCGCACGGCAGGGCGAGAACACCCTGGTCGTCCTGGTCACCTACTACGGCCAGGCCAACTCCTTCTGGCAGCCGGCCGTCGCGAACGCGGCCCTCGGCCGGGACGCGGTGCTCGTCCTCGAAGCGGATCTCGGTGACCGGCTGCTGGTGACGGACGACACCTGGCAGGTGCTGGACCCCGGCGCCTGGCACATCGCCGCCGCCGAAGGAATCGACGGCCTCCCCGTCGAATGCCTCGACGCGCGCATGCTCCCCCACGACTGGAAGACCGGAGCGCCCGACGCCGCTTGGCGCCCCGCGCACATCACCCCCGCCCTCCACATGGGCGCCCTGGCCCGAAGTCGGCCGCCCACCGACCCCTACGGGCCGCTCCTCCCCCGCCCGATCGGACCGCTCGGCGGTGCCCGGCTCACCCCGACCATGGTCGCGGCGGCCCCGTCGGCCGAGGCTGCGGCGGACCATCCTCATCCGGTCGCCCGAGTCCGCGCCCACCTCGGCGATCCGTCGTGTCCGGCTCCCACCACGGCCGTGTTCCCGGTGGCACTGGCTCCCGGCCCGGGCAAAGACCAGCACCTGGTCGTCGACATGGGGCGGATCGTCTGCGGCTTCCTGACGGTTGACCTGGACGCGCCTCGGGGCACACGGGTCGACCTGATGTACCGGGAGTCACCGCACAGACCCGGTGTGCCGGAGCCGATGTCGTCCCCGAACACCGGTGCCCGATACACCGCCCGTGGCCACGCGGACCGATTCGAGGCCCTGGAGGTCAATGGCTTCCGCTATCTGCACGCCCTGATCAGCGGCGACGGCCCGGTCCGCGTCAACGGGATCGAGGTGCGGGAACACCTCTACCCCCGCGCCGGGAACGCGTATTTCCGCAGCAGCGATCCCGAACTGGACGCCCTCTACACGGCCGGGGTACGCACCGTGGAGCTCAACTCCCACGACGCCTTCACCGACTGTCCGACCCGCGAGCAGCGCGCCTGGGTCGGGGATGGCGTGGTGCATCAGATGGTGCACCTGACCACCTCCACCGACTGGCGGCTCGCCCGCCGGTACGTGGAACTGGGCAACTCACCGCGCCCGGACGGCATCCTGCCGATGAGTGTGGTCGGCGAGATCGAGCAGAGCGGTGGTACGACCATCCCGGACTGGTCCCTGCACTGGCTGCACGGCGTCCACAACCTCTACCGCTACACCGCCGACCGCGACCTGCTGGCGGAACTCGCCCCCACCGCACGGCGGATTCTGGCCTGGTACCTGCCCCACTTCACCGGCGACGGCGTACTCAGCGACGTACCCGAGTGGAACCTGGTGGACTGGTCGAGCGTGTTCGCCACCGGCGCGAGTTCCGTCGTCACCGCCCTGTGGGCGCGGGGCCTGCGCGAATACGCCGACATCAGCGTCCTGCTCGGCAACCACGGCGACGCGGCCTGGGCGAACGGCCTGTGGGAGCGGGTCCGCGACGGCTTCGAGATGTTCTGGGACGAGCGGCGCGGAACCTACCTGGACCACATCGTGCAAGGCACACCTCAGCCCGCGACCTCCCAGGCGGCCGGCGCCGCCGCCGTCGTCTCGGGTCTCGCTCCCACACACCGCCACCAGCGGATCATCGACCGCGTCATGGACCCCACGCGTCTGGTCACCCGGTCCTGGATCGGTGGCGACGGCGGCTACGACGACCGGAAGATCGGGGACGAACTGCGCGGTGTCCGGCGCGTCGACTGGGACGCCGAGGAAGAAGTCGTCCGGGCCCAGCCCTTCCTCAGCTACCTGGTCCACGACGCGGCGGCCGTCGCCGGAAGAACCGCCGAGCTGATCGGTGCGATGCGTGACTGGAGCGCCTTCCTCCGCGACGGCTACGACACCTTCGGTGAGTGCTGGGACTGGGGATCACCGGTCCACGGCTGGAGTTCGACCCCCACCCGCGACCTGGTCACCCACGTCCTCGGCGTCACCCCCGGCGAGCCGGGATTCGGCCGTGCCCGTGTGGCCCCCGCCTACGGCCTGCTGGAACGGGTCGAGGGTGCGGCGCCGACTCCGGTGGGCCTGCTGTCGGTCGCATTCGACGCCACGGGCATCGAGGTGGACAGCCCGTTGCCGTACGTACTGGTGCTGCCCGACGGGCAGGAGCAGCGGCACGGCGCCGGGCACCTCCGGCTGGCCTTCACAGTGTGAAACCTCAGGTCACCCTGTGTTGGTCGCTGCCTGCTGCGCACAGGTGTGAGAAAGGCGGTACGAGTCGGTTCCGGTCTCGGTGAAGTTACTGCCGACGGTCAGCCGGTCCAGGATTCCCGCGCGGAAGAGACCGCGCTTACGAACCACCCCTTTCGTCGCACCGCCCCCATGGTCAGCCGATCTCAAGCACGATCTTGCCCCGGACGCGTCCGGTCTCGCTGAGGCGGAAGGCGTCGGCGGCCTCCGCCAAGGGCAGCACACGGTCGATGTGGACGGTGAGCTCGCCGGCGTCCGCGAGGCTCGCGAGGGCGGCGAGGTCCGAGGGAACGGGCTGCGTCCATACCTGGTGCCCGCCGCGCTGAGTCACCTCGGGATCGACGATCGAGGCGACCCGGGAGGGGTCCTTCAGCAGTTCCTGGGAGACAACCACGGCGTCACCACCCACGCAGTCCACGGCAGCGTCCACACCCTCGGGAGCCAACTCCCGCACGCGCTCGGCCAGGCCATCGCCGTAGACGACGGGTTCGGCGCCCAGGGAGCGCAGGAACTCGTGGTTGCCTTCGCTGGCCGTACCGATGACCCGGGCGCCCCTGGCCACGGCAATCTGCACGGCCACGGAACCGACACCGCCGGCCGCCGCGTGCACCAGGACCGTCTCCCCCGACCGGACACCCACCCGGGACAGCGACTGCAACGCGGTGAGCCCGACGAGCGGAAGGCCGGCCGCCTGCTGCCAGGTCAGCGACGCGGGCCTGCCCGCGAGGGTGTGCACGGGTGCGGCGACGAACTCCGCGTAGGTACCGTGCTGCACCTGCTCCGTCCGGACGTAGCCGAAAACCTCGTCACCGGCGGAGAACTCCGTGACGCCCGGGCCGACGGCCTCGATCACGCCCGCGACGTCGAAGCCCGGCACCAACGGAAGACTCACCTCCAGGATCGAGTCGAGGTGGCCGGCGACGACGTGCCGGTCGACCGGGTTGACCCCCGCGGCCTTCACCCGTATCAGCACCGATCCGGCACCGGGCTCCGGCTTGTCGATCTCCATCAGTTCCAGGGCCTCGGGGCCGCCGTAGCGCTGGGCGACAACCGCTCGCATACGCCTCTCACCATTCCTCTTGATCCATGACGCCCGGGGCTCGGGCACGACCGTTACGCTAGAACCTCACATTGGTGTCAGAGGCAAGGCCCGTGTCGAGGGTCACAAGGTGGGGGCGACATGCGGATCGGCGAGCTGGCGTCACGTTCCGGCGTCAGCGTGCGCTCCCTGCGTTACTACGAGGAGCAGGGTCTGCTCACCAGCACCCGTAGTGCCAGCGGGCAGCGGCACTACACGGACATCGACGTGGAGCGGGTCGAATTCGTCCAACGGTTGTTCGCCGCCGGGCTGTCCAGCCGTACGATCACGGAACTGCTGCCATGCGTCGACACACCCAGTGAGAGCAACTCCGACGCCGCGCTGGAGCGCATGGAGCAGGAGCACGACCGGTTGACCCGGCACATCGCCGACCTCGTCCGTACGCGGGACGCCCTCGACGCGCTGATGACCACTGCCCGAGCCCATCGCGAGGCGCTGCGGGTGGCAGCGGTCGACTGATCTGCGGCGCCGGATGCGCCATCGGGCCTCACGCGCCCGCGGCGGGGCCGCCCAGTCGTCGTGGGGCCTCTGCCGCGACCCCTTCCTCGATCCGGCGCACCGCGTCCTGCAGGTCATGCAGGTGACGACGTGCCACTTCCTGTGCGGACATGACCGTCCTGCGCCAGGTCACGTTGACGCACCCCAGCACCTCTCCATGCACACGGATCGGAACGGCGATCGAGTTGCGGCCGTCGAAGTCGTACTCCGGTGCCCGCACGCTGTACCCACGTGACCGAGTGGTCGCCAGCAGACGGCGCAGCCATCCAGCGTCGTGGGCGTACTCGTTCCCGGGGGCGTCGTGCTCGCGGAGGCGGCGCAGGACAGCTTCCCGCTCCCGCTCGGGAGAGAAGGCGATGTAGGCCCGGCCCGAGGCCCCGAGCAGCATGTGCGAGCGGAAGCCGATGGGAGCGACGGGTACGACCTCGTCGAAGTAGGCCTTCGGGCTGTTCGTGTCGATCGTCTCCATGTAATCGAGGCGTGGCACGGTCAGTACGGAGGGCCACATCACGCGTTCGCACAGCTCTTCCAGGACCTGCGACGCCAGTTCGCCGAGCCACTCGGCGTCGTCGTACGGGGCGCGCTGAGGTCTGAGGCTCGCGATGAACGCCCCGTCGGCCAGCCGCTGCCACACCAGGTCCTGCTGGTTGCATGTGTGAAGGATCCGGAGCAGCGTGGCCTTGGGGATGCCGGTTGCCTGGTGCAGATCGTGCAGGCTCGCGGCACGCATCTCCTGAAGGACCCGCAGCACCTGAAGCCCGCGTTCCAAGGAGCTGATCGTTTTCACCTGGTAGTTCCGCATGGGACCTGCTCTCACCTGCGGAGATGCCATATCGATTTCACTGGGTGAAAAGTTAGCAGGCGATGATTGCCTGGGCTATGGCCTGTCGTGGACCGTTCGTCCCGTGACGCAAGGAGGCGACATGGCCGTCAAGGCAGCAGCGAGCTCACCGGTCCCTGATTCGAGGCCCGGCACGGCCGACGAGCCCGTGACAGTGGCCGAAGGCGAGCTGCTGTGGACACCCGGCCCGCAGCGGCTTGCCGAGGCGAACATGACGGGCTTCCTGGACTGGCTGGTCCGCGAGCGCGGGCAGCGGTTCGACGATTACGACGAACTGTGGCGCTGGTCCGTCACCGACCTACAGGGTTTCTGGGGCGCGCTGTGGGACTACTTCGAGATCCGGTCCGCGACCCCGTACTCCGAGGTGCTCGGCAGCCGGGACATGCCGGGCGCCCAGTGGTTCCCCGGAGCCCGGCTGAACTATGCCGAGCATGTTCTGCGCCACGAACGCCCCGGGACCGACGCCTTGCTGTTCTGCTCGGAGGGCGCTGCTCCGGCCGGGTTGCCGTGGGAGGATCTCGCGGGCCAGGTGCGCATCCTGGCGACCCGGCTGCGCTCGCTCGGGGTACGTCCTGGCGACCGCGTCTGCGGCTATCTGCCGAACGTGCCGCAGGCCGCGATCGCGATGCTCGCGACGACGGCCGTGGGCGCGGTCTGGGCGAGCGTCTCCCCGGACTTCGGGTCGCGAGGTGTGGTCGACCGGTTCGGCCAGCTGCGTCCGAAGGTCCTGTTCTGCGTCGACGGCTACCGCTACGGCGGGAAGACCTTCGACCGCCGGGAGGAGGCACGCCTCATCGCCGAGGCCCTGCCGGGCCTGGAGCACGTCGTCCACCTGCCCGGACCCGGCGACGGGGACACCCGGCCGGTCGTCGACGGTGGCCTGCTGTGGGAGGAGGTTCTCGACCACCCGCCTGTGTCGGCCGAGGACTTCACGTTCGAGCATGTTCCCTTCGACCACCCGCTGTGGGTGCTCTTCTCGTCCGGTACGACAGGGCTGCCCAAAGCGATCGTGCACGGCCACGGCGGCATCCTGCTGGAGCAACTGAAGCTGCAGACCTTCCACATGGACCTGCGTGAGGGCGACCGGCCGCTGTTCTTCACCACCACCGGCTGGATGATGTGGAACTTCCTGATCAGCTCCCTGCTGGTCGGGGCCTGCCCGGTGCTGTACGACGGGAACCCGGCCCATCCGGAGCCGGACGTGCTGTGGCGGATCGCGCAGGACGCCAGGACCACCTTCTTCGGCGCCAGTCCGGCCTATGTCGACCTCATGAGCAAGTCCGGCATCGTGCCCGGCGAGCGCTACGACCTGTCGGCCCTTCGCACGGTCATGCCGGCCGGTTCACCGGTGTCGCCGCAGTGCACCGCCTGGTTCTACCGCAACGTCAAGGAAGATCTGTGGGTCACCACGGGCAGCGGCGGCACCGACTGCTGCACCGGCTTCGTCGGCGGGGTGCCCACTCTCCCCGTGTACGCCGGTGAGATGCAGGCACGGTCCCTCGGTGTCGCGGCGTACGCGTACGACGAGAGCGGACACGAAATCGTCGACGGGGTCGGCGAGTTGGTCATCACCGAGCCCATGCCGTCCATGCCGGTGACGTTCTGGGGTCCGGACGGGGACGAGCGGTACCGCCGCTCGTACTTCGAGGACTTCCCCGGTGTCTGGCGGCACGGAGACTTCTTCAAGGTCAACACGCGCGGTGGCTGCTTCGTGCTGGGCCGGTCCGACGCCACGCTCAACCGGCAGGGTGTGCGTATCGGCACCGCGGAGATCTACCGCGTGGTCGAAGCCCTGGACCAGGTCTCCGCGGCCTTGGTCGTCAGTCTCGACCTGCCGGACGAGAAGTTCTTCATGCCGCTGTTCGTCGCCCTCGATGAGGGCGTGGCCCTCGACCCCGGTCTCGAGGACGCGATCCGCACCCGGCTCCGCCAGGAGTACAGCCCCCGGCACGTACCGGACAGGATCATCCAGGTCCCGGCCGTCCCGACCACCCTGACCGGCAAGAAGCTCGAGGTGCCGGCGCGCAGGATCCTGCTCGGCACACCCGTCGAGCAGGCGGCCGACCGCAGCACGGTGGCCGACCCCCGCGCACTCGACGCCCTCGCCCGGTACGCCCGTACCCAGCGCGACTACCCCCTGACCGCTGCCGCCACCACCGCCATCTGAGCCGCATCCTTGGAGAGCACCGTGAACGATGCCAGACCCGCCTCCTCCTTCCCGCTTCCCTCAGAACTCACCGACGTTGCCGGCGCCGAGAGTTGGGCGTCGATGTACCCCTACTACACCCGGTTCCAGCCCGAGGACGACCAGCGGTTCTGGTTCTACAACGCGATGCACTTCCCCGAGCCGATGCCGGCGTTCGACGCCGTCACGGCGGAGACGCCCTACACCGCCCTGGGTGCGAACACGGCACGCATGTTCGTCTTCCCCACCACGCTCGGTATCGAGCACCGCATCGTCAACGGCCGGGTCTACATCACCGCCAACCCGGTGACCGACCCGGAGGAGATCCAGCGCAGGCTCGCGCTGTTCAGCGAGCGGGCGGGCCACTACTACGAGAACTGGGACGAGCTTTACCAGGGCTGGGTCACCCGCATCACCGGTCTGATCGACGAAGTGCAGCGGATCGAGGTGCCACGGCTGTCCGAGTTCGAGGACGCGGACGTGATCTTCCAGGCGAAGGGCGTGGCACAGAACCACTACCTGCGCGAGAACTACCACCGGCTCATGGACCTGTACTCCAAGATGTGGCACCACCACACGGAGTTCCTCATGCTGGGGTACGGCGCCTACGTGGTGTTCTTCGAGTTCTGCAAGACGTCGTTCCCCGAGATCCCCGACCAGGACGTGGCCCGGATGGTCGCGGGGATCGACGTGATCCTCTATCGTCCCGACGACGAGCTGAAGAAGCTGGCGAAGCTTGCCGTCGAGTACGGCGTCGACGATCTGTTCGTCGAGGGCTGCGACCCGGACAAGGTACTGGCCGCCCTCGCAGCCCGCGGGGACGACGGCCGGAGGTGGCTGACGGCCATGGACGACGCGCGGGAGCCGTGGTTCAACATGTCGACCGGCGCCGGTTTCTACCATCACCACCGCAGCTGGAACGACGACCTCACGGTGCCGTTCGCGGCGTTGCCCGGCTACGTCGACCAGGCACGGCGCGGCGAGCTGCTCGACCGCCCCACGGAACAGCTCAGGACGGAGCGCGAACGCATCGCCCAGGAATACCGCTCCCTGCTGTCCGGCGAGGACGAGCAGGCGGCCTTCGACCAGATGCTCGGTCTGGCCAGAGCCGTGTTCCCCTTCATCGAGGACCACAACTTCTACTGCGAGCACTACTTCACCACGAAGTTCTACGGGAAGGTCCGCGAGTTCGGTGAGCTGCTGCGCGACCAGGGTGTCCTGGCCGACACCGAGGACGTCTTCCAGCTGAGCCACACCGAGGTCGGCCAGGCCCTGACCGATGTGATGCTCGCCTGGGCGGCAGGAACCAAGCCCGTCGGGTCGGCCAGGGTCCAGAGAATGGTCACCGAGCGGAGGGGGATGCTGGAGACCCTCGCGGGCTGGTCCCCGCCGCCGGCGCTGGGCCCCGTCCCCGAGGCGCTCAACGACCCGGCGGTGCGCATGCTGTGGGGCATCACCGCGGAGACCATCCAGGCCTGGTCGACACCGGCGGTGGCGGGCGACCACGAGGTGCGTGGGTTCGCCGCCTCGCCGGGCGTGGTCGAGGGCACCGCCCGGGTGCTGATGAGCGCCAACGACATCGGTCAGGTGCGGGAGGGCGAGGTGCTGGTCTGTCCGGTGACCGCGCCCAGTTGGGGGCCGGTCTTCGGCAAGATCGCGGCCGCTGTCTCGGACATCGGCGGCACCATGTCGCACGCGGCGATCGTGGCCCGCGAGTACGGGCTGCCCGCCGTCGTCGGCACGGGACACGCCACCAAGCGGATCACCACGGGTCAGCGGCTGCGGGTGGACGGCGACCGCGGCATCGTCACCATTCTCGACTGACTCCTCCACCACGCAGGGAGCACCACGATGGACACCTCACTCCTCGTCCGCCGGTTCGGAGATCTCCGGCTCACCGACCGGCCTACCGTCGGCGGCAAGGGCGCCAGCCTGGGCGAACTCACCTTCGCCGGCGCCCCGGTACCGCCCGGATACGTCGTGACCACCGCCGCCTTCGAGGCCTTCCTCCACGTCCTCGACCCGGGTGGCGAGATCCGCGCCCGCGTCGAGGCTCTGGAGGCCGAGGACACCGAGGCGATCGCCCACGCGACCGCACCCGTCAGGGAGCGCATCGAAGCGGCCGAGCTGCCGGAGGAGGTCGCGGCAGCGATCCGGGACCACTACCGGGACCTGGACAGCGAGTCCGACACCCCCGGTGAGCCCGCCCCTGTCGCCGTACGCTCCAGTGCCACCAGCGAGGACGCGGAGGATGCCAGCTTCGCCGGGCTCCAGGACACCTACCTGTGGGTGCGTGGTGAGGACTCCCTGGTGGAGCACGTCCGGCGTTGCTGGGCCAGCCTCTACAGCGTGGAGTCGGTCAGCTACCGGCGGCGGCTGGCTCTGCCGGAGCAGGACCTCGCGATGGCCGTCGTCGTCCAGCGCATGATCGACCCGCGCTGCGCCGGTGTCATGTTCACCCGCAGCCCACTCACCGGAGACCGATCCGTCGTGGCTCTCGAAGGGTCCTGGGGCCTGGGATCGGCACTCGTCGGTGGCGACGTGACACCCGACAAGTACGTCGTCGGCAAGGTCACCGGGGACATCTGCTCCCGTACGGTCTCGGCGAAGCTGCGCCAGCACCGGATGGACCCCAGCGGGGCCGGAGTCGTCGAGGAGGACGTACCGGAGTACCTGCGAAGCGAGCCCTGTCTGTCCGACACGGAGATCCACGAACTGGTACGGATCGGCCGACAGGTCGAATCCCACTACGGGACCCCGCAGGACATCGAGTGGGCGATCTCCCGCAACCTCGTGCCCGGCCACAACATCTTCCTGCTCCAGAGCCGCCCCGAGACGGTATGGGCGAATCGTGAGAAGGCGCCGACAGCCGCCCCCAAGGCCAGGGCATTCGACCACGTGCTGTCACTGCTGGGCGGAGCCGGCAAAGGCGGAGGCACCCCGTGAGCCTGACCGGCGAGGACGTCCAGGACATCCTGCGGATCATCGACGACATGGACGTCGATCGCCTCCAACTGCGCACCGGCCGGTTCGAACTGTCGCTGCGCCGTGCAACCGACGGCGAGTGGACACAGTCCGCCCGTACGACTGCCGAGCCGGTGCTGGTCGATCGTGAAGCGCGGGAGCAGCCAGCGGACGGGGGCGGGACCCCACCGGACAAGCAGGCGGTGTCCACCCGCGAAGGCCTGACCGAGGTACGTACGCCGTTGCCGGGAGCCTTCTACCGCGCGCCGAAGCCCGGCGCACCGCCCTTCGTCCAGATCGGGGACGAGATCACCGAGACCACCGTGGTCGGGATCGTCGAGACGATGAAGTTGATGAACTCCGTGTACGCCGGGGTGACCGGCGTGGTGGCAGAAGTCGCTCTCGCCGACGGTGACTTCGTCGAGCAGGGCGCCGTGCTGATGCACATCGACACGACGTCCGCAGGGGCGGCGACGCCGTGATCCTGCGACGTGTGCTGATCGCCAACCGGGGCGAGATCGCCCTGCGGATCCTGCGTACCTGCCGGCGGCTCGGCATCGAGTCGGTGCTCGCCGCCTCCGACGCCGATCTCGCCTCCGTACCCGCCCGGCTGGCCGACCGGGTGGTCCGCCTCGGCCCTCCCGCGCCGTCGGCCAGTTATCTGGATGTGGACGCCGTGCTCGCGGCGGCGAAGACCGCGGGAGCCGACGCCATCCACCCCGGCTACGGCTTCCTCTCCGAGAACCAGCGGCTGGCCCAGGCCTGCGCCGAGGCGGGCATCGTGTTCATCGGCCCCACCGTCGAGCAGCTCGCGGCCGTCGGCGACAAGTTGGAAGCCCGTCGGCACGCCATCGCGGCCGGGCTCCCGGTGGTACCCGGCGGACCGCTCGACAACGC
Source organism: Streptomyces sp. NPDC050121 (assembly GCF_044460385.1). Taxonomy (NCBI): domain Bacteria; kingdom Bacillati; phylum Actinomycetota; class Actinomycetes; order Kitasatosporales; family Streptomycetaceae; genus Streptomyces; species Streptomyces sp. NPDC050121. The sequence continues at coordinate 190,121 of NZ_JBITJV010000007.1, read as the reverse complement.
CGGGGACTCCGCGCGACTCGCCGCGGAGATCGGCTTTCCCCTCCTGATCAAGGCGGTCGGCGGTGGCGGTGGCCGGGGAATGAAGCAGGTGCACGACCCGGCTGAGCTGGCGTCCACCATCGACCTGGCCATGGCGGAGGCGGGCGCCGCCTTCGGTGACCCCCGGGTCTACCTCGAACGCTTTGTCGCGACCGGACGTCACGTCGAGGTCCAGCTCCTCGCCGACGGCGAGAACGTGGTCCACCTCGGCACCCGGGACTGTTCCGTGCAGCGCCGCTACCAGAAACTCATCGAGGAGGCACCCGCGCCCGTCCTCGACCCGGCGCTGCGCGAGGAGATGCACCGCGCCGCGGTGGCCCTCGGCAAGCACCTGGAGTACCGGGGCCTGGGCACGGTCGAGTTCCTCGTCGACGTGGACCGGGGCACCTTCTACTTCCTGGAGATGAACGCACGAATCCAGGTCGAGCACCCGGTCACCGAGGCCATCACCGGGCTGGACCTCGTCGCCGAGCAACTGGCCGTCGCCGAAGGCCGATCACTCTCCTTCGGTCAGGCGGACGTCTCCTTCTCCGGCCACGCCATCGAGTGCCGGATCAACGCCGAGGACTGGGCCCGCGACTTCCAGCCGAGCCCCGGCACGGTCACCGAGGCGGTCTGGCCGCTCGGTGAGGGCATCCGGATCGACACCCATCTCCAGGCAGGCGCCACTGTGCCGCCGTACTACGACTCCCTGCTGGCGAAGCTGATCGTCCACGGACGGGACCGGGACGAGGCGCTGGTCCTGTTGCGCCGAGCCCTCGCCCGATGCGCGATCGACGGGGTCAGCACCAACACCGCCCTGCACCAAGCGGTGCTGGAGGAAACCGACTTCGTCGAAGGCGGGGTGGACACCGCCTGGTTCACCCGGTTCCTTCGCGACCACCCGGCGACCCGATCGACCGACACCGCCGGATCGGCCACCGGAGGAGGCAGTCATGGCTGACATCCAGCTCGTCGACGTGTCGCTGCGCGACGGCAACCAGAGTCTGTGGAGCGCCACCGGACTGGACACCGGCAAGATCCTCCAGATCGCCCCCATTCTGGACCGCGTGGGCTTCCGGGCCCTCGACTACACCTCCAGCACCCACATGGGCATGGCGGTGCGCACCCACCGCGAGGACCCCTGGGAACGCATCCGGCTCACCCACCGTGCCATGCCCAACACCCCCCTGCAGTTCATCGGCACGGGGCTGCGCTTCATCTCCTGGGAGGTCGCCCACCCCGAGTTCATGCAGCTGGTATACGACCGGCTGGTGGTCAACGGCGTCACCCGGTACGTCGTGCTCGACCCCATGCACGACATGGACGCCGTGCGCGAGTCCGCGCGGATGATCCGGGCGGCCGGTGCCACGGAGATCGTCGGAGCGTTGACCTACACCGTCAGCGACGTGCACGACGACGCCCACTACGGCTCGCTGGCCTCCCAGATGGCGGCCTGCCCGGACATCGACCGCGTCTACATCAAGGACCCCGGCGGACTACTGACAACAGAACGCGCCACCACGCTGATCCCGGCCGTCATCCGCAACCTCGCCGGCAAACCGTTGGAGCTGCACTCCCACTGCACCGTCGGACTGCCCGGCCTGACCTACCTCAAGGCCGCCGACCTGGGGGTGCAGGCGCTCCAGGTGGCCTGCGGAGCCCTGGCGGGCGGCACCTCTCTGCCCAACGCCCAGCAGGTGGTAGCCAACCTGCGCGAGCTCGGCCACACCGTGGACGTCGACGACCGGCTGCTCGGCGTGGCGGCGGACTACTTCCACCACATGGCCGCGGCTGAGGGGCTGCCCGTGGGCGGTCCCCGGGACTTCGACGCCGCGTTCATGCGCCACCAGGTGGCGGGTGGCGTGATGACCACCCTGCGCCGCCAGCTCGACGAACTGGGCTTCAGCGACCGCTTCGACGCGGTCATCGAGGAGGTGACCCGGGTCCGCGCCGAACTGGGCCACCCCATCATGGTCACCCCCTTCCCGCAGATGGTCTGCACCCAGGCGCTGTACAACGTGATCGGCGCCGAACGCTACGAGAACGTCTCCGACCCGGTGATCCGATACGTGCTCGGCAACTTCGGCAGGCCGACTGGCCCCGTAGACCCGGACGTCACCGACCGCATCCTGGCCCGGCCGCGCGCCAGGGAACTCGCCGAGGAACCTCCACCGCCCACCGTCGCCGAGCTACGCGGCCGGTTTCCCCGCGGCATCAGCGACGAGGAACTGCTCCTGCGGGCCACGATGCCCGCCGAGCAGGTGGACGCCATGGTGGCCGCCGGCCCCGCCCGGCAGCACTACAACCCCCGGCTGAAGCCCGTGCTCGACCTGCTCAACGGCATGCGGACGCGCCCGGCGACACCCGAACTGATCCTGGAACGCCCCGACTTCCGACTGGAGCTGCACCGTGACCGCCGAGCCGACTGACGAAGGCGCCGTCTCCCTGACCGATCGTCTGCAAAGCGTCCGCGGCATCGTGTTCGATCTCGACGGCACCCTCGTGCTGGGCGACCGGCGCAACCACGGGCTCACGCCCCTCCCCGGAGCCCTGGAGCTCACCGCCGCGCTCACCGCACGCGGCCTTCCCTGGCTCACCTTCACCAACGGAACCACCCGTACACCCGAGGCATACGCACAGACACTGCGCGGGATCGGCTTCGACCTGTCCGACGACGCCATGCTCACCCCCGCCACCAGCGCCGTCGACCACTTCCTGGCCAAGGGCCACCGAAGCGTCCTGGTACTGGGCGGCGAAGGCCTCAAGGAGCCGCTGCGCCAGGCCGGCATCGAGATCGTCGAGCCAAAGGGGAAGCCGGAAGCCGACGCCGTACTGGCCGGTTGGTATCGCGAGTTCACCATGGACGACCTTGAAGCGGCCTGCCATGCCGTCTTCGGCGGCGCCACCCTGTACAGCTGCTCACAGTCGGTGTTCTTCGCCACCGCCGACGGCAGGGCTCTGAGCACCTCCCGGGCCATCTGCGCCATGCTCAGCAGCATCACGGGCGTCACCGAACGGGTCGTGGGCAAACCATCGCTGATCGGGCTGCACTGCGCCGCACAACGGCTGGGCACCGCCCCGCAGGAACTCGCCGTCGTCGGAGACGACCCGGAACTGGAGATGGCGATGGCCCGTAACGCCGACGCCCTCGCCATCGCGGTGACCACCGGCATCCACCCGGCGGACCGCTACACCTCGCTGCCGCCGGAGCAGAGCCCGCATCTCACCATTGACGGGTTGGGCAAGCTCCTTGGCCTCCTGCCTCGGTCTACCTGACATCCGATCGCCAGCCCGGAACCGTCCTGGAGTCGCCTCAAGAACCGACCATGGGATATGCGCCAGGGGGTATCAGTTCCGTATGCCTTGATCGAGATCACGGTCACGTCCGCCGAGGTGGTGTATCGATGGCCACTCTGCCTTGGCCGACGGGGCGAATCCCATCCAGCGGCGCGCCTCGGCAGGCGTCGTTCTGCTCGGCCGGCATCGCGCCGACCTGCCGGATCACGGCAACACGGTCAGGGAAGATGCCGACCTCGCTCTGTGGGTCCGGCACGGATGGCGAACCGCGCAATCGACCGATGTCAGGACAACAGTGACCGACCGGTGCCGTGCAGCTGCTCACGAGCAGCTGCGAGCAGGAGGCCGGTGTCGCTCGTTGAATGAACGCCACCGAATACGTAGTGGTCAGGACGAGCGAGCACCGTTTCGCACGCGTGTCGACGCATCCACGCGTCCAGGAGGTGTCCTTCCTCGCGGTATTCGTCCTGGCCGGCCGGCGTCTCGGCGACCAGACGGACGACGCGAATCGGAAATCCACCTCCTGCCCGGTGCGCGCACACGGCCGACTCGGCTGCGGCCGCGTCCGTGCCGTGCCGGATCACCAGCCTGAAGGTGCTCCCGGTGTACTCGTCGAGCAACCCTGTCCTGCCCCGGCTGTCGGTCACCGTCGGTTGCGGGAGGATGTCGCCGCGCGCGGGGAAACGTTCCGGTGCGAGGAAGCCCGCCAGCAGTCCGGGGATCAGGGACTGGCGGATGGTTCCTTCCGGCGTGGCCTTCAGTTCTGCCAGCAGGTCTGCGTCGCGCTTGGCGGCGGTGGCCTCGTCGCGCTCGCAGATCACATGGCCGAACTCCTTGGCGACGAGCGTCACGTGTCGTACGTGCGGGGCGCGCTCACGCTGATACGTGTCCAAGAGGCGTTCGGAGGTTTCGCCACGCAAGTGAAGGGCCAGCTTCCACATCAGGTTGGACGCGTCGCGGATCCCTTGGCACATGCCCTGCGCCAGGAACGGTGGTGTCATGTGTGCGGCGTCGCCCAGGAAGAACAGGCCCTGTGTGCGCCACTGTTCGAGGACCAGGGCATGGAAGCGGTAGGTGGCCGCTCGCCACAGGTCATAGTCCCCGGGAGCCAGCCATCGCGACAGGAGAGCGTGGATGAAGTCCGGGTGGGACACGTCCTCGGGACGTTCATCAGGGTTGATCATGAATTCCCACCGGCGGTGGTTCCCCGGGCCCACGATGAACGTGCTCGGACGCGCTGTCTCGCAGTACTGGACGTTCGTCCGTGGCAGCCGTGCTCCCGCGCCGGGGCGCAGCAACAGGTCCACGACCAGCCACGGCTGGTCAAACTCCAGGTCGTCCATGCTCAGGCCGAACCGCCTTCGCAACGGACTGCTGCCGCCGTCGCAGGCCAGCACGTACCGCGCGCGCAGCGTGCGCCGGCGCCCAGTTGCGTCGACCACCTCCACGGTGGCGCTGTCGTCGCCGAGTTGCACGTCCGTCACCTCAGTGCCGAGGTGCAGCTCGACGTTGTCCGACCGATCGAGGCGCTGACGCAGCGCGCCTTCCAGTTGCGGCTGGAGGAAGACGTAGTTGGGTGCCCATCCGAGGGGGTGAGGTGGTGGTGCGGTGCCGATGCGCTTGATGACCTGCCCGCTGCCGTTGTGATACTCGGACGGCCGGTAGGGCATGATGTGATCCGCTATCGCGTCGGCCAGTCCGAAGCCGGCGAAGACACGCATGGCTTCGTGATCGAATCCAATGGCACGGGGCCGGGTTTCGATGTGTGCGGCTCGATCGAATGCCTCGACCCTGAGACCAAGGTCGTGAGCGAGGTTCGCGGCCGTGGCACCGACAGGGCCAAGGCCCACGATCACCACGTCAGCGTCAAGTACGTCGGTCACGTGCAGACCTTTCCGGATCGAAACCAGCTCTGGCAGGGCGTTGAACTGTGTGTCGGCATGCCGGGGAGCCGCTTCCCCCCATCCAGCCTGCGCGATGGCACGGCCCGAAGCGGACCGGCGTTTGGCCGGTCGGAGTCACCCGTGGGCCGTCGTGTGTGCGCGCCCGCAGCGTCGGTGCGAGATACACGCAAACCAGCCTCGCCCAGCTCGATTCCCCGGCGGCTGCGGTCAGGCGTAGCGCGTCGCACAAAATGAGCAGAGCGCCGCAGGCTCTCGAAGAGCGACGCCTGCGGGAGCCGATCGCGACGATCACAGGGATTCGACCGCCGGAGAGGGCGGTGCGGCGTACAGCGTGTCGAGCAGCCGTGGCGAGGCCTGGAGTGCCGTTCGCTGCATCAGATCGACGACGCCGCGGGTGCCCGCCATCTCCGATCCTGCGCCGGCGCGACCGGGTCCGCCGTGTCTCAGGGCGGGCAGTGGTGATCCGTGGCCGGTGGTCTGCGCCATGTTCGTCGAGTCCAGCAGGTGGAGCCGTCCATGCCAGGGGGCCACGTCCTGGAGGAAGGCGGTCGTCCAGGAGAGGTCGTCGCCGACGACGGAGGCGGCGAGGCTGCCCCGGCCGCGCGCCACCAGGTCGGTCGCGTGGGCCGTGTCGCGGTACGCCAGCACGGTCGCGGCCGGTCCGAACGGCTCCACCTCGTGAGGTGCGGCGGCGTCCGGGTCGGCGGAGACGAGGAGGGTGTCGAGGAACGCCCCCCGATCGGGGTCGGCGTCGATCAAGCGCACCTTCTCGGGGTCGCCGTGCACGAAGCGTCCGGACCGGGCGATCTTCCGTGCCGCCTGTCGTACGTCGTCCCGCTGGGCGAGGCTGACGACAGGCCCCATCCGCACGCCTTCTGCGGCGGGGTTCCCTATGGTGATGCCGGCGAGCTCGGAGGCGATCGCGTCGAGCACTGCGTCCTCATGCTCGCGCGGGACGAGGACGCGGCGGATCGCGGTGCACTTCTGACCCGCCTTCACGGTCATCTCGGTCACCACCTCGCGCACGAACGCCTCGAACAAGGGGGAACCCGGGGTGACGTCCGGGGCCAGCACGATGGCGTTGACGGAGTCGGCCTCGGCATTGAAGCGGACGGAACGGGCCACCAGGTCGGGGTGTGTGCGCAGCGTCGCCGCCGTGGCGGCGGAGCCGGTGAAGGAGAGGACGTCCTGCTCGGCGAGCAGGCCGAGTGCCGGGCGCACCGAGCCGGCGACCATCTGCAGGGCGCCGGGCGGCAGGGCGCCGGCGTCGGTGACGATCCGGACCAGGTGCTCGGTGAGGTACGCGGTCGGGGTGGCCGGCTTCACCACGCTGGGCAGGCCCGCCAGCACCGCCTGGGCGAGCTTCTCCAGCGGTGCCCACACCGGGAAGTTGAAGGCGTTCACCTGGAGCATCAGGCCCGGGGAGGGGGTGACGAGGTGTACGCCCAGGAAGTCGTCGCCCCGGGCGAGGCGTTCGGCGGGGCCTTCCACCAGGTGGGGCGCGTCCGGCAGTTCGGTGCGGGCGCGGGCCGCGTAGTCGCGCAGGACGCGGATGCCGCCGTCGACGTCGTAGCGGGCGTCGTTGAGAGTGGCTCCGGCGCGGGCGGAGAGGGCGTACAGCTCTTCGCGGCGGGCGCGGACGGCCGTGGCGACAGCGTCCAGGAGGTCGGCCCGCCGATGGAAGCTCAGCGCGCGCAGCGTGGGGCCGCCTGCGCGGCGCGCGTGGTCGAACGCGCCCGCGAGGTCGAGGCCTTGGGAGGAGACGCGGCAGACCGTCTCGCCGGTGACGGCGTCGTGCACGTCAACTGCCTTTGATTCGGCGGCAGCTGGCACCACCCAGGTGTCCTGCAGATAGCTCTCGAGAAGCATGGGGAACGGCCCGCTTTCTTTCAGAGGGGTCGAGGAACGCGAAGTCGGGCTACGAAATCGGGTGGTGACCCCAGATGTCAGCCGTGTACGTACGGCTGACCCACGTGCTCTCGTCGACCTGCACGCCGCCCGCGCCGATCTCGATGCCGAATCCGGCCGGCGAGGTCATGTAGAACGAGAACATCCCGTCGTTCGCGTGCTTGCCGAGTGTCGCCATGAGTCTCACGTCGTGCTCACGCGTGCGGTCGAGCGCGCGGCCGACCTCCTCCGGACTGGTCACCTCGCACAGGATGTGGTGGGTGCCCTCGTTCTTGTACGACCGGATGAAGGCGATGCTGTGGTGCCGCGGGTTGCAGCCGAGGAAGTAGAACGTGCCCCAGGGATAGTCGGCGGTGTCACTGAGCCGGAAGCCCAGGACGTCGCAGTAGAAGTCCACGGCCTCCTGCACGTGCGGTGTCTTCATCACCACGTGCCCGAGCCCCTGCTCCCCGGTCACGAAGTCGACGCCCAGCGGTGACACGAACTGGCTGGGGGCCAGGCGTCGGCCGCAGAACAGCTCGGTACGGATGCCGAGGGGACCGCCGAAGTGCACCATGCGGGCCACCTGGCGGTCCCCACACTCCTCTTCGGTGCCCGCAGTGACGTCGATGCCGGCCTCCTTGAGCCGCAGCGTCATCGCGTCGATCGCCGCTCCGTCACGGACCTCCCAGCCGATGACCGTGACGCCACCGGCCTCCGCCTCCGTCAGCCACATGCGGAACGGGTGCTGGTCCATCCGCAGGCGGTAGCGCACGGGCCGTCCGCCCGCGGCAGAGCCGCGCTCGGGTGCGGCCTCCGGCTCGACCGCGAGGCCTATCACTGTGCGGGCGTACTCCGCCCATGCTGTCGGGTCGGGCGTACCGATGCCCACGTACCCAAGGCTCTGGATCGTCATGTCCAAGACCGTATTTGTTAGACCCTTGACGGTCAAGGGCCATACGAATACGTTGACGCCATCGAGCCGAGGAGGTCCGACGATGTCGGGAGTAGTGCCCGAGAAGGCCCGCCTGCAGCCCGTCGACGAGAGCGAGCTGCACGAGAAGACGCTGGCGTCGCTGGCGCCGTACCGCGATCAGGACGGCAGGATCTACACGATCTGGGCGACCCTGGCGCACCACGAGGACGCGCTGCGCCGCTTCATCGTCTTCGGCAACCACGTGCTGGGGAAGAACACCCTGCCGCTGCCGTCCCGGGAGCTGATGATCCTCCGGATCGCGGCCCGGGCGCAGGCCGCCTACGAGTGGGACCAGCACGTGCGCATCGCCCGCCGTGCCGGGCTCGCCGACGACACGATCCTGGCCGCCGTGACCGGTGACTGGGACGGGCTGGACGAGCTCGACCGGGTGCTGCTCACCGCCACCGACTCCCTCCTGGACCGCCAGGGCGTGGACGACGAACTGTGGGGCCGGATGACCGCCCACCTGAGCGTCGAGCAGGTCATCGACGTCCTCTACACCGTCGGCCAGTACCTCACCATCGCCACCGTCATCAACACACTCGGCGTCCGGGTGGAGGGCGAGCTCGCCCTGCCCCTCCCCCGGTCTGTCGACCGGCCCGCCGCCCGGAAGGAAGAAGTCGCATGAAGCTCGCCAACCTCGCCGGGCGCCCCGTCGTCGTCCGTGACGACCGCGCCCTCGACATCGCGGACGCCAGCAAGGGAGCGATCGAGCCGCGTCTGGAGGTGCTGTCCGACCTCGCCCTCCACGACGAGCTGCGCGCTCTCGCCGAGCGGGCCGCCGACGCGGACTGGAAGCCGTTCGCGCCGGGTGACCTGGGCCGGGTCGCCAAGCCGTACAAGGCCATCGGTGTCGCCCTGAACTACCGGGCGCACGCCGAGGAGTCCAACCTTCCCGTGCCGGACGAACCCTCGGTGTTCGCCAAGTTCGCCTCGTCGGTGGTCGGCCCGTACGACGCGATCGTGGTCGAGCCGCAGTACGACAAGGTCGACTTCGAGGCGGAGCTCGTGGTCGTCATGGGCAAGGAGGGCAAGAACATCTCCGAGGCCGACGCCTGGTCCCACGTCGCCGGCGTCACCGCGGGTCAGGACATCAGCGACCGCAAGGAACAGTGGCGCAAGCCGATCAACCAGTTCACGCTGCCGAAGTCGTACGACACCTTCAGCCCGATCGGCCCGTACCTGGTGACGCTCGACGAGTTCGCCGACCCCGACGACATCGAGGTGGCCGGCTGGGTCGACGACCTGGAGGTGCAGCGGGGCCGCACCTCCGACCTGATCTTCAGCGTGCCCGAGCTGATCGCCTGGCTGTCGAAGCGGGTGACGTTCGAACCCGGCGACCTGATCTTCACCGGCACCCCGGCCGGCTGCGGCGTCCGCCGCACCCCGCGGCTGTACCTCACCGAGGGCAAGGTCCTGCGGACCGAGGTCACGGGTGTGGGCACTATGGTCAATCCGGTCGTCGGCGGCTGACACCGGCGAGGCCGGAGAAGGAAGGGTGGGAGACGTGACGGACACCGTGCGCGAACCGGAGACCTCGGGGACGAGCCGGACCCGGGAGTTCTCGGAGCTGCTGCGCCACCAGCATCGTGAGCTGGGCACGACCGATCCCCGGGACCTCGACGCGATCGAGATGGTCACCGACCTCACCCGCCTCGAAGCCCGGCTGACCAAGGACTTCGAGAAGCACGTCCACCGGCCGCTGGGCCTGACCTGGGCGGGCTTTAGGATCCTGAACGCCCTCTGGGTCTACGGACCGCTCGGCCAGCAGGACATCGGCCGGGTCTCCGGATCCACCCGGGCCAGTATCTCCAGCGCGCTGGCGACCCTGGAGAGCCGCGGCCTCGTCACCCGCGAGCGGGTCGAGACCGACCGCCGTCAGCTGGTCGTCGAGCTCACCGCGGAGGGCCGCGAGACGCTGCGGCTGGCCATCGAGGCCCAGACGAAGCGCGAGCGGGCCTGGACGGGCATCCTGCGTGACGACCAGCTCGGTGAACTGGTGCATCTGCTGCGTACGCTGGTGAACCAGGAGACCCCGCCCGCGGAGTGACCGGGCCTGGGGAGTGACCGGGCCCGGGGAACCGGCCCACCACAGGACTCGTGCTCGGAGCCGCCGCAGCACGACCGTCGAAAAACAGTTAGAACCTTTACCGTCAAGCATCTAACAGTAGGTCGGTTTCTCAAGGGAGAGAATCATGGTCCGTCGTGTCGTCACCGGTGTCAGCCCGAGCGGGAAGCCCGTGATCGTCAGTGACGGCGAGCCGCCGCGCACCAATCAGTCCGTGCACACCCCCGGCTTCGCCCGCTCCCTCGTGTGGAACACGGCGGCTCCCGCCGTCCCGTCGGCCGACCCGACGGCATCCCTGAAGTCCTTCGTGCCCGCGCCGGGCGAGACGGTCGCGCTGACCGTCACCTTCGCGCCGGCCGGTGTCTACGCCGACCCCAGCTGGGACCCCGCCGCCGCGGCGGCGGAGCAGCTGGAGTTCAGCCCCGGTCTCGCCGAGCTCTTCGAGCCCGACAACCCGGGCATGCACACCACGCCCACCGTCGACTACGGCGTCGTCCTCACCGGCGAGCTGGTCCTCGACCTCGACGGCGGCGAGACCGCGGTCCTGGGGCCCGGCGACATCATCGTGCAGAACGCCACACGCCACGCCTGGCGCAACAACGGCACCGAGCCCGCCACGGCGTTCTTCGTCCTGATCGGCGCGGGCGGCACCTCATGAGCCCCCTGACGACGGCGGCGCCCGGCGCTCCGGTCGTCGATCTCGACCTGGCCGAGCTGCGCCGCGACCCCTACCCCGCCTACGCCGAGCTGCGCCGCACCGCCCCGCTCGCCTGGGTCCCCTCGGTCGGCCGGCACCTGCTCACCCGGTACGAGGACATCGTCCTGGCGGAGAAGCTCCCCGAGGTGTTCAGTTCGCGCGAGGAGGGCTCGCTGCTGCTGCGTACGGTCGGCCGGAACATGCTCCGCGAGGACGACCCGGACCACCGGCGCCTGCGGTCCGCCGCGGAGCCGCCGACCCGTCCGCGCCAGGTCCGCGACCTGTGGGCGGGCGCCTTCGAGCGCACGGCGCACGAGCTGCTCGACCGGATCGCGGGCCGGGGCGAGGCCGACCTGATAGCCGACTTCGCCGAGCCGCTCGTCGCCGCCAACCTGGCCCTGGTGCTGGGCCTGCGCGACGCGAGCGCCGAGGACGTCGCCAACTGGTCGCGGGCGATGATGGCGGGCAACAGCAACTACGCCGACGACCCCGGCATCTGGCTGCGCGCCGAGCGGGCCACCCGGGCCATCGAGGACGCGGTGGCGCGGGCCGCCGAGGCCGCCCGGCGCGAGCCCGACGGCTCGGTGATCTCCTCCATGGTCCACGCGGCCGGGCCGGTGGATCTCGCCGAGATCCAGAACAACGTCAAGGTCATCATCGGCGGAGGCGTCAACGAGCCGCGTGACGTCTTCGGCGTCGGCGCCTGGGCGCTGCTGAACCGTCCCGAGGTGCTGGAGCGGGCCCTGAAGGAGCCGTCGAGCTGGAAGCGGGTGTTCGAGGAGACCGCCCGCTGGGTCTCGCCGATCGGCATGTACCCGCGCCAGCTCACCCAGGATCACGAGATCGCCGGGACGACCCTCCCCGCCGGCAGCCGCGTGGCCCTCGTCATCGCCTCCGGCAACCGGGACGAGTCGGTGTTCGAGCGGGCCGACGAGTTCGACCTCGACCGGCCGCACCGTCCGCACCTCGCCTTCGGCGGCGGACCGCACTTCTGCATGGGCGCGTGGGTCGCGCGCCACGAGGTCAGCGCGATCGCCTGGCCCCTCGTCTTCGGCCGCCTCGAGGGACTCCGCCTCGCCGACGGCGCAAAGAGCCGCCTGGACGGCTGGGTGTTCCGCGGGCCGACCTCGCTGAACGTCACCTGGCAAGCAGCCTGAGCCGTCCCCATCGGGAGGACTTCATGCCCACCGTCATCTTCCAGTTGCCCGACGGGACCGAACGCAAGGTCACCGCCGCGTCGGGGACCGTGCTCATGCAGGCGGCCGTCTCCAACGGCGTCCAGGGCATCGTCGCCGAGTGCGGCGGCAACGCCTCCTGCGCCACCTGCCACGTCTACGTCGACGCCGACCGGTCCGAGCTGGTGGGAGGCCCGAACGACGTCGAGGACGAGATGCTGGACTTCACCGCCGCCGAACGCCGGCCCACCAGCCGGCTCAGCTGTCAGGTCGAGCTCTCCGACGCCCTCGACGGCCTGGTGGTCCACGTGCCCGAGGAGCAGGTATGAGCACAGGTACGACGCACACCGCCGGTGTGGTCGTGGTCGGCGGCGGGCAGGCCGGTTTCAGCGTCGCCTCGACCCTGCGCGCCTGTGGCTACGACGGTCCGGTCACCGTGTTCGCCGCCGAACCCCATCTGCCGTACCAGCGGCCGCCGTTGTCCAAGAAGGCCCACACCGAGCCGGACGAGCTGCGGGTCTCGCTGGTCCCGGAGTCCTTCTACGCCGAGCGGGACATCGAGCTACGGCTCGGCGACGGCGTGATCGCCCTGGACCTCGCCGCCCGCACGGTCCGCACCCGCGCCGGCGGACATGTGCCCTACGCCCACCTGGTGCTGGCCACCGGCGCCCGCAACCGGCCCCTGCCCGTCCCCGGCGCCGACCTGGCCGGCGTCCACGCCCTGCGCTCGCTCGACGACGCCCTGGCCGTCGGCCGGGCTCTGGCGACGGCCCGTGACGTGGTCGTCGTCGGCGGCGGCTTCATCGGGCTCGAACTCGCCCAGGTCGCCCGAACCCGCGGCGCACGGGTGACCGTCGTCGAGCTGGCCGACCGGCTGCTGAGCCGGGCCGTCTCCCCGCAGCTCCAGGAACACCTGCGGCAGCGGCACGAGGAGTCCGGCGTCCGCGTCCTGACCGGGACGGCCGTGCACGCCGTCGAGGGTACGGACCGGGTCCGGCAGGTCGTGACCTCGGCCGGGATTCTCCCCGCCGACCTCGTCGTGTACGGCATCGGAGCCGTCCCCAGGGACGAGCTGGCGCGGGACGCCGGCCTGGCCGTGGACGACGGTGTGCTGGTCGACGAGCAGCTCCGCTCGGTCACCGACCCGCGGGTCTCCGCCGTAGGCGACTGCGCCCGCCACCCCCACCCGCACGCGGTCGGCCCGGTCCGGCTGGAGTCCGTGCAGAACGCCACCGACCAGGGCGCGCTCGTCGGCCGCCGCCTCGCCGGACAGCCCTCCCGGTACGAGAACCTGCCGTGGTTCTGGAGCGACCAGGGTGCCGTCAAGCTGCAGATCGCCGGGCTGCGCGCGCCCTCCGACGAGGTCCGGCTGGTGGCGGGCGACACCCCGGGACGACTCGCCGCGTACGCCTTCCGCGAGGGCAGACTGGTGGCCGTCGAGACGCTGGACTGGCCCGCGGAGCATCTCGCGGCCCGTCGGCTCCTCGATCGGCCGACGCCGGTCCTGGCCGACGAGCTGACGGGCACGACGCTGGGCGGGCTCGCCCGCGCGAGACGGGCCGCGGAGGTGCCGTCATGACCACGACCTCCTGGTTCGGCGCCCACCTCGTGACCAGTGCGGCCGAGGCGGGCTCCCGGCCCGCCCTCGTCTTCGAGGACCGCTCCTGGACCTACGCCGAGCTGGACCGGGCGGTCCGGCGCACGGTCGCCCGGCTCGACAAGTACGGGGTGCGCCCGGGCGACCGGGTGGTGATGCAGGGCGCGGCCCGGCCCGAGGCACTGATCACGCTGTTCGCGGTGACGCGGATGGGCGCCGTCCTCGTCCCGCTGCACCCGCAGGTGACGGGCGGCGAGCTCGCCCTCGTGTGCGAGGAGACCGCCCCGACGGCCGTGGTCGCGGGCGAGGGCTTCCCGGCGGGCACGGGCCTGCGGCTGACGTGGGAGGACCTGCATCCCGAGGACGAGGGGCCCGAGGCGCCGCTCTCCGATCCCCCGGCCGGCTCGGACGTCGCGGTCATCGCGTTCACGTCCGGAACCTCCGGCCGCCCCAAGGGCGTCGCACTCACCCACGACAACCTGTACCGGAGCATGGCGGGCGCGCTGGCTCTGCTGCCCTTCGGCGAGGACGACACCGCGCTGGTCTCCACCCCGCTGGCGCATGTCGCCGTCCTCGGCGGGCTGCCGCAGTGCACCTGGGCGCGGCGCGGGACGGTCGTGCTGGCGCCGCGCTTCGACCCGGACCTGTTCGTCGACCTGGTCCGCGACCACCGGGTCACCTGCGCCTTCGCCGTCCCCGCCATGTCCGCCCTGCTGGCCCGCCACCCCCGCTTCACCGGCGGCGAGCTGGACACCCTGCGGTGGATCCTGTCGGGTGGCTCACCGGCCCAGACCGCCACCCGCGAGCAGTTCCGGGCCCGCGGGATCGGCGTGGTCAACTCCTACGGTCTGACCGAGACCAGCGCGGGCGTCACGTACTCCGGGCCCGACGAGCCGGCGACCTCCACGGGCTCCCCCGTCCCGGAGGTCGAGCTGACGGTGGTGGACGCGACCGGGGCTCCCGCGCCGGTCGGCACACCCGGCGAGATCTGGGTGCGCGGGCCGTCGGTCGCGTCCCTGTACTGGACCGCCGCCGGGCCGGTGCCGGTGACCGACGCGGAGGGCTGGTTCCACAGCGGTGACCGTGGACGGTTCGACGACGAGGGCCGCCTCACGGTCGTCGGCCGGCTCAAGGAGACCATCATCACCGGCGGCGAGAACGTCGACCCCGCCGAGGTCGAGAACGCGCTCGCCGACTTCCCCGGTGTCGTCGAGGTCGCGGTGTCGGGGGCGCCGGACCCGGTCTGGGGCGAGGTCGTGACCGCCTTCCTCGTCACCGACACCGGCACCCCGACCCTGGACGACGTCCGCGGTCACCTCGACGGCCGGCTCGCCCGGCACAAGTGGCCCCGGCGGCTGTGCGTCGTACCCGCACTGCCGCGCGGGGCCACCGGAAAACTGCAGCGCGCGCGACTGACGACGCTGCTCAACGGCTGACTACCCGTCAGGAAGACCGCTCGACCCCTCTCATTGCTCCACAACCCCCAGAGGCCGCACCGCCGTTGGTGCCGTCTCCGCCATCCCTACCCTCACCCCGAGGAGACGCCATGAGTGCGACCATGCGAGCCGCGCGGATGCACGCCGTCGGCGAGCCGATGAGGATCGAGGAACTCCCCGTTCCCGAGCCCGGCCCCGGTGACGTCCGCGTGGCCGTCCACGCCGTCAACATCGTTCCGAACCTCGCCAACATCCTGAACATGTGGACGACCTGGTTCCCGCACAGCCCCCTGCCGACCCTCCCGGCGATCTTCGGCCTGGACCCGGCAGGCGTGGTCGAGGCCGTCGGCGAAGGCGTCCAGGCCTTCAAGCCGGGCGACCGCGTGTACGTCAACCCGGGCCGCTCCTGCGGCTCCTGTCGCTCGTGCCGGGGCGGCGACTCGATCAACTGCGCCAGCTACGCCTTCGCCGGCTATTTCGGCTTCTCGCCGACCGCGATCGACCTGCTCGACCGCTACCAGGGCGGCCTCGCCGAGTACATGGTGGCCCCGGCGTACAGCCTGGTGAAGCTGCCGGACTCGCTCTCCTTCGAGGCCGCCGCCCGCTTCGGCTACATCGGCACCATGTACTCGGCGCTGCGCAAGGCCGAGGCCGGGCCGGGCAAGACGATCCTGATCAACGGCATCAGCGGCACCCTGGGCATCGCCGCCGCGCTCCTCGCACCCGCCATGGGCCTCACCCACGTGTACGGCACCGGCCGCGACAAGGGGCTCCTGGACCAGGTCGGCAAGCTGGCGAGCGGCCGTCTGAACCTGCACTCCCTCGACGACGGCCCGGTCGACGAGTGGATCCACGAGCAGACCGACGGCTACGGCGTCGACATCTACATCGACGCCCTCGGCCCGGGCGCCCCGCACGAGACCTTCCGGGCCGGCATGCGGGCGATGGCGCGCGGCGGCATCGCCGTCAACATCGGCGCCGTCGCCGGTGATCTGCCGATCGACATCCACCGGATGATGGACCAGCAGCTGCGGCTGATCGGCTCGGCCTGGTTCACCTCCGCCGAGGGGCAGGTCATGGCCGACATGGCGGGGGCCGGCCTGCTGGACCTGAGCCCGCTGGAGCACCAGGTGTTCCCGCTGGAACAGGTCAACGACGCCATCGGTGGCATCGCCGAACGCAACGGCGGCTTCAGCAACTTCATCATCAGCCCGACGGCCTGACGCCGGCGAAGACTCAAGGAGACTGACGATGCACGCACCGCACGCCGGCCGCCCGGCCGACCCCCTCGACCTCCTGGAACTCGACAGCCTGCTCACCCCGGACGAGCGCGCCGTACGCGACGCGGTGCGCACCTTCTGCGACCGGCGCGTCGACCCGTTCATCGCCGAGTGGTTCGAGCAGGGCGAGATCGAGGACATCCGCGGCCTCACCAAGGAGCTCGGCGAACTCGGCCTGCTGGGCATGCACCTGGAGGGCTACGGCTGCGCGGGGATGAGCGCGGTCGACTACGGCCTCGCCTGCCTGGAACTGGAGGCGACCGACTCCGGACTGCGTTCCCTGGTCTCGGTGCAGGGCTCGCTGGCCATGTACGCGATCCACGCCTTCGGTTCCGAGGAGCAGAAGGAGGAGTGGCTGCCGCGGATGGCGGCGGGCACGGCCATCGGCTGCTTCGGCCTCACCGAGCCCGACTCCGGCTCCGACCCGGGCAGCATGCGCACCGCCGCCCGCCGGGACGGCGCCGACTGGGTCCTCGACGGCCGCAAGATGTGGATCACGAACGGTTCGGTCGCCGACGTCGCCGTGGTCTGGGCCCGCACGGAGGACGGCATCCGCGGCTTCGTCGTCCCCACCGACACCCCCGGCTTCTCGGCGCCGGCGATCAAGCACAAGATGTCGCTGCGGGCGTCGGTGACCAGCGAGCTGGTCCTGGACTCCGTGCGGCTGCCGGCGACGGCCGTCCTGCCGGACGTGCGGGGGCTGCGCGGTCCCCTGTCCTGCCTGAGCGAGGCCCGGTACGGTATCGCCTGGGGCGCGATGGGCGCCGCACGCTCCGCCTTCCGGGCGGCGCTGAACTATGCAGGCGACCGCGTTCAGTTCGGCCGCCCGATCAGCGGATTCCAGCTGACCCAGGCCAAGTTGACCGACATGTCCCTGGAGCTGAACAAGGGCACCCTGCTGGCCCTGCACCTCGGCCGGATCAAGGACGACCGCGGGCTGCGGCCCGAGCAGGTCAGCTACGGCAAGCTCAACAACACCCGGGCGGCGCTGGAGATCTGCCGTACCGCGCGCACGGTGCTCGGCGCCAACGGCATCTCGCTGGAGTACCCGGTCATCCGGCACGCCAACAACCTGGAGTCGATCCTCACCTACGAGGGCACGGTCGAGATGCACACCCTGATGATCGGCCAGGCGCTGACGGGCCAGGCGGCGTTCCGGTGAGCGCCGGGCCGGGCGCGGACATCCGCGGGGTCGGGGTCGTCGGCTGCGGTCTGATGGGTGCGGGCATCGCCGAGGTCTGCGCCCGGGCCGGCCTGGACGTCGTCGTGCACGAGGTGAACCCGGGTGCGGCCGAGGCCGGCCGGGCCCGGATCACCGCCTCGCTCGACCGCGGCGTACGACGCGGCAAACTCTCCGGCGCGGACCGTGACACCGCGCTCGGCCGCCTGCGGGTCTCCACCGACCTGACGGACCTGGCCGACCGGGACCTGGTGGTGGAGGCGGCGACGGAGGACGAGAAGGTGAAGGCGGCGCTGTTCGCCGAGCTCGACCGGATCGTCGTCCGGGAGGACGCGCTGCTCGCGTCGAACACCTCCTCCCTGCCCATCATGAAACTGGGCATGGCCACCGCCCGCCCGCACCAGGTGATCGGCCTGCACTTCTTCAACCCGGTGCCGGTCCTGGAGCTCGTGGAGATCGTGCCGTCCCTGCTGACAGCCCCTCAGACACAGGTCCGGGCGGAGGAGTTCGTCACCCGGGTCCTGGCCAAGAAGGTCATCCGCGCCCAGGACCGGGCCGGCTTCGTGGTCAACGCCCTGCTCGTGCCCTACCTGCTCTCCGCGATCCGGATGCTGGAGTCCGGGCACGCCTGCGCGGAGGACATCGACACCGGCATGGTCCTCGGCTGCGCCCACCCGATGGGCCCGCTGAGCCTGGCCGACCTGATCGGCCTGGACACCCTCACCGCCATCGCCGACGCGATGTACGCGGACTTCAAGGACCCGCTGCACGCCCCGCCGCCCCTGCTGCAGCGCATGGTGGAGGCCGGACTGCTGGGCCGCAAGTCCGGACGCGGCTTCCACCACTACTCCGAGCACGACTCTTCCATGAAGGGCAACTGACCTCATGGCACAGGAAGTTCGAGATGTACAGGATGTCAGGAGAGCGCCGGCTGCCGCGCGAGGCGGTGGGGCCTCGCCCCCGTAGCACGCCTTCCGCGCATCTCCTGGGCTGTCGGACCTACCGCGCAAGAACTGCTGGACCATCGCAGAGTGGGCCGGAGAGAGCACCCCGGACGGCATGCAGCACCTGCTCGGGCGGGCCAAGCGGGACGCCGACCAGGTCCGCGACGACGTGCGGGCCTACGTGGTGGAGCGTGGTGAACCGGCCCGGGTCAGGCGTCGTCAGCCGTGGCGGGCGTGTCGGTCTCCCGGGCGGACACCGCTGCGGCGACGCGGGGGCGGGTCTCGACCGCGGGGGCGAGGAAGGCGGCGCAGCCGACGCAGGCGAGGACGACGAGCATGGCAGGGCGCAGGCCGATGTGGTCGCCGAGGAAACCGAGGCCGGGCGGCCCGACGAGGAAGGCGACATAGCCGATGACGGCGACCAGGCTGACCCGGGCCGTCGAGTCGGGGCCGGATTCCCCGGCGGCCGAGAGCGCGAGGGGGAAGCCGAGCGAGGCACCCAGTCCCCATAACAGCACGGCGGCTCCGGCGAGGACAGCGTTGTCGGAGACGATCACGAGGAGCAGGCCGAGTGCCCCGGACGCGGCACTGGCCCTGACTACGGCGGTGCGGCCGAAGCGGTTCAGGAAGAACGTGCCGGAAAAGCGGCCCAGTGTCATGGCGGCGGCGAATCCGGCGTAGACGAGGGAGCCTGCTGTGGCGTCCATGCCGTGCCCGTCGACCATCAGCAGCGGCAACCAATCGTTGGCCGAGCCCTCGGCCAACGCCATCGCCATCACGATCGCGCCGATGAGGAGGAGTTTCCCGTCCTTCCACACCGCCGGGTGCCGCCGTTCACCGTCGGCTCCGGGCGACTCGTCGGGGAGAGCGCGGCCGGTGCCCGCCGGGATGGCGCGCACCGAACAGAGGTAGAGTCCCGCGGCCAGCGGAACGACCGCCGCGAGGTGCCACTGCACCGGCACCCCGGCCGCCGTCGCCGCGATGCCCGCACCGGCTCCGACCACCGTGCCCAGGCTGAAAAAGCCGTGCAGGGCGGGCAGGGTGGTCCTGCCGCTGAGCCGTTCCACGTCCGCGCCGTCGACGTTCACAGCCACATCACCGACGCCCAGACCGGCGCCGAAAGCGCACAGGCCCGCGGCCACCACCGCTGTTGACGCGGCGAGACTGCCCACGGAGATCACGGCCATCCCGGCTATGAGCAGCCATGTCCCCCAGGCGATCACGCGCCGCGTCCCGAACCCGGAGACCAGCCGCCCGGATAAGGAGATACCCACCATGGAGCCGAGTGACAGCCCGAACAGCACCAATCCCATCTGTGCGGTGGACACGTCCAGCCGGTCCCGGATCGCGGGCGTGCGCGTCACCCACGACGACATCGCGATTCCGGCCAGCAGGAAGAGCAGGAACAACGCATGACGGCGCCGACGCACGGCCTGGTCCATGAGAATGCTTCTCCGTCGATTGGGACAGCAGTCGGCCGGGCATCGGCACCTACCCGGTTCGGACAAATGTACAGACCCGCGCATCGCCGGGAGTAAGCGCTTACGGAATATCGCAGACCACCTCACCGCCTCCAGCCGACGGAAGCAGATCCTCGACGTCACGCTCGGCGTGGCACCGAACAGGGGGCGATCCGGGTGCAGTTGCTAGGAGGGGGTTCCGCCGGAGCGCTCCGGCGGCGACTCCAGTCGCGTGTAGGCGTGCACGCGGCTTTCCAGCCCCTGCGGGTTGGGGCCGTAGACGGCGAGCATACGAGCGTGTTCCGGTGCCCAGTAGCGCCCGACGCTCCCGGCCGGGACCCGGACCACGTCGCCCGTGACCGCCTCCACGGTCTCTCCATCACACGCGACGAACAGGTGGCCTTCCAGGACATAGTTGAACTCGTCGTGCGGATGCTCGTCCGTCCATGATTCGCCCCGCAGTTCCCACTCCATGAGGGCGACTCCTGGTCGGTGGCCCTCGCCCGGCGCCACGAAGGCATGACCGCTGGGCCATTCCTCGTTCCGGCGGACGAGAGGGCCGGAGGGGTACTTCTGCGGCGTCACCATCTGCCCCTTCCGAGTTCCAGCAGCGCGAGGGTCGCGGTGTTCGCCTTCTCGACCAGCGCTGCGAGCGACCGCGGCTTGCCGTCCCACATGGCCCAGCGATTCGCGCCTTCGAGGACCGTCATGACCAGCTTGACCTGCTGGAACGAAGGTCCGAAGCCCATGTCTTCAGCCGCGGCACGGTAGAGCGCCTCGTACAGGTCGACCCAGGCGTCGACTTCCTCACGGAGTGCCAATGGGAGAAAGTGGACGACCTGGTCGGTCGCGACCAGCAGGTCCCAGAGGTTGCTTTCGGGAAGCTGGATCTGCCGGGCCAGGTGGACATGCACCATCCGACGCCAGCCCTCCCTGGGGTCGGAGACGCCACGCACCTCGTCGAGTACGGCGATGCCGAACTTGTAGAAGTGCCAGCGGAGGGACTCGGCGACGATCTCGTCGCGGCCGTCCGGGAAGTGGTTGTACAGGCTCGGGGCCTTGATCGCCATCTCCTTGGCAATCATGCGCATGGTGACCGAGTTGAACCCGTTCTCGGTGGCCAGCCGGAGGAACGCCTCGAGGATCGCTCGCCGGGACGCGCTCTGGCTGCTCCAGTCGAGCTTGCCCAGGTGCTGGCCGAACTCCTCGACAGCGCCGGGCCACCGTTCCTTGCCCACCGACTCCTCCTTCACCGACGTCGGAGACCCGTGAGTGGCCGGCCTCGACCGTGCGTGCGGTCGAGGCCGGCGCAGCGATGCGTGACGTCGGAAACTACCTTACGTTAGTCAGGCTCGCCCGTCGCCCTTCGTCATCCCCTGGGCCGAGGGCGTCAGGAATGACCTTCTCCACAGTAGCGAAACTACCTTACGTTAGTTAGCCTGAAGTATGCCGATCCCAGCACAGTCTGCGCAGTCCGCATCCGACGAAACGCGGCAGGACTCGTCGAGGGCCTCGCACGATGACCTCGCCGCCGCTCTCCGCGTGGCTGGAGTCGAGTTCGACGACTCGCCAGTGACACGAGCGCTGTACTCCTCCGACGCGAGCTTGTACCGCGTCGTCCCGTCCGTGGTCGTGAAGGCGCGGAACGCCGAGGACGTGATCGCCGCTCATGGGGTGGCGCGTGAGATGCAGGTTCCGGTCACGATGCGCGGTGCGGGCACGAGCATCGCCGGCAACGCGATCGGGAGCGGCATCGTCATCGACACCCGCCGGTTCAACCGGATCCTCGACATCGACCCGGGCGGGCGTACTGCGCGCGTGGAACCCGGCGTGGTGCATGCGGACCTGCAGCGCGCGGCGGCGCCGCACGGACTGCGGTTCGGGCCGGATCCGTCTTCGCACAGTCGTTGCACGGTCGGCGGGATGATAGGGAACAACGCCTGCGGGTCACGAGCGCTGGGCTACGGGCGGACGGTGGACAACGTCGAGTCGCTGCGTGTGCTCTACGGGAACGGCGAACTGGCCCTGGAGCAGGACGGTCGGCCCGGCGGCGTCACCGCGGCGCGGCTGGCGGCCGTCGGGGAGGCGAACCTGGCCCATCTGCGGACCGAGTTCGGCCGCTTCGGCCGCCAGATCAGCGGCTACAGCCTCGAACACCTGCTGCCCGAGCGGCGCCGTGTCGACCGGTTCCTCGTCGGCAGCGAGGGGTCGCTCGCGACGGTCCTCGAGGCGGCCGTCCGGCTCGTCGACGACCGGGTCGATCGCAGGATGCTGGTGCTCGGGTACCCGACGATGGCCGACGCGGCCGATGCCGTGCCGGCGCTCCTCGCCGCGGCACCGGGGCGTCTCGTCGCGTGCGAGGGCATGGACTCACGCATCGTCGGTCTGGTGCGCGCGAAGGGTTCACCCGTCCCCGACCTGCCACGGGGAAGCGGCTGGCTGTTCGCGGAAGTGGCAGGCGAGGACGCGATGGACGCGGTGCAGCGGCTCGTCGCCGCCGGTGCCGCGCTGGACACCAGGTTCGTCGACGACCCGCGTGAGGCGGCTGCTCTCTGGCGCATCCGTGAGGACGGCGCCGGGCTCGCGGGCCGGTCGCTGCCGACGCCGGCGTACGGGGGATGGGAGGACGCCGCCGTTCCGCCGGAGCACCTCGGGGCATGGCTGCGCGACTTCGAGGAACTGCTGCTGGAGCACGGCCTTCAGGGCGTTCCGTACGGGCATTTCGGCGACGGCTGCGTCCACTGCCGCATCGACTTCCCGTTCCGGCCCGGCGACCCGGCTTCGGCCGGAGTGTTCCGCGACTTCATGACCGCCTGTGCGAAACGGCTGCGTGACTACGGCGGCACCCTGTCGGGAGAGCACGGTGACGGTCGCGTCCGCGGCGAGCTGCTGCCACTGATGTACGACGAGACGTCCCTCGCCCTGTTCCGGCAGGTCAAAGCGGTCTGCGACCCCGACGGGCTACTCAACCCAGGGATCATCGCCGACCCGGTTCCGATCACCGACGATCTGCGCCCCGTACGCCCTCGGATACCAGTGCGCCCCGGTCTGCGTCTGGTGCACGACGCCGCGGACCTCGGCGCCGCGGTGCACCGTTGCACGGGTGTCGGAAAGTGCGTGGCGCCGAAGACCGCCGGGGTGATGTGCCCGTCCTATCTCGCCACCAAGGACGAGCGGGACTCGACCCGTGGCCGTGCCCGGGTGCTTCAGGAAGCGCTCGACGGCGGGTTGCTGCGCGGCGGTCTGAACGACCTGGCCGTGGCCGAGGCACTCGAACTGTGCCTGGCCTGCAAGGGATGTTCGAGCGACTGCCCCAGCGGCGTCGACATGGCCACGTACAAGAGTGAGGTGCTGCACCAGCGGCACGATATCGCCGGGATGAGGCGGCCGAGGTCGCACGTGTTCCTCGGGCAGCTCCCCAAGTGGGCCCGCCTCACCGCGCCGCTGGCTCCGCTGACCAACTCGCTGCTGCGCGTCAAGCCGCTCGCCGGCCTGGCCAAGTGGGTCGCCGGTGTCGACCGCAGGCGCTCCCTGCCGCGGTTCGCCTCCCCCACCCTGCGGCGGGCGACGGACACCTCTCGGGCGGCGGATGCTCAGGCCGACGTGCTGATCTGGGCTGACTCCTTCACCGACCACTTCTTCCCGGAGTCCGGCCTGGCGGCGATCCGGTTCCTGGAGTCACACGGCCTCGATGTCCGCGTCATCCGGGAGGACGCCTGCTGCGGCCTGACCTGGATCACGACCGGCCAGCTCGAACAGGCGCGGACCCTCGTCGAGCGGACCGTGCGAACGCTCGCGCACCACGTCCGCAGCGGGATCCCGGTGATGGCGCTGGAACCGTCCTGCCTCGCCTCGCTCCGCAGCGACGCGCGGGAGCTGTGCGACACCGAGGAAGCGGCCACGGTGGCGTCGGGGGTGCTGAGCTTCGCCGAGCTCGTCGAGCGCCTCGACCTGGCGCTGCCCGATCTGAGCGGTGTGGAGGTGGTCGCGCAGCCGCACTGTCACCACAGCGCGGTCATCGGCTGGGACACCGACCAGCGTCTGCTGGAGCGGGCCGGGGCGACCGTCACCAAGGTGGCGGGGTGCTGCGGCCTGGCGGGCAACTTCGGCGTGGAGAAGGGGCATTACGAGGTCAGCGTCGCGGTGGCAGAGTCGCACCTCCTACCTGCGGTGCGGGCCCACTCGGACGCGGTGGTCCTGGCGGACGGCATGTCCTGCCGCATCCAGCTCGGTGATCTGGCCGGGGTGTCGACTCTTCATCTGGCGGAGCTGTTCGCTTCGCGCGCCTGAGACCCGGGACGGCGACCCAAGAGTCCTGACGGAGCAAACGTCTGCGGAGCTGACCCCGAGGTCAGCTCCGCAGACGTAAGAGGGACAGTTCAGACGACCTGGTTGCTCAGGAGCCCGATCTTCTCCAGGCGCACCTCGACCTTGTCACCAGAACGCAGCCACAGGGGCGGATTCCGCTTCGCGCCGATGCCCTCGGGAGTGCCGGTGGCGATGACGTCGCCGGGGCTGAGGGTGAGGAACTGGCTGACGTAGGAGATGATCCGAGCGATCGGGAAGATCATGTACTTCGTGTTGGAGCCCTGGACCCGGCTGCCGTTGACGAACGTCTCGATGTCCAGGCTCTGCGGGTCGCCGATCTCGTCCAGCGTGACGATCGCCGGCCCGAACGGCGTGGCCCGGTCCACGGCCTTGCCCGCGAGCCACTGCGTGCCACGGTACTGCAGGTCGCGGGCGGTGATGTCGTTGAGGACCGACAGACCGGCCACGTACGACAGCGCGTCGCTCTCGTCGACGCGGCTGCACTCTCTGCCGATGACGACGGCGAGTTCGCCCTCGAAGTCGAGGTTGTCGGTCACGTCGGACCGGTCGATGGTGTCGTAGGGGCCGATGAGGCTGCTGGCGAACTTGGCGAACAGGTCGGGGTGGGTCGGCAGGGCGCGGCCGGTCTCGCCGACGTGGTCGGAGTAGTTCAGGCCTACGCACAGGACCTTGAGGGGGTCGGTGACGGGTGGCCCGAGCAGTACGGAGTCAAGACCACCCACCGGCTTCACGGCCCCGCCGTCGAGGACCGGTCCGAGAGCCGCGGCGACCTGGGGCAGTTGACCGCCGTGCACCTGGAGGAAGGCGCGGACGGACGGCAGGTCGCAGGAGGCCCGGGAGCCGGCCGCCCAGAGCACTTCGTTGAGGCTGAACACCTGGCCGCCGTGGAGAAGGCCCGGCTTCCAGCCGGCGCCGGAGTCGTAGGAAACGAGCTTCACGTCATGTCCTTCGGGGAGGGGGTCGTACGGCGGTGTGTGCCGCCGTGGAGGCGCCCTGCCCGCGGGGGGAGGCTCGCGGGCAGGGCGCAGCGTGGGGGGCGGAGGCCGTCAGGAAAGACGGACGGTCTTCTTGTTGGCGAACTCGTCGAGGCCCAGGCGGCCGAGCTCCCGGCCGATCCCGGACGCCTTGACGCCGCCGAACGGCATGTCGGGCTGGCTGCGGATGAGGGTGTTGAGGCCGACCATGCCGACCTCGAGCCGTTCGGCGATGTCGGCGGCGAGGTCCTCGTCGCGGGTGAAGACGGCGGACCCGAGCCCGAACCGGGAGTCGTTCGCCAGCGCGACGGCCTCCTCGACGGAGTCGACCTTGTAGAGGACTGCGACGGGACCGAAGAGTTCCTCGCTGTAGGCGCGCATGTCCGGGGTGACGTCCGTCAGGACGGTGGCCGGGTAGAAGGCACCGGGGCCGTCGGGGACCACGCCTCCCAGGTGCAGCCCGGCGCCCTTGGACACGGCGTCCTCGACCTGCTCGGCGATCTCCCGCCGACCGGACTCCGAGGCCATCGGGCCGATACTGGTGCCCGGGTCGAGCGGGTCTCCGGTGTTCCACTGCTGTGCGCGGGCGACGAATCCCTCGAGGAACCGGTCGTAGACGTCACTGTGGACGATCATCCGCTTGGAGGACGTGCAGGACTGGCCGGCGTTGCTGAACCGGCCCGTCGCGGCCAGGTCGAGCGCGAGGTCGAGGTCGGCGTCGGGCAGGACGATGAACGGGTCAGAGCCGCCGAGTTCGAGGACGCACTTCTTGAGATGCCGGCCGGCCTGGGTGGCCACGATCCGGCCGGCCTCCTCCGAGCCGGTCAGCGAGACGCCCCGCAGACGGTCGTCGGCGATGAGGTCGCCGATCTGCGAGGACGACACGATGAGGTTCTCGTAGACGCCCTTCGGGGTGTTCGCGTCGGCGACGACGGCGTCGATGAGGAGCGCCGTGCGGGTGCAGGAGCGGGCGTGCTTGAGGAGGACCGTGTTCCCGAGCAGCAGGTTGGGGGCGACGAAGCGCGCCACCTGGTACAGCGGGAAGTTCCACGGCATGATCCCGAGCACCGGGCCCGTGGGAGCCGTGCGGACAACGGCGCGTCCGCCGGCCTTGATCTCGATGACCTCGTCGGCCAGCAGCTGGGCGCCCGCGCGGGCGTAGTAGTCGTAGATCGACGCCGAGAGGGCGACCTCGCCCTCGGCCTGGGCGAGCGGCTTGCCCATCTCGGTCGCCATGGCCTCGGCGAGTTCAGCGCTTCGCTCGCGGTGCAGTTCGGCGATGCGGGCCAGGACGGTGACCCGGTCGTCGATGCCGACGTCGGCCCAGTCACGGTAGGCGTCGGTGGCACGGGTGAGTGCTTCGGCGATCTCGGCGTCGCTCATCATCGTGTATTCGGCGAGCACCTCGCCGTTCAGCGGTGAGACGGTCTTGTACGTGGGCATGGCTTGCTTCTCCAAACAGCTTGCGGGGGTGGGGGGTCAGACCACGGACGGGATGCGGACCTCGTAGCTGGGGTATCCCTGGGCTGCTTCGGCCTCGGAGAGGGCGATGAACTTGTCGAGGCCGCCGACGTAGAAGTTGGCGGTGCGGGCCTTGCGCTTGCCGGGGATGTTGTTGCCGAAGATCCAGGAGCCGGTCTCCAGGAACAGGGAGCCCTTGAGTTCGTCGAGGCAGGTCTGGAGCCAGTTCTCCTCGGCCTCCTCGCGCAGCCGGATGGAGGCGCCGGGGGTGTTCTTGACGGTCTTGACGGCCTGGGCGATCCACCTGGCCTGAACGCCGATGGCGGAGGGGTTGTTGACGAACGGGCCGTTCGGGCCGAGGACCATGAACAGGTTCGGGAAGCCGGACACGGTCATGCCCATGTGGGTGCGGGGGCCGTCAGCCCAGTGCTCCTTGAGGGTCCGGCCGCCGATGCCGCGGACGTCCATGTTCCGGTAGCTGCCCTCGACGGCGTCGAAGCCGGTCGCCAGGACCAGGACGTCGAGTTCGTGCAGGACGCCGTCCTCGGTGACTATGCCGCCCGCCACGAACTCCGCGATGGGATTCTCCCGAGTGCTGACGAGGGTGACGTTGGGCCGGTTGAACATCGCGAAGTAACCGGAGTCGCAGATGGGGCGACGGGCGAACAGCTCGGTGGGGGTGAGCTTGCGCGCCGTCTCCTCGTCCTTGACGATCTCCTTGATCTTCCGCTTGATGAAGTCGGCGGCGAGCTCGTTGGCGGCACGGTCGCTGGTGACGTCGCAGAAGGTCTCGTTGGCGAAGGTGTAGTTGCCGCCCTTGCGCCAGGCCCACTCGAAGACGGCCTCGCGCTCCTCCGCCGAGACGCTCCAGATGCTGCGCTTGGTCTCGTCGACGCCGAAGCCGATCTTGGAGGTGCGGAACTCCTCCCAGCGGTCCTCACACGTGGCCTTGAACTGCTCCAGCTCCGCCTCGGACCACTCACGGTTGCCGGCCGGGACGGTGTACTGAGCGGTGCGCTGGAACGAGGTCAGATGGGCCACGGTCTTGGCGGCCTCGGTCATGAACTGGATCCCTGTGGAGCCGTTGCCGATGACACCGATGCGCAGGCCGGCGATGTCGAAGTCCTCGGGCCAGTCGGCGGTGTGAACGATGCGGCCCTCGAACCGGTCGATGCCGGGAAAGTCGGGGATGTTGATCTGGGAGAGCAGGCCGGCTGCGGTGATCAGGAAGCGGGCACGGAACTCACCCCTGTCGGTGACCACGTGCCAGTGGGCGTTCGCCTCGTCATAGGCCGCGCTGGCCAGGGTGGTTTCGAGGTGGATACGGGAGCGCAGGTTCCAGAAGTCGACGGCATCCTCGACGTACTGGCGGATCTGGGGACCGGGGACGTAGCGGGTGCGCCAGTCGGTCTGCTGGAAGAGTTCCTTGTCGTAGGGCAGCTGGTACATGAAGCTCTGCGTGTCGGAAAGGGCGCCGGGGTAACGGTTCCAATACCAAGTTCCCCCGACCTTCGGCGCCTTGTCGATCGCGATCGCGTCGAGGCCCGCGTCGGCGGTGAGTGTGCGCAGCGCCATGACGCCGCCCAGGCCGGTTCCGACGACGAGTGCGTCGATCTCACGCACGGATTCTTCACTGCCCATGGTTGCTCCTTCGCGGAATTTCGCGCATAGAAAAACGACTCGATCAGCGGGGGGCACCGCATTGGCCGGCGCGGCCATCGTTTCCCCGAGATTTCCGGGGAGAGTCGAGTACGATTTCGACAATGTGACGTTACTTCTCGGAAATGTTCAGCACCAGAAGAAATTGATGCGAAGGCCGCGGGCGATTGTTTCCGGAACTGAAATGATCAGTGCGGCTTCGAGGAGGTTCAGGCGGCGTACGCCGGCCGATCCTGCTGCAGACAGCGGCGCAAGTGCCCGAGCGCGGCCGCTACGGGCGGGGTGACCGCCCCGGATCGCCACGCGGCGCGCAGGTGGACGTCGGGTACCAGTTCGCATTCGCGTTGGGTGAGCGGGACGAAGACGACGTTGGGGTTGGTCGTCGACCGCGCGACGGACCGCAGGGCGAGGTGGCAGCCGACCTCGGCTCCGACCAGCGCCAGACAGGAGGGGGTGTCGGGGGCGAACTGGACGTTGTTGACACCGCCCACACCATGGGCGTAACCGAGGCGCCAGAGCCGGTCGGTGGTGACCGAGCCGGTGGCGTAGGGCAGGGAGACGAACGGCTCGGCGGCCACGTCCTGGAAACCGACGACCTGGGTACCGGCGAGCCGGTGGGTCCGGGGTACCGCGACGACGAGGGAGTCGCTGATGAGGACCTCGCTGTCGAGGCCGGGCGGCAGGTTGTCGAACCGGCCGAGGCCGACGTCCACCTCCTCGTCCAGCAGGCGGCGGATCGTCGGCCTGGACACGGCCTGCGAGGTCAGATCGAGGCGGATGCCGGGGTGATCCGCGCGCATGCCCCGGGAGAGCGCGGCCACCAGGGGATGCGCCGCCACACCGCAGAACTCGACGCGGACCGTGCCGGACTCACCGGAGACGGCGGCACTGACGGCGGACTCGGCGCAGGACACCGCATCGAGTACGGCGCGAGCGGGCTGGACGAGGGCCTGGCCGGCCGGCGTGAGGGAGACCGAACGGGTGTTCCGATCGAACAGGCGGGCGCCGAGGTCTCCCTCCAAGGCCTGGATGGTGCGACTGAGGGGCGCCTGGGCCATGAAGAGCTGCTCGGCGGCGCGGCCGAAGTGCAGGTGCTCGGCGACCGCGAGGAAGGCCTGAAGTTGTCGAACGTTCACGGTCGTACACCTCCGGTTGCGATGCGCGACGCTCAGCCTATGCTTACGACCGTTAGTTCGCTAGAGTCCGAAAGGACCTAGAGTCCGAAAGGACCCGGTCGCGGAACACCGCACCAGTGATCTTGAGTGATCCCGCGCTCGCGGTTTGAGCCTCGCGGAGACTAATCCAGTTTCGACAACACACTGTTCCCAATCGAGGCCTACCCCGATCTCGCACGGTCGGAGTCGTTGACGGATCATTCGGCCCGTCCGTACTTTTCATTCACTTTCCACACGAACACGTTTAGGCGCCCTGAGATCACGGCTGCCGAACACCTTCGCCCTGATCCGAGAGGGTTGAAATGTCACTTGCAAGCAGCACGGAAATACCGGCCCGCACCCCCGCCCATTCCGGTGGTCTGCTCCTTGTCGGTCCTCAGCAGTACCCGAGCCTGGAGCGGGAGCGGGCACTGGCCGAGGAGTTCGGACTGGAGTTCGTGGTGGCACCGGACCGGCAGACGTTCCGTGCTTCGATCCCCGAGGCGACCGTGGTGATGGTGACCCCGTACGCGCCCGTGGAGGCTGAGGACTTCGCCGCGATGAAGAAGTGCATCGCCGTGGTGCGGTACGGCATCGGCTACGACAACATCGATGTGCCGGCCGCCCGGACGAAGGGCGTCCCGGTCGCGATCGTGCCGGGTGCCGCGACCGAGGAGGTCGCGTCGCACGCGCTCACCATGGGGCTGCTGCTGGCGCGGCGCATCCCCGCGGGGCAGTCGGCCATCGAGGCCGGCCATTGGGCGGGCAGCGTCGGAATGGACACGCCACGGTTCTCCCAGCTGGACGTCGCGGTCGTGGGCATGGGCCGCATCGGCCGCCAGGTCGCCCGGTGGTACGCGGCCCTCGGCACGAACGTCCGTGCCTACGACCCGTTCGCGACCTTCGACTCGGTACCGGCCGCACCATTGAAGGAGCTGCTCGAGCAGTCCGACGTGGTGTCGCTGCACCTGCCGTTGTCGGCCGAGACCCGAAACCTGATGTCGACTGAGGTCATCCGCCGTATGCGGCCGCGCTCGGTCCTCGTCAACGTCTCACGCGGCGGGCTCGTCGACGAGGCCGCGCTGGCGGACGCGCTGCGCTCCGGCCACCTGGCAGGCGCGGGCCTGGACACCTTCACGACCGAGCCGCTTCCGGCGGACCACGTACTGCGCGGCGTGCCGAACCTGGTGATGACCCCGCACGTCGCGTGGCGGTCCGACCTGGCGATGGACGCGCTCCAGGAGGCCGTCGTGCTGCGCGCCCGACAGGCGCTGACGGGCCGGCCACTGTCGGACCTGGTGACCTGACCGGACCGGTATCCCACCCCGACAGCGTCACCACACACCAGAACGTCTGCGCGGGCATGGGTGCCGGCGCAGCGAGGTCCACGAGGTGATCACGTACCTGAACAGGACGGCATCACACGGGGACGCGACACGAACACCCCACCGGCCCCGCGGTAGCTCGGGTGGGCCCCACCAGGAAGAGAAACTCATGGCAAGACACGAGCAGGTCCCCACCGTGAGTGGTGAAAGACAAATGGCTGAAGTCGTGGATGAGCCGCGGCGTCTGCAGGGCAACATGGGCGTCGGTGAGCTCGCCATGAGCGTGCTCGCGTTCTCCGCGCCCCTGACCACGGCGGCGGGCTTCATCCCGGTGCTGCTGATGTTCGGCGGCAAGACGGGGCCGGCGATCTACATCGTGGCGACGGTCATACTTCTGGTCTTCTGTGTCGGCTTCACCCTGATGGGCCGCACCGTTCCGAACCCGGGAGGCTTCTACGCCTTCGTGACCCAGGGTCTCGGACGCCCGGCCGGACTGGGCGGCGCGTTCCTGGCGACGTTCGGCTACTTCATGATCGGGTTCTTCGCCCCGCCGTTCTTCGCCATCACAGTCCAGAGCTACGTGGAGAAGAACCTCCACGGGCCGCACATCGCGTGGGGCTGGTACGCGCTGGCGATCGTCGCGGTGACCACCGCGCTTGCCTACCGGCGCATCGACCTCTCCGCGAAGGTGCTGACCGCGGTCATGGTGCTCGAAGTGATCGTCGTGATCGTCTTCGACATCGCGTCGTTCGTCCATGGAGCCCCTTCCGGCACCGGGGGCGCCGCCCTGAGCCTGCCGTGGGTCACCGACCCCAACATCGGTCTCGCGCTCCTGTTCGTCGTCGGCAACTTCTTCGGGTTCGAGGCGACAGTCATCTTCCGCGAGGAGGTGAAGGACCCCGACAAGACCATCCCCCGGGCCACCTACCTGTCCGTGGCCGGCATCGGCGTCTTCTACGCCCTGGCCGCGTGGGGCTACATCGCCTTCTCCGGCGCGAACAAGGTGCAGGAGGCCGCCACGGCCAACACCGGCGGACTGTTCACCGACGGGCTGACCGTGCTGGTCGGCAAGACCGTGGTCGACATCGTCACCGTCCTGCTGCTGACCTCGATCCTGGCGTCGATGCTGTCCATCCACAATGTCACGGCGCGCTACCTGCACTCACTCGGTACCGACGGTGTGATGCCGACGGCTCTGGGCAAGGTGCACCCCAGGCACGGATCCCCGTACTTGGCCGCTTCCCTCATCGGTGCGCTGTGGGCCATCGGAGTCGCCCTCTTCGTGGCACTGGGCAGCGACCCGAACGTTCTGTTCGCCCGGGCGTCCGGCATCGGTTCCTTCGCGATCCTGCTGCTCCTGTTCGCGGCGAGCGTGGCGGTGTTCGTCTACTTCCGTCGCCATCCGTCGCAGGAACCCGCGTGGAAGACCACTGCCTCACCACTCCTGTCGGCCGTCGGTATCGGCGTGGTGGCGTATCTCGCGGTGGCGAACTACTCGGACCTGCTTGGCGGTTCCGGCTTCGTCACGTCGTTCTTCCTGGTCTTCACCTTCGCGTTGTTCCCGATCGGGATGGGCGTCGCGCGAGTCCTGCGGGGCCGGCGCCCCGAGGTGTACCAGCGCATCGGCCGCCAGGAGCTGTGACTTCGTGTTACCTGCGACCACAACGGTAGGCAGTTCGACCACACGGCCAGGAAGGGCCGGAACACCGTCCGGCGCCGCTGCCGACCGGGGCGGGATGCACCGACGTCCTACGTCGAGGACATCCACGAGCTCGGTCACCAGCGGCGCCGGACGGCATCGACGCTCCTGACCCGGCGTCGAGTCCAGACCTGGATTCCTGTTCACCCACTATACTAACGATCGTTAGTTAGTTAGCGTTCATCCCGTCTTCGAATTCCTTCGCAGTAACCGAGGTAGCCATGAGAACTCCGGCAGAGACAGCCCCGAACCGACCGGCCGACGCCGTCGGCGACGGGCTTCCGCTCCAGGTCGCGGTCATCGGCGCCGGCCCCAGCGGGTGCTACGCGGCCCAGGCTCTGCGCAAGGGACAGCCGGACGTCGAGATCGCCGTCTTCGACGCGCTGCCGACGCCGTTCGGCCTGGTCCGGTACGGCATCGCACCGGACCACCAGGGCGCCAAGGCGGTGTCGCGCCAGTTCGAGCGGCTCTTCGGGCAGCCAGGAGTGGAGTTCGTCGGCAACGTGTCCGTGGGGACCGACGTGAGCCTCGAAGCCTGATCCGGTTGCTGAACTCCGATCCGGACGCCCGCCTGCGCCACCGGCAAGCCGGTTCGGAGAGCCTGGGGTCCGAGGTCGTCATCCTCGGGACAGGAAACGTCTCGGTGGATGTCGCACGGCTGCTGTCCAAGTCCGACCTCGACTTCATCGCGTCGGACGTCGACGACGACGCGCTGCGCACTGTGGCGCCGAACCCGGTACGGACCATCCACATCCTGGGGAGGTGTGATCCGCATACGGCGAAGTGGGATGCGTCGATGGTCAGGGAACTCGCCGAGATCGCCGGTGTTCATCTCAGCGTTGACGGCGTACCGCTGATCGGCGAGCCCTCGGCCTCTCCGCGTACGACGGTGAACGTGCGGTTCCGGCGGGTTCCGGTCTCCGTTCGGTGGCACGACGGCCGGGTCCGGGTGACGACACATCGGGCGGGGGACAGCGCGCTGGTCGACCACCTCGACGCCGACACCGTGATCACGGCGCTCGGCTTCGCCCCCCTCCGGCGCAGTCGTCGCGGTTCGGTGACATCAAGGCTCCGAACGTGTTCCACGTGGGTGGCCCCGCTACCGGCCGGCTGGGAAATCTGGCCGAGAACCGGAAGCTGGCGGCAGACGCGGCGAAGGGCGTCCTGGAGTGCCTTCACCGTCAGGAACCGCTGCACCGTACCGGCCTGGCCGGGCTCCGCGACCGGCTGCCGCCTTCGGTGGTGAGTTTCGAGGCGTGGCAGCGTATCGACGGTGCCGAGGTGCGGCGCGCCCGGCCCGACAGGTGCCGAACCAAGTTCACGACCAGGGACGAACTCCTCGCTGCGGCGGCGGGCTCCGGTGCCCTGGCTTTCATCCCGACGGCCACGACTGCGGCCCTCGACACCACAGGAGAAGTGAAATGACTGTCGTCCATGTCCTGTATGGGACCGAGTCGAGCAACGCGGAGATGGTCGCCGACGACATCGCCGCCGCGTTCGGCGATCAAGGGTACGAGACGGTGACCGCGGAGCTGACCGATGTCGAGGTGTCCGACCTGGCGGCCATGGAGATCGCGGTGTTCGTGAGTTCCACCTACGGAGAGGGCGGCCTGCCCGAGACGGCGGCGCCGTTCCACGACGCGCTCCTGACGGAGCGCCCTGACCTGTCCGGTGTGCGGTTCGCGGCGTTCGGACTCGGCGACAGCATCTACGAGACGTTCAACAACGCCATAGACACCCTCCGCAGGTCGCTCCTTGAGCTCGGCGCGGAGCAGATCGGAACCACGGCCAAGCATGACGCCGCGTCGACGACCCCGGCCACGGAGCTCGCCGACGCGTGGGCCCGGGACCTCCTGACTCTGCTACCCGCCTGACCCAGCCCGGCCCGACCAGACCCGAAGGAGCGACAGACATGAGCCTGACCATCGGGGAAGCCTCGGCGCTGTTCCCGTGGAACGACGAGAAATTCCGGGCCGACCCGTACCCGGCTTACGAGCGGGCCCGTGCGATCGCGCCCGTACACCGGACGACGCAGAACACGTACGTGGTGCTGAACCACGCGGACACCACGCACAACGCGAAACTGCCGTGTATGCGGATAGCGGAGCCGCCGTCGTTCGCCACCGCCGGCGAGCACCCTCATCCATGGACCGCGTTCGACAACACGGTCCTGTCGAAGGACGCGCCGGAGCACACCCGGATGCGGCGGCTGACGAACCGTTGGCTGACACCGAAGATGATCGGCACCTGGGCGCGGCTGACGCACGACTTCACCGTCGAGGCGCTCGACAGGCTCGCCCCGGGCGAGGTCGTGGACGCCCACTTCGACCTGGGCGTGATGCCGACCCATCTGGCGATGTGCCGCATCCTCGACATGCCCGTGGGTGACGTGGAGGGGATGTTATGGGCCCTGTGGGACGCGATGCTCATCAACGCGACCGCACCGGGTGAGGGCATCGACGCGAGGTCGCTGGCCGGGATGAACTTCATGTTCGCCGAGACCGAACGGTACGTGCGCGAGAAGCAGGCCGCCGAGGAGCCCGGAAACGGGCTGGTCGACGAGCTGCTCGCGGCCCACGGGCGCGGCGAGCTCACCTGGCGTGAGGTCCTGGAGACCACGGTGCTGCTCTACATGTCGGGCGGCCCGAACCCCGCCTACCTCATCGGGGCCGGTTTCAAGCTGTTCGCCGAACGACCGGACCTGATGACCGAGTTCAGGGAGAAGCCGGAGATCCGGGACGCGTTCATCAACGAGCTGGCGCGGCTGAACCCGGTCGAACTCATCATCACCCGGTTCCCGAACGAGGACATCGAGATCCAGGGCGTGCACATCCCGTCAGGGTCGTGCAGCAAGTACCCGATCGGGGCCGCGAACCGGGACCCGGCGATCTTCGAGAACCCCAACGAGTTCGACCACAACCGGCCCCCGGACGCGAGCCGGAACCTGACGTTCGGGCTCGGTACCCACGCGTGCGCCGGGCAGCTGCTGGCGCGGGCCGAGACCAGCGTGATCCTCGGCCTCATCGCCGAGCGGTACTCCTCGGTCGAGCTCGCCGGTGATCCGCTGGAGGTCCGCACCGACCGTCTGGTCGCGTTCGACAAGCTGCCTGTCCGGCTCTCCTGAGCCGGACTGTCGGTCCCGTACCGACAAGGCGATCACGGAACCGACGACCGGTACGGACGCCCCGGAGTCAGTCGGTCGACATCGTGGCCAACATGGCGGCCGGGTACCGGCTTCCCGCAGAGCCCTGGGGAAGGATCTGCCTGATCTGCTCGCGGTCGGCGTCGGTGAGTTCGACGTCGACCGCGGCGGTGTTCTCCGCCAGGCGGTCGGCGTTGCGGGTGCCGGGGATCGGGACCACGTCGTCGCCCTGGGCGAGCAGCCTTGGCCGCCGGTGCAGGATCTCACAATTGTCCAGCACGATCAGCACGCGTCGCTCGGCCAGGCGCTCGGCAAGCCTGTCGAGGGCGGGTCTGTCGCCCAGGTCCGCGAAGCCCACAGCGGCGGCGGCCGTGGTCGCCACCGCCGAGGGGTCCCGCACCGGTGCCAGGTCGACCAGCCACGTCCCGTCAGGGAAGGATTTCCTCACCGCGGCGGCCGCTTCCAGCGCCAGCCGCGTCTTGCCGACTCCGCCCGTCCCGGTGAGCGTCAGCAACCGCGCCGAGCCGAGGAGACGGCGCACCTCGCCAATGTCATGGCGCCTGCCCACGAACGTGGTGAATGACTCGGGCAGGTTCCCCGTGCGCCACCAGGACGGTCATGTCAGCCGCCTCCCTGCACTCCGAATCGCGCCCGAACATTCACTCGCCTGCTGGTCGGCAGCGTACGCACACGAGGGTGAAACAACTAACATGTTAGATATCACTGCCTTCCGGTACAGATCGTTCTTGTCACCGGCCAGGGCCGCGATGCGGAGCGCCTCGACTGCCTGCCCGGGTGGCCGAGACCCAGCAGGAGGCGGCGTCGTCCGCGAGGCCGGCAAGCCCCATGCCGCATGTCGAGAGAGCCGTCGGTGATCCTTTTGACAGGCCGGCACCGAAGCCCAGGCCGGTCTCTCCACCACACCCTCCTCGTCGGCCGCCAGGTGATCACCTACACGGCGGCATGCGCCTCCAACCGGCTCAACAATGTCTGGAGCGCGGGCATGGAGTGGCCGCAACTGCGGCCCTCGGCCAGGCAGTCGTACATGGTTGCGACGTCCTGGGCGCGGACCTTGCCGCCGTGGTGGAACCGGTTGAACGCCTGGTAGTCCAGCGGCAGCATGTCCCGTTCGATGGCCTGGTGTGTCTGGGCGGTCTCACGTGGTCCCATGGCCTTGGCCATGTGTTCGCCGGTCTGGCCGTACCGCGGGAGGGTCATGATCTCGGCCTGAGCTCGACAGGCCAGGTTCCAGAGCTCCTCGTCCCGGACGAGGGTGGTGAAGTCGGGCCACCCGGCGAGCTCGGCGCCCGCGTACACCGGCGAGGCGGCGGTGCAGAAGATGTCGTCGACCTCCCGGCTGACCTGTGCGCACTGCGACACGCCGCTGCGCTCGTACAGCGCGGCGAACTGCTGCGCGGCGGTGACGTTGCCCGTCTCGAGGCGAAAGCCGATCCGGTTCGTCGGATGCCGGTAGCAGACGTCGGCCCGGGCCACCCGCGCTGGATCCGTGGGCGGATGAACGGGCAGGTCTGCCGAGGCCTGATGGCTGAGCATGCCGAGGAATCCGTGCGTGAGCCGGTCGTCGTCGACGCCAAGCGTCTCGCGGTAATGCTCGCGGACGCCGAGGCCGAAGCCGCATATGATGACGTGCGCGCCGCAGGATCGGACCAGCTTGCCCAGGCCGCGCAGTAGCCCGGTACCTTCCGGTGTCCGGCTGGTGTGGCCGTCCAGCGTGATGATGACGAACTGGAAACTCGTTCCCTCCAGCTCCGCGACGTCGTCGACGACGCGGTAGGTGTCGAACGTCTTCAGTTCGGCGTCGTCGTAGCAGTACAGCCGCCGCGCCGAGCCCAGGGCGGCCTTCCTGCCGGGCCGCACCAGGAAGGTGATGTCGACTCCTGCCAGGCCGAGGTGGTAGCCGACGGGCAGTCCTGTCGCTCCGGCACCGACGATGAGGACGGACGGGGTGGTCATGGGATACCTCCGGTGGAAATCGTTGCTGACAGCCGAGCTCGGCAGGTCGTCGCGCTGCAGGATCGGCGGGGTGGGTGTCCATGGCGAGAGCGGCACAGTCGGCTGCCTCCCGGCCAACCGGTCGAAGTCCCCGCTCCGGATCGCGTAGCCGGCACAGACCACGGTCGTGCGAATCCCGGCGCTCCCTTGCCGCGTCATCGCAGTGCTGGCGCAGCACGTCGACCGCATCCACGATCAAGCTGGCTGAGCCGCGACTGCACCTCCGGAACAATACTGCATGTATGGAACTGAGTGTCAGAGAAGATTCACGGTTCCGTAATGGCAATCATGCTTCTGCCCGCAGTACAGTCGCCGCGTGCCCCCTGCCGAGACCCGAACCACCACCCGAGACATCGCCCGCGGTGCCGTAAGAGCCGAACTAGGGGCTGTCTCTAGTTGTGATCATTGGGCTTTGAGGAGGCTGCTGATCCAGATGGTCGCTGCGCGGAGGTGGAGTCCGGCGAGGTAGCTCTCGGGCGTCTTGTCGTAGCGGGTCGCGATGCCTCGCCAGTCCTTCATCCTGTTGATGGCCCGCTCGACCGTGTTGCGGTCGCGGTAGAGACCGGTGTCGTGGGTGACGGGCCTGCCGCCACGGCTGCCTTTCTTCCTGCGGTTGGCGGCCTGGTCCTTCTTCTCCGGGATGACTGCCTTGATGCGGCGTTTGCGCAGGTGGGCGCGGTTGGCGCGCGAGGAGTAAGCCTTATCGCCGGCCACGGCATCCGGCCGGGTGCGGGGACGGCCGACGGGCAGACGGACCCGGACCTTGCTCAGGACCGGGATGAACTGGGGACTGTCGGCGGCCTGCCCGGCGGTCAGCAGGAGGGCCATCGGCCGGCAACGCCGGTCGGCAGCCAGGTGGATCTTGCTGGTCAGACCGCCGCGCGACCGTCCGAGCAGAGCGGCCTTCAGCCGGGCCCGCCGTCGTAATCGGATGCGCCTGCGTTCGGCGCGGACCGGATCGCTTTCACCGTCCTGCCCGCCTTGTCCCTCTGACGCTCCCCCTTTTGCAGGGCCGCCTCCTCGAGCGCGGCCAGGGTCTGTTCGCTGACCCGCATGCCGGCGGCGTCGTGATGGGCCCGCGTGATGGTGGAGTCCACGCTGACCAGGGACATGTCGATCTCGTCCCTGCGGGCGGCCTCGGCGATCGCTTCGTCCAGCAGGGTCTGGAAGACGCCCGCGTCCCGCCATCGCATGAAGCGGTTGTAGACGGTCTGCCAGGCGCCGAACCGCTCGGGCATCTCTCTCCACTGGCTGCCGGTGCGGAACCGCCAGATCACCCCCTCGAACTGCTCACGCAGACGTTCGGGGTACGGGCCGAACCTGCCGACCGGCAGGAACGGCCCGATGAACTCCCACTCGCTGTCGGTGAGTTGCGCACGCGTCACACCACAGTCTTATCGCACCGGCCCCCACCCCAAGCCACTTGATCACAACTAGAGACAGCCCCTAGCCCGGACCGCCTTCGATCTGTTCCGCCGCGAGGGCTACGAGAACGTCACAGTGAACGACCTCGCTGCGGCGGCCGGCGTGTCACGCAGCACGTTTCTACGCTACTTCGGCAGCAAGGAGGAAGCCGTTCTCAGTGCCTTCGACGCGCATGGCGAGCGCGTCGCCGCCGCGCTGCGCGCCCGCCCGGTGGCCGAGGACGACTGGACCGCGCTACGCCGTGCGCTGGACACCGTGCTGGAGCACTACCGACAGGACCCGGACAGCGCGCTCACCATGACGCGGCTGGTGAAGGAGACCCCGGCACTGTGCGCGCGCCAACTGGGGAAGCAGAGTGGCTGGCGGCCGCCCCTGGCCCACTCACTGGCCGAACGCGCAGGGTCGGCCGAGCAGCCGACGCTGACCCATGCCGTGCGCGTCGCCGCGGCGCTGGACTGCCTGAATGTCGCCCTTGACCACTGGACCGACTCCGACGGCCGTCTCGATCTCACTTCCTTGCTGGACGAGGCGTTCGCGGCCCTGGCCTGCTGATCCTCGCTACTTCAGAGGATCGTAAGCGGCGGGCCGGTGTCAGGCGTCGCAATGGTGTGCACGAGAAGCCGGACACCTTCCTCGTTACGGCCTCGAAAGGCTGACCGCGGTGGTCAGAGGCGGCGAGACGTAGCCGAAGACCGGATTGGCGTCGAAACCGACGACACTGACGTTTTGTCGGCACCCGGCTTCCCGTAGGCCGCGCATGAGAGCGATGGCCGTCTCGTCGCCCGCCGCGGACACCGCGGTCACGGAGCCTCCGAAGGCCAATGCCTGGTCGGCGGCGTATCCGGCGGCGGCCGACCAGGCACCGTTGAGTGGCGGAGGCTCATGTGCGCCCCGGGCCACCGGCGCCGCCTGCGTTGTTGAACGCCTTGACGAGCTTCGCGCCGGCCAGCTGCTCCTGCACGACTTCGCGGGTGGTGGTCCTGCCTGAGTCGAAGACCTCGAATCGCGAGCCGGGCGAGCTTCGTACCGATGTTGCCGGCGCCGATGAAGCCGAGCGTTGCCGTGGACGGGATCTCCTCGTCCCGCGGACCGTTCCGTCCGCTGGTGATCCTGCAAGGGATGGCGGAACCCCGCTCCTCACGCAGGTGCTGCGTGAGGAGCGGGGTTCCGCCATCCCGGTGATGTCCGACTGGGGCGCCCTCGTCGACCGGGTTGTCTCGCTCGCCGCAGGCTGTGACCTGCGGATGCCGCCATCGGCACCGATCACCGGATCATGGCGGCCGTGTAACCGGTGTGTCCGGCCCCGGAGGTCGTCGGCGTCGTGGAGGAGAGGCGGGCACGCCTCGGCCTGCCTAGAGATAGAGCCGTTCGTTGATCTTCAGGCCGTTCTCCCGGCAATAGCTCTCGTAGTGATCGATGAACCAGAACACATCGACCGTCTCCATCACACGGTCCTCCTCGTCGAGGAACTCCAGCGGACCGTTGAGCCAGAACATCGTCTTCATCCCGTGCTCGGAGTAGAGGGTGTGACTGCGCCCCGGGCTCTCCCGGACGAAGTCACCCGGCTTCCCGACCCAGTCGTACTCCAGGTAGCGCCAACTGCCTTCGAGGACGTAGCCGGAGACCGGACCGCGGTGCCGGTGGCGGCCGAGCGTGCCGCCCTCCTGCACCCACAGCACGTTGGCGGCGCTGCTGCCACGGACGTCGAAGGTGAGGTGCTTGATGAACACGCCGGGGACGAACGGCACCCAGGGGCTGCTGTCCTCGCTGATGTAC
The DNA here is from genome assembly GCF_044460385.1 of Streptomyces sp. NPDC050121. Taxonomy (NCBI): domain Bacteria; kingdom Bacillati; phylum Actinomycetota; class Actinomycetes; order Kitasatosporales; family Streptomycetaceae; genus Streptomyces; species Streptomyces sp. NPDC050121. The sequence goes on along the minus strand of NZ_JBITJV010000007.1, from coordinate 149,242 downwards.
CCCTCCTCCAGGGCGTACTTGTCCCGCATGCGGTCCACGCGCGCCTCGGTCGCCACGTACTGCGCCATGATCTCTTCGGATGTAGTCATGTCACCTTGCCTCATTGCCTGGGTGGGTTTGTGGGTGCGAAGGTACGGTCCGACCTGCGGCGAGGGCTTGACTGAGGCCGCACGGTTACCTGAACCTGAGCGCACCCGCAGCAGGGTCTTTCCGAGGGTGCGAGGCAAGGTGGCACCGGTATGACGCTCAACTTCTCCACGGCGCCGCTCGACAGCCGCGCTCAGCTGGACTATTGGCGCGAGGTGGTCTGCACGACGTTCGTCGAGTACGAGATGGACGTGCCGCGGCATCCGTCCGCCGGCTTCCTGGGCCAGGTCACGGCGCAGACGGTCGGCGGCGTGGGGATCGCCCGGGTGGTCTCCGACCCTCATACGGTGTTCCGCTCGCCAAGGCTGATCCGCAGGTCCAGCGAGGACGACCTCCTGGTGAACCTGGCCGTCCAGGGGCGCGTCACGGTGGCCCAGCAGGGACGCGAGGCGCTGTTGCGCCCCGGTGACCTCACCGTCTACGACAGCGCACTGCCCTGTCGGATCGCCTGTCTCGACCCGTTCGAACTGCTGGTGCTGAAAGTCCCCCGGCCGCTGTTCGACGCGCACTGCCCACTGGCACGGGACACGATGGCCACCCCTGTGCCGGGCGACCGGGGGGTGGGCGCGCTCATCGCGCCCTTCCTCCACTCGCTGACCCTCCACGCCCGCGGTCTGGCGCCCGACACGAGCGCCCGGATCGGTGCCACCCTGCTGGAGCTGCTGGCCACGGCTCTGTCCGACCGGACCGCCGCGGCTGTCCGGCTCGAAGTTCCCGGCGCGGTCCATTCGGGCCGCGCCCGCCGGTACATCCTCGACCACATCGCCGACCCCGACCTGTCACCCGCCGTGATCGCCCAGGCGCTGGGCATCTCCGTCCGCTACCTCCACGCGATCTTCCAGGCCGAGGACGCCTCGCCGTCCCGCTGGATCCAGCGACAGCGCATCCACATGGCCGCCAGGCTGCTCGCCGACCCAGGCCGGACGGGCTGGACTGTCACGGACATCGCCTACGCGGTCGGCTTCAAGGACGCCTCGCACTTCACCCGCGCCTTCAAGAGCGGCCACGGTGTCAGCCCGCGCGAGTACCGCAGAGACCACTCGGCTGCTCCACAGGGGCCAGCCTCATAGACCTTGCCGTGGCTGGTGCAGACCGGAGGACGGCGTGCGGATCTTTCGTCGTCCTCCGGTCTCGTCGCCGCCCGCCCCGAGTCGTTGTGGGGCGGCCGCCGAAGCCCGCTCTTCGATCCGGTGCGCCGCGGCCTGCAGGTCGTCCAGGTGGCGCCGCGCCACCTCCTGCACCGACATGACCGTCTTGCGCCAGGTCACGTTGACGCATCCGAGTACCTCCCCGTGCAGGCGGATCGGTACGGCGATCGAGTTGCGGCCGTCGAAGTCGTACTCCGGTGCGCGCACGCTGTACCCGCGTGAGCGGGTGGCCGCCAGCAGACGGCGCAGCCATCCAGCGTCGTGGGCGTACTCGTTCCCGGGGGCGTCGTGCTCGCGGAGGCAGCGAAGGACCGCTTCCCGCTCTCGCTCGGGAGAGAAGGCGATGTAGGCCCGGCCCGAGGCCCCGAGCAGCATGTGCGAGCGGAAGCCGATGGGAGCGACGGGTACGACCTCGTCGAAGCAGGCCTTCGGGCTGTTCGTGTCGATCGTCTCCATGTAGTCCAGGCGCGGCACGGTCAGCGCAGAGGGCCACATCACGCGTTCGCACAGCCCTTCCAGGACCTGCGACGCCAGTTCGCCGAGCCACTCGGCGTCGTCGTACGGGGCACGCTGCGGTCTGAGGCTCGCGATGAACGCCCCGTCGGCCAGCCGCTGCCACACCAGGCCTGCTGATTGCACGTGTACAGGATGCGGATCAGGGTGCTTTGGGAATGCCGGTGACCTGGTGCAGGTCGTGCAGGCTCGCGGCGCGCATCTCCTCCAGGGCCTTCAGCACCCGCAGGCCGCACTCCAGAGAACTGATCGTCTTCACCTGGTACTGCCGCATGAGACCTCCCCCAGCTGCGGAGACGAGGAGAAGATTTCACCAGGTGCAATGAGCGCAGGCAACTGTTGCCCGCGTCACGGCTCGTCGGGGTCACCACCAACATCCCCCTGCACCAAGCAGTGCTGGTGGGAGCCGAGTTCACTGAAGGCGGTGTGGACACCGCCTGGTTCACCCGCTTCCTGCGCGACCACCCCACCGGGAGCAGCCGTGGCTGACATCCAGCTCGTCGACGTGTCGCTGCGTGACGGCAACCAGAGCCTGTGGGGCGCGACCGGGATCGACACCGGCAAGATCCTCCAGATCGCGCCGGTCCTGGAACCGGGTCGGCTTCCGCGCCCTCGACTACACCTCCAGCACCCACATGGGCATGGCGGTGCGCACTCACCGCGAGGACCCGTGGGAGCGCATCCGGCTGACGCGTCAACGGCACGCTCGCCCTGGGCGACCGGCGCAACCACGGACTCACCCCCCTCCCCGGAGCCCTGGAGATCACCGCCGCCCTCACGGCACGCGGTCTGCCCTGGGTCACCTTCCCCAACGGCACCACCCGTACGCCCGAGGCCTACGCCGAGACGCTGCGCCGCATCGGCTTCGATCTCTCCGACGACGCCATGCTCACCCCCGCCACCAGTGCCGTCGACCACTTCCTGGCCACGGGCCACCGCCGCGTGCTGGTGCTCGACGGCGACGGTCTGAAGGAGCCGCTGCGGCAGGCCGGCATCGAGATCGTTGCGCCCAAGGGCAAACTGGAGGCCGACGCCGTCCTGGCCGGCTGGTACCGCGAGTTCACCATGGACGACCTGGAAGCCGCCTGCCACGCCGTCTTCGGCGGGGCCACCCTGTACAGCAGTTCACAGTCGGTGTTCTTCGCCAGCGCCGACGGCCGGACCCTGGGCACGTCCCGGGCCATCTGCGCCATGATCACCAGTGTTACGGGCGTCACCGAACAGGTCGTGGGCAAGCCCTCGCTGACCGGTATGCGCTGCGCCGCGCGCCGGCTGGCCGTCGACCCGCACCACCTCGCCGTCGTCGGAGACGACCCGGAGCTGGAGATGGCGATGGCCCGGCGCGCCGACGCCCTCGGCATCGCGGTGGCCACCGGCATCCACACGGCGGACCACTCCACCACACTGCCACTCGAACAGCGCCCGCATCTCACCATCGACGGCGTGGGCAGGCTCATCGACTTCCTGCCTGCGGCAGCCTGACCAGCCATGAAGCGCGAGGCGTCAGAGGTGGTCGCCGAGCAGGACGCGGCGTACGTGGTGGAGATGGTCGCGCATGGCGTCGCGGGCGGCCTGTGGGTCTCGTTCACGGACCGCGGCGACGATCTGCCCGTGTTCGGTGCAATAGCAGCGGTGGCGTTCGGGGTTAAGCTGCGGCGCTTGAGTCCGCCCCATATGGGCTGGCGGCGGGCGTTGACGAGCAGGGAGCTGACGCTGATCAGGACCGTGTTGTGGGTGGCCACGGCGAAGCTGTGGTGCAGAGCGGTGTCTCAGCGTTCGAACTCCTCGGAGCTGGACGCCTGCTCGCCGCCGCACAGACAGCGTTCCATCTCCGCGAGGTCGGCCCCGGTGGCGGAGGCGACGGCGAGCGGCATCAGCTCCGGTTCCAGGACCAGGCGTGAGGCCATGATCTCCGCAGGGCTCGTGGGCGGCGCCGTCCGCAAGGGCGGTCTCGTCCGGAGCGATGAACGTGCCACGGCCGACGTGACGTAGCACGATTCCGCGGGATTCGAGGTCCTGCAGAGCGGTCCGGACCGCGGCGCGGCCGCCCCGGTGGCTGTCGCCAGGTCCCGTTCGGTGGACAGGCGGTCGTTGCGAGAGCGCCGGCTGCCTCGCGGCGAGGCAGCCGGCCACGCCACCCGCCTACCACCCGGCTCCTGGATGGCCCCTGCCGCCCGGCAGGTCGGTCTCGGCCAGGAACCGCCAGCCCCGGGCCGTCGCGCATCAACCGCCCCGCCTGAAGTTGTTTCCGCAGGACATGATCACGAACGGCGAGCACCACCACCAGCGAAGAATCCGCTGGTGAGCCCCCTGCCCCTGGCCGCCGACACAGCCACTCAGCGCCTCTTCAGCGGCTCATCGGTCCGGCTACTTGCCGCGCCGCCCCTATCCGGGAGGCAGTCCAGCGCGCGACTTCACACCACCCTGACCTGCGGCGACACGCCCAACAGTCCAAAAGGGTGCGGATTCGACCCGGATTCGACCCGAGGGCCACAGACTCCAAAACGATCAGTAGTTGACCTGCAGTAATGCCGGTTCTTGCCGCTGTACTGAGCATGCCTCGACAGAGGAGTCTCACATTTGAAACGACGTGGACATGTTTGGGAGATTAACGCCACGCAGTGAGTAGTTGCGCTCGCCGTCGCCCTCTCCGGCTACCCCAAGTGTGAACCGGACAGCAGCACCACCCGGCCCTCCACTCTGGCGGCTAGGGGCTGACAGCACAGGGCCCTGACCAGCCTCTTTACAGAAGTCCTTCCGCCTGGCAGAAGCCGCCTTGCCGAGCCGACACAAGCCTCACGACCCTGATTCCAACCACGGCACGCGGGGCGACGGAGCCCCGCCGACAGGGACGGGAACTGCCATGCCGCACATCACCGCTTTTGCCAGGAATCAGTGGTTCTTGGCACAAGCGGTCAGTTCGTCAGTGGGGCTGGACGAATAGCCCCCGGCCCGAAGCCCCGACGGGCACGGTCTGCGGCGGCTTCAGTCGCGCGGGCACGGGCATCGCCGCCAGCAGGCTCAGCGCAGCCGTGGCGAGGGCGGGCAAGTGGTTGGTGGGCTCCGGCAGGGTGCAGGTACGCGTGGTGGAGCTGCGGTCGGATTCCCGCACTGTGAGGGTGAGTCGGCTCGCGGATCTGGCTTTCGCCGCCCAGGCGTTGGCCGGTCTGATCGGCAAGTCCCAGAACGGCAGGGTGATGCTGTGCGGGGTCGAGGCAGTCTCGCTTCAGCGCGCGGTGGGCGCACAGATGCGCTGCCGGTTCTGCGGGGCGACCGGACGGGCGGCATGGCCGCGGGCGCGCTCAGCCAGCAGTTACGCCTGCCCGACGCCGAGGAGCCGCTGCAGGGCGCGAGGTGCGCGCCGCCGAAACAGCCGGCTCCCTGCCACCTCCCCAACCAGGCAAAGCAGTTGGGGGAAAACACCCACCATGACGCTCCCGCACCGCGCATTCAGCGACTCACGGTGAACGGCAACGGGTTAGCGGGACGAACGACGCGTTCCGTAACGGGTCGAGTCTCAGGTCGGTTGCTCAGTTCTTGGGTTTCACCTCGGCGTCAGAGCGATCGCCCGCTCGCCCGCTGTGGCCGATCAAGTTCGGTGCAGCTCCCAGCACAGATCCCCTGAGCCACGGACCACGCTCCAGGAGACGAAAGATGCCGCCAACCGGTCGAGCAATGGGAACAAAGCCGCAGGAACGAGTCCACACTCACGCGCGATCCGGTCCGTCTCGGCACACCCATGATCGGACGAAAGGTCCGTATGCACCGTAAGGCAGAGCACTGCCAGCCGCAGAGCGTGGTCACCGGCGCCCGCGCAGTCGTCTCTCGCTGTACGCAGCGCCCAGTCGGCAGCGCTCCTGCGGTCTGGACGTGCGGGGCTTTGACCAAACAACCCGCCGTCGAGGATCTGGGCGACCACCACCCTGTCGGCAAGACCCGAGGCAGCCGACGTTCGGCGGAGCCACCGCGCCTGCTCCAGCTCACGCCACGGGAGCGAATCGTGCCCGAGGCGAAGACTGCGCAGAACCCCAATCGGCACCCGGACCTCCCCTCGGGAGTCCATACGCAGCGCACACTGCACGGCGAGCAGCCGGGCTGCAGCCCCGGTGTAGTCCGGCAGGGCTGAGGCCAGGTAGCTGAGCATCTCCCGCACCCGAACCTGGTCGCCCGGCCCTTTGGGTCGTCGCCTGCGACGCCGCGAGGAGCCACCCGACGGTGTCACGACCGCACGCAGGAAGGTTTCCGGAACCACAGCAGCCTGCGCCGTCACCGTTGCGCAAGCCGTGCAGGCATCGGCAAGCCGCCAGAGTCGACCGCCCCGCTCTCGAGCGAGAAGCAGACGAATAGGACCAGCACACCCACGGTGGCGAGGGTGCCAGCGACAGCCTCGCTCATGACACTGGCAGGTACGCATGTACGACGGCAGAACGTCGTGCCGGGCATGTCTGGCCAGATGCTCGAGCGCCGCGGTGCGCGCGGATACGGCAGCGGGCAGCACGCCCCTATGGTCGCACTGCTGACACACGAGCTGCGGCCCGCCAGAGCCGGGCTGCAGCTCCACAGTCCAGGCACGCCGTGCTGTTGGCCATGTTGTGCGGAGCCTCATAAGGCGCGCGCCCCTCCCCATCCCGTCCCGCACTGTTCCGCTCAAGTGAGAGCGACGGCCGCACACGGTAGTGCAGACCTCTGCCCCCTTGCCCGCGCAGCCGCCTAGGGAAATAGGGCAGAGGTCTGCACTGACAGTGCAGGGGTCTGCACCTTCGGATGGTCAGGTGACGATCTTTCCGCCCGATCCGGACTTCGAGGCACTCCGCCTTGAGCTCGCGCGCCTGCGGGCGGCCCGAGGGTGGAGCTATGACGAGCTCGCCGCCCGTAGCGGCCTCGCCAGACGGACTCTCATCGAGATTGAACAGGGCCGCACGATCGGGACCCTGAAGACCTGGCACGCCCTCGCGCACGCCCTCAGCACCCCGCTCGACGAGTTCTTCTCCACCCTGTGCAACGGACACGAACCCCCGTCGAAGGCGGACGGCTGACCGGCTTCGGGACGGCAGTCGCCAACCGCTCGAATTGGTGACCCGAAGCGAACACGTGGTCGCACCCCTCGAAAGCCAGTTTCAGCAAATACGGCCGTCAAGGGGACAACTGCGGCAGCGACACCGGTTGAGCGGCGTGTTGGCTGGCAGGTTCGCCCACATGCCCTCCACACCCCATTCCCCGCACCGCCAGGACGGCAGCCCCGTCCACGTCCACACCAGGCGTTCCCTCCGCATCAGCGGCGACAGTGCCAGCCGTCTGCTGCGGTGCGGCCAGAGCGACCGCTGTCGGGAATGCGGCAACCGCATCGAGTGGTACCACCGCACCAACGAGCGCCCCGTCCGACTGCATCCTGACGAACTGCCCTCTGAAAGGGTGCCTTCGACCTGCCACTGGCACGTCAGCCGCGGTGTCGCTCATCCGGCGGGCGACGGCAGCGACTGGTGCCGTCTGCCGCACGCCCTGGTGTGCCCTGCCCGCGACGCCCCTCCTGCCCCCGAATTGGCAGGACTGCGCCGCGCTCTGGCGGTCAACACCCGCCGCCTGATCGACCACGGCGCATTCATTCCCCCTTCCGCTCCGTCGAACAGCGATGACTCTCCGACGGCCACGTGTCGGCCGGCCCGTCCTGTCGTACAACTCCTGTACGTCCGCTACCTAGCCAGCCGCCCGGTGGACGAGATCCAGTGCGTCGCCCAGACCCGCCGACGTCACCGCTGTACAAGTCCACTGCTCACACCTGGGTCTCCGGCAGGCGTCTGGACCCTCGTGCCCGCCACTGCTTCGTACGGCCAACTTCCTTTGCACGGGGACGTCATGGCCGTCTACGCGCTCACGCATCTGCCCTATGCCGATCAACTGCGCTGGCGAGCCCAGCGCTGCCCAGAACACGCGGCCATTCCCACGGCCCCTGACGTGGCCGTGACCGAGTGGGAGCCCTTCGATCCGCTCGTCCACCACGACCACATCCACACCCGGCTTCCCACGATCAGACGACGTCCAGGTCCTGCCGACCGAAGCAGAAGGGCGCCGCAGCCATGACCGGCCATCACGCGGTCGAAATCTCCCTAACCCGGCCCGCCACTGACGATGAGCTGTGCCGTGCCCGTCGTGTCGTGGCTCTGGCCAGCGACACCAGCCGCACCAGACTGCTGGCCCTGCAGCGCGCCAAGACTCCTGGCCGCGCCGTGCGGGCGCTACGCCACCGGCTCGATGCCGTACTGCCCATCGACGTTCTCACCACCCACTACCCGGACCAGCAGGGCCGGGTCCTGCTGAACGTCGACCTCCGCCCCGCCGCCCACACCACCGTCCGCCAAGCTGCGGCAGCCCACGGTCAACGGCCCCGAGACTTCCTGAGCCAGGCCGTGACCGATGCCGTTGTCCGGGACGGAGAAAAGCGTGCCCGCCATCTGACAGGCCAGCTGGAAGAACTGCTGGGCGAGCACACCCCGGAAGAACTACTGCTCTGCGCCGCGCGCACTCTCCTCAGCCATCCCCACCGCCGGCCACGAGGCATGTGCGCCTCCGCCCCTTCTTGAGGAGCCTCTGTGTCCACCCCGACCGACGAGCAGGTTCACGCCGTCGACGCCTTCCGAGCAGGACACCACCTCGCCCTGCAAGCGGGAGCCGGTACCGGCAAGACCACCACCCTCGAGATGCTCGCCGCCAGCACCAAACGACGCGGCTGCTACGTCGCCTTCAACAAGGACATCGCCTGCCACGCCGCTACGCGCTTCCCGCGCACGGTGACGTGCAGGACCGCACATGCGACGGCGTACGCCGCCCTGGGCCACCACTATGCCGGTCGGATCAACGGTCCGCGCCAACCCGCCTGGAAAACCGGTCAGGCCTTCGGCATCACCCGGCCCGTCCGCATCGGCGATCACGAGATCAGCCACAGGACGCTCTCCAACACGGCGCTACGCGCCGTTAAGGGCTTCTGCTATTCCGGCGACCGAGCTCTGAACCACCATCATGTACCGCGACTTCGCCGCCTGGCGACACAGGCCGAGCACACCCAACTCACCGATGCGGTCTTTCCGTTCGCGGTAAAAGCGTGGGCCGACCTTCAGAACCCCAACCAGGGCGTGGTCCATTTCGAACACGATCACTATCTGAAGATGTGGGCCCTGACCCAGCCGAAGATCGAAGCGGACTTCCTCTTCTTCGACGAAGCCCAGGACACCAACCCCGTCCTGGAACAGGTCTTCCATGCTCAGCGCGACCACGCCCAGCTCGTCATGGTGGGCGACTCCGCCCAGGCCATCTACGGCTGGCGCGGCGCTCGCGATGTAATGACCGCTTTCGACGACGCCACCCCACTCACCCTCACCCGCTCCTTCCGTTTCGGCCCCCTCCTCGCCGACCAGGCCAACCGCTGGCTCGAGCTCGCCCAGGCGCCCATCCGGTTGACCGGAAGCGAGACGATGCCGACACAAGTCGGAGACATCGCCAACCCGGATGCAGTGCTGTGTCGCACCAACATCGGCGCCATGGCCGAGGTCATGCGGCTCCTCTCCGAAGGCCGCCGCGTCGCCCTGGCTCGTGGCGGACACACGCTCGCCGCACTGGCGTTGGCCGCGCGCGACCTCAAAGAAGGCCGCCGAACCAGCCATCCCGAACTCGTCCTCTTTGCATCCTGGGGCGAAGTACAGGACTACGCTGCTTACGACCCCGCCGACGGCGACCTCCAGCCCTTCGTCGATCTAGTCGACACGCACGGTCCCGAGGCGATCCTGGCTGCGGTCGACAGACTCACCGACGAGCACGATGCCGACGTAGTCGTCTCCACCGCACACAAGGCCAAGGGCCGCGAATGGCCAACAGTTCGCATCGGCGACGACTTCCCACCACGAGGGCACCGGCCAGCAGGACTCCGAGGGCAGTTCTATCCCCGAACCCGTCAGCGATACTGACGCCCGTCTCGCCTATGTCGTCGTCACCCGAGCGCGTCGCCATCTCGACCTTGGTGGACTGTCCTGGATCGACAGCCACCTTGGAAACTGACTGGACCATCACCCGGCCGGAGGGCCGGTGCCGCCATCAGGCCCGTAGTTTTCAGCGAGTAAGAGGATTGTTCAATTCACAGCTATTGCCAGTCCAGGGTGACTGATTAGCCTCGATCGTTCATGAGTCTCCGTCAGCTCGCTAATGGAGACTTTACATCTGTGTCGTGATTCTTTTCGAGGCTGGGGCAGGGCAAGGGCCCAACGTCGCTCCTGTTGGCTGGGACAGTCGACCAGGCGCCGAACTCCTTCGTCGTCTCCCGCCACTGTCCGCCAGCTTTGAGACTCCAGATCACACCCTCGAACTACTGCCGCAACCGGTCGGAGTACGAGCCATACCCGCCGATCGGCGGGTATGGCTCGATGAACTCCCATTCCACATTGGTCAGTTGCAACCGCGTACGTCCTGCCGCTGAGTCTTTCCCCGTGCGGACCAGGCCGAGAACGTCGAGCACCGGTCGGTTCGGAGGACACGGATCGGCGTCGTCGGCGCGAGCCCGCAGCTGACCGGGAACCGAACGTCATCACACGTCGTGTGCGTAGCGGACGGCGGCTCGGAATCGGGGGGCGGTCGTCATTTCCCGTCGCAGATGCCCTCTGCAGCGAACTTCTGGTAGAGGTGCGGGTAGGCCACGGTCCAGGCAGGGTAGCTCGCCAGGTGCGAGGCGAACTCCGGCGTGCCAAGCGCTGCACGGAGGTACTCGGTGGATTTCCAACCTGCGACGTTGATGCATAGCCAACTGCCGGCTATGCCCCGGTGCAGGTGCACCGAGAGGAGGCTCCCCGACCTCTTCCTGTACTCCGCGTCCTCCTTCCAGGCGGGGCTGCACGGCGCTGCCACCGATTACGGGACAGAGCCGACCGTTTTACAGTCCCGAGCCCGGCGTTCACTCGTGCGTGTGAAGGGCGCTGATGTGGTGGAGCCATGGGCGCTGCTCACCGTAGCGTCGTGGCTGATCTTGGCGTCCGTGTTCGATCTGCTGAGGAGCGGTGGACGTGCATATGAAGGATTCCGAGGCGAGTTCCGTCCTCCGAGTGCCGGAAGGATCACAGGGGGATACGTGGTCCGACTCCTGTCGCCTGGAGGACCTGGCATTCTTGCACCGGGGATTCACCGAATACGCGCACCAGCTGGACCTAGACGAACGATGGGCTCGGCGCTGGACGACGAGGTGGAAGTTCGGGCAGGACGCCGCCGCCACGTACTCGGTGCGCGACCTCAACGAGGTCGACGTCTCACGCACCATGCCGGTGCGTCGGTTCACTTGGCGGACCGACCAGCACCACCGGCCCGGGCTCGAGTACATGGTGTCCACGCGTCGGCATCACGGTTATGAGAGCTTTGAGGAGGAGTGTCTGCTCCTGGTCGCTGACTTCGCGGCCGGGCTGCGTGAGGCGCTTTCGCAGCCGTTCCTGCTGCGCTTCTACGCGGGCGGCAAGCGAGTAAATCACACGCCGGACTACCTGCTGCTGACCGATACCGGTCCATTCGTGATCGATGTACGGCCGGCCGGTCGGATTCGCCCCGAGGACGAGGTGAAGTTCGCCGCGACGTTCGAGGCCGCATTGGCCGCCGGGTGGCGCTACGGCGTGGTGACCGGCTGGCGTCGGCACGTATGGGAAACGGTGGACGCGTTCTCCGCCGAACGGCGGCCGTTGTCCAATGTGCTCGACATGCACGGCCAGCTGCGCGCAGCTGCCTCCCAAGGTCCGCAGCCGCTACGTGACTTGGTCGAGCGGTGCTCCATCCCTGCAGTGGCCCGGGCCCATGCCCTGCACTTGCTGTGGCGTAGAGAGCTCGGTGCGGACCTCTCGGCACCGTACGGGGACGCGAGCCTGATCCGGCTCGCACCCGTAGAGCCTCGCGGGATGCGGTAGTGAATACTGAGACGGCATCGACATGGGCGCTGGAGCCCGGCACCGAGCTGATCATCGATGGCAAGGCGTGGCGGGTCGAGACGTGTCTGCCGCACTTGGGCCGCGTGACACTGATCGGGGACGAGGGCGCGCCGTGGAAGGTCCAGCTGAGCGAGCTGATCCACCGCCCCGGTTGCCGACCGTCCACCCGGACCCGCAAGGATCTCCCGGCTGCCAGCCGGGGCCGCCAGCCGAAGTCGATGGCAGACCTCCTTCCGGTTCAACAAGATTACGTGGTACGGCGGTTGGAGCACATCCGGGAGGTAGAGACCGGCTACCGCAGCGGCGATCCGGACGCCGCGCTGCCGCACGAGCCTCTCCGACAGTACGACCCGGAGACCACGACACTGACGCAGCGCCGAAAGGCGAAGGAGGCCGAACTGCGCAAGGCGAAGGCCATGGATCCTACGCTGGCGAAGTCGCTGGCCCTGCACAAGGTGAGCGCGCGGACGCTGGTGCGCTGGGACACGGCACGGCGCAAGCTCGGGCCGATCGGTCTCTCGGACGACCGGTGGCTGCGAGAGGCGACCGGGCACCGGATCACCCCGGAGGTGCGCGAGGCGCTGTTCGCCGTACGTGACGAGAGCCTGCGGCGGGCGAAGCTGACCGCGCGCGACCGCGAACGCCTCATCCACCAGTATGTACGGGAGACCTTCGGCCAGAAGACCAAGGTCCCCAGCTACGACGTCCTGCGCAGGGTGTGGCGGGACTGGTTCGGCTCCAACGGCGGCCGGCAGCGCTACGCACGCTCGGCGGCCATGGCGCAGAAGTACGCGACGGGGCGGCACGTGGTGGTGCACCGGCCCGGGCAGGTCGTGGCCCTGGACACCACTGTGCTGCCGGTGAAGGTCCTGGAGGACGTGTTCGGCGATCCGGTCTCCGTGCATCTCACGCTGGCACTCGACGTGTACACGCACTCGATCGTGGCGTTCCGGCTCAGCCTGGTCTCGGACTCCTCGATCGACGTGGCAATGGTGCTGCGGGACATGACGATGCCGCTGCCGATGCGCCCTGACTGGGGCGAGGACATGGAGTGGGCCTATCCCGGCGTCCCGGGCACGGTGGTGGCCGACTTCGCCGGGTACGAGGTGGCCGGGCTGCCGTTCTTCGCGCCAGAGACCGTCACCACCGACCACGGCTCCGTCTACCGCAACCACCACCTGGTCGAGGTTCAGCGGGTCCTCGGCGCGAACATCAAGCCGAGCCGGGTGCTGCGCCCCACCGACAAGGAGGCCGTGGAACGCGCTTTCGGGGCCATCCAGTCGCTACTGTTCGCGATCCTGCTCGGTTACCAGGGCGTGGACACCGCCGACCGCGGCGTGGATCCGGAGGCGGACGCCTGCCTGACTGTGGCCGAGATGGAGCACATCATCGCCACCTGGATTGTGAAGATCTGGCAGAACCGCCGCTTCGACTCCTACGCCCCGAGCTGGGACCCGGGCGGTGACCACAGTCCCAACAGCCTGTTCGCTGCCTCCATGACTCAGGGCGGCTTCGCACTGCGAATCCCTTCTCCTGAGTTGTACTACCAGCTTCTCCCCACCCATCGAGTCATGATCCACGGCAAGCAAGGCGTGAAGATCAAGAACCTGTGGTACGACGGAGAGGCCCTGGACCCGTACCGCGGGCAGCTCTCCCGGCGCGGCGGCAAAGACGAGAACCGCTACGTCATCCACCGGGACCCGCGCGATCCCTGTTTCGTGTTCTTCCAGGATCCGCTCACGCACGACTGGCACACCCTGCGCTGGGTGGGCCTGCCCGAGGAAGGGCACTTCCCCGCTTTCAGCGACGCCCGCGTTCGCGAGGCCATGCGCGAACTACGCAAGCGCGGGCTGGCGCCGAAGTCGGACAAGGAACTCCTGCCGGTCCTCCTCGACGTGATCGGTGGGAAGATCCCCGTCGAGCAGTGGCCGACTCAACTGACGAAGAAGCAGCGCACCGAGCACGCCCGCGAAGTGACTCAGGCCGCGGCCGCCGCGGCCGACCGCCCCGCCGACGCCATTGCGGCCCAGTCGGCGCCCGCCGAGCCAGCACCCGCCGCCGTGCCCGCGGCGCGCACCGGCTCGGACGACGGCAAGGTCGTCCCGCTGCGCTGGCACGAACGCGCCGAGCAGGGACAGAACGCGGTCACCAACGAACGCCGACGACGCCGTGAAGCCGCCGTCCCCGAACGCCCGACCCCACCACCACAGGATCTGTCCGAGCGGCTGCACGCCACCAGCCTGCTGGCCCTGCCCGACGACGACACAGACGAGCCCGGTGCGGCGACAGCGGCCGCAGCCGAGGAAGAGGTCAGCCGGTGAATCCCCCCTACAACGGTCCGTCGTTCCTCCCCGGCCCGCCGATCGACCGCACCACCTGGGAGGGCTGGCGGCGCTGGTGCGATACCCGCAGGGCGTTCATCCCCGCGCCCGTGTTAACGGCCGCAGAATTCGCCCTCAAGTCACCCCGCCAGCAACGCCTTTACAACCTGCACAGGCTCGCCACACACAGCAGCCTGCCCATCGACGTGACTCCAATGAGCGAGCGCGTCGCCCACGCCGTTCTGGCCCGCGTCGAGGACGGCGCGTTCAGCCACAAGGCCTGCACACGCGGCGGCATCATGGTCAACGGCGATGGCGCCCAGGGCAAGACCGAAACCGTGTGCGAGGCCTTGGCCGTCTTCGAAGAGACGTGGATGGCCCTGAACAACTACATGAACCCGGATGCCATGCCCGGCACCCGCGACCTGGTCGCCCCCGTCGCCTACGTACGCTGCCCGGTCAAGGCCACCCCCATCTCCACCTGCCAGCGCATCCTCGACTTCTACGGCGAGGACTACAAGGGCATGCGCCTGGAAGACCTGGTCCGTACCGTCAAGACCGCCATCGTCGAGCACGCCACCAGGGCACTCGTCATCGACGACATCACCCGCCTCAAACTCCACCGGGAAGCCGACCAGGATGTCCTCGACCTGATCCGCGAAATGATGAGCATGCCCGTCACACTCATTCTCGTCGGCGTCGGCATCCCCACCTCCGGTCTGCTGCGCGAAGGCCGTCGCGACCCCAAGACCCTGGAATGGATCTACCAGCCGATCAAGGACCGCGGCCGCAGCCCGAACGATCACGCCGCCAGCCAGCACGAGCGGCGCTTCCAGATCGTCGACCTCGACCCGTTCCGCTATACCGCCGGACCGGAGATGGCCGCCTGGATGGATCATCTGGCCCGCATGGAAGGGCACTTGCGACTACTGAACGACACCAACGGAATGCTGACCGGAGACGACATGCCCGAGTACCTGTTCGACCGCACCGGCGGCGTGGTCGGCGTACTGGAGAAACTCATCCAGCACGGCTGCCGACGGGCCATCGAGGAGCAGAGCGAGCGGCTGACGAAGGAACTGTTCAACCAGTTCACCGTCACCCCCGGCGACATGCCCGACCTCGACGCGGAATCCGGCGAGCAGCCCAAGATCCCGCCGCACAAGCCCACCCCGGGGAAAAAGAAGCCGAAGGGCCGCAACGCCGCCTTCGACGATGACGGCCCCGCCGCAGCCGGCGAGACGGGCTGACGGAGGTGACACCCCGGCCGCTGACCCGCAGCCTCGCGCCCCTACCCGAGGAGCCGCTCCCCGGCTACCTCGTCCACCTCGCAGACCGCCTGAACCGCTCACCGGGCTGGATCGCGGAACCGTGCGGGAACAACAGAGGTGGACAACAGCGCATCCCGGCCGCCACCGTGCACCGCTCCGCCAACACGGCGCCTGCCCCGATCACCTGCGTCCCTGAACCAATCACCCGCCGCCGGAATACCTCGGATTCGGCACTGTCCCAACGACTCGAGCACTATGCGGACTTGATGGCACGAGCCTGTGATGAGGTCCGTGATGCCGATATTCCCGTCCCGTGTGAAACTCATGTCGGGTCGTGCATCACTCACCGGTTGGCCGCGGCTCGATGACCGTCCGCCCGCTGCCCCGCGCCCTCAGTCCGCTCCCTGAGGAATCACTGCCCGGCCTGCTCCTGCGGCTGGCCTACCGCATGGAGCGCTCTCCCGCCAGGGCTGCACGCCTGTGCGGACTGATCCACCGTCAAAATCGACTTCCAGGCGAGTACCTGATTTCTCTGCCCGCCGAGCGGATCGGGCCATTCGCCGCGGCCGCCCGCTTGAACGTGCAGGAGGCCAACGCACTGACGCTGTCCTCCTTTGCTGCCGTCTACCCGCCCCTGGCATCCGTTCGGATCGACGGCAGCCGCAACACCACAGCCGCGCGGAAGTCGTGGGCTGCCAGCATTTCCAGTCGATACTGTGCCGCCTGTCTGTCCGGGGACGGAAGTCCCGTCCAGACTCTCTATGGCGGTCCCTGGAAACTGCGCTGGCATCTTCCCGTCGCGTACGCCTGCGTCAGACACCGCACCTTGCTCTCCCATACTTGCCCCAGTTGTGGGGGTACACCGAATCGGCCGACGAATACAGAGCGCCAAGGGCTGATCACGCACCGCACCACGAGCGGGTTGCACCCCGCCCAATGCCGGCGCCCTGTGCCTGATGTGCCCGGCGCTCCGGCCGTACCCTGCGCTGCCCGCCTGGACCACGACCGCCAGGCCGCGCGCGTGCCCGAAGCCGATCTGTCCGTTCTGCTTGCCCTGCAGCACCGCATCGATCAACGTCTGATGTGCGGTCAATCCACCGCTGATGCAGGCCAGTCCGCCCCAGACCGCTACTTCTTTCCCGATCTCATCGTCGCTGCACATCTGATCCGGCTCAGCTGGCCAGACGGTGCGCGACACGCTTCCTCGACGTCGCTGGCTGACCTGATCGACCGCCACGTTTCCTCCGCTGCCGCTCGCCGCTACACCCCTGAGCCCGACGGACGCATGCCCATCGCCTGGGATGCCCCCGAGGACCCAGCGGAGTGCGCGGCGGTGCTCGTTGCCGCCGCCAGCCTCCTCGGTCACGAGGAACGCGATAACGCCGGGATGACCGATCACGTCCGGCCGCTCGCTACGTCCGCGTTCAGCCGTAATCCGGCCAACATCGGGGCCTCTTTGCGACGCATGGACGTCTCCCCTGCGATGGCACGTGCCCTGCTATGCCATACCCAGGGTTTTTACCGTGCCGGTGGCCACCGGCACGCGCGGCAGCTCCTTCCCTCACGCCAGAGCTGCTTCCGAATCGAGCACGTGCCTGCTCTCCTGCCGCAAGAGTGGCTCTCCGCCCACTTCGACGACCTGTTGTCCCACTGGGCGCACCACACCGACTGGAAGGTGCGGCACCTGCGGCGCGTTTCAGTGCTCAAGCTCGCGGAGATGAGTGGCGGTGGCACCTGGCCCGATTGCGCGAAGACTCTCCACATCCCGTGGAACACCGCGCAACAGTCCCTCAAAGTTATCCGGCAGGAGTTGAATTCACGGGATCTGTGGTCGGACTTTGAGCGGTCCGTGGAAAGTGTGGCCAGCCAATTGGACTGGGACGCAGATCGCGTTCACTACGGGCGACGCCGGGAGCTTCTTTCGTCCTGGCAAGTTCCGGCTGGTGATTGGGCCGAACTGTGCCGCGACCCCGAGCAGTTCGGCCAGGGGGCCACCTCCCCCACCCGTGACACCGCGACCGTGCTGATCTGGACTCATGTCACTCAGGGCGATCACCTTCACAGCCCCATGCTCGGCGCCCTGAGGGAATCGGGCTGCAGCACCCAGCGCCTGGTCGCGTCGATCAACCAGCTCCGCACCCCAGCCAACCGCAAGGGCGGCAAACGCGAGCTCCTGCGCCGCCTCGAAACGTACTCCGCCGTCCTCGCTACCGCCTGCGACCAGGGCCCTGACACTGCTGCGATCGCAACCACCTTTTCCACTCCCGCCGGTACCAACGAGGCGGGCCGGATACTCGCTCCCGTCGCCCGAGCACTCACGGGAGCATCTCTGTGACCTTCCGTCCCTTGGCACGGAGCCTGGCCCCGTTGCCGGAAGAATCTCTGCCTGGCTTCCTGCTACGGCTCTCCAGCCGACTCGAGATCCCTCCCCGTTGGCTCGCGGTCCGATGCGGCCTTATTGAACGCTCAGTACACAACGCCCGCATTCCAACCTTGCTCCTGCAGGATCTCCCAGGCGCTACGGCCCAGAACTTCGCCCTGGCCACGGGGCTGGACCTCGCCGAAGTCAGCGCGCTGACATTGAGACGGTTCCAGCCTCATTACTCGCCCCTACGGACCGCGTATCGCACCCCGCACCGTACGACCACCATGCTCAGCGCTCGCTGGGCCATGGAGTTCTCACCGCGCTATTGCCCCCCATGCCTGCGCGGCAACGGGAGCGCGATCCAACAGGCATGGGGCGGACCCTGGAAACTGCAATGGCATCTACCCGTGGTCTTCGCCTGCCCCCAGCACCACCGTCTGCTGGAATCGGCCTGCCCAGGCTGCCGACGGCAGCTCAACACCTCCAGCTCGGGACGCTTCAACCTAGTCACCAGCCCCGGCACGCGACTGCACGCATTACAATGCCGCAATCGCACCGAGGACGCGGCGCCCAAGGCCCGAGGAAATCGCCGCTGCGGCACCCGGCTGGACCGCCTCGACCATGTCTCAGGCCCACCGCCTGGCCTGATCGCCTCCGACCTCGACCGGCTGCTCGCCCTCCAACACCGCATCGACCGGCGCCTCTTCGGAGACCAACAAGAGCCGGACGGCAACTCGTACTTCGAAGACCTGCTCCTTGCCGCACACCTGATCACTCTCAGCTGGCCGACCGCTGCCGATCTCATCCCCTCTCGCTCTCTGCAGGCACGTCTCGACGAGCACGCGGCACCGATCACCGAACTGATCCAGGCCAGCCAAGTCACGGGCCTACCCTCGCGGCGCTCCGGTACCCGTGCGGCCCCTGCGGACACCACGCAACAAGCAGCGCTGCTGCTGGCGGCCGACACTCTGCTCGGCGAGCAGGACCAGACATCCCTCCGCGAACAGGTCCGGCCGTTGGTCCAAACCGTCCGGTCCCATGCCCCGATGTTCTACGGCCAGATCGCGCGGTCGCTCAACATCTCCCCTCGTTTCGCCCAGGCCCTGGCCACCAAGAGCTACGGCACTCACGGGCACCGCAACCTGCAGACACCGGCCCGCAAGCACCGGTTCTCGGTTGAGGAGGTCCCGGCCTACCTACCGAAACCTTGGTTCGACACCTACTTCGATGGCTTCCTCGATCACATGCCAGAAGACCAACGCCCCAGGGTGCGCGCGCTGCGCCGCGCCGCCTCTATCCGGCTCGTGAGACTCGTCACCGGCGCCTCCTGGCCCCGATGCGCCGAGGTCCTCGACCTGACTCCGAAGATGGCCGCCAAGCTCATATGCAGCCTCGCCAAGCGCTTCGATCCTATTAAGCTGTGGTCTGAGTTCGACCGACGAGTCGACCAAATCGCAGATCACCTCGATGTCACCCAGGACCGAATCAACTACGCGAACCGCCGCCAACGCCTGGCCGAGTGGCGCATGGCGAGTGAAGAGTGGCACCTTCTGACTGCCGGCATCCCTCGCCTCCGTAGACTTCACGAGCAGGGGGACCCTGAGATTGGAGCCGCCCTCGCATGGAGCGGAGCCACTCAGGGCGAACCTGTCCACAGCCCCGTCATCCGTGAATCCGAGCGCAACGGCGGTGACGTCACCTTGCTCACCAGGGAACTCTCCGTTCTCCAGGGAGACGACTTGCGCGGTGCCCGGCTCCATCTCCGTAGACGTCTCGACGTCTACGCGGCGCATCTGGCGAGCGCCTGCGACCGTGGGGCCAGCCTCCAGGTCCGCATTGACGACATCCTGATCCGGGGCTGACCTTAGCGTGAGGATCACAACAGGCCTCACCCTGGGGGACGAAGCAGCGAGCAGTTCTGCTGGCGCGGACGCCTGAGACTAGACACGACTCGGGACTCCCTGCGACCAGAATCTGCGCCTCCGTGTCTCAGTACGCACGATCATCTAGTAGGAGACACGAACGCGCAGCACGCCCGAACCTCACCAGCCCTGAGGAAGCAGCAGGTCAGCCGCCTCAGACAATCTGCAAGCCAGGTCCACTACCCTCCGGTCCGCACCTCGCTACGGTGCCAACTATCCCGCTTTTGTGCCAACTAAAAAGCTTCGTCACAACGAGGTTACCGCCGCACCCGCGGCATCCCCAGCCCGATCCACGAGATGATCTCCCGCTGGATCTCGTTGTTGCCGCCGCCGAAGGTGAAGATCACGGCGGAGCGGTAGCCGCGTTCGAGCTCGCCGTGGAGCACGGCGCCGGCCGAGCCCTCCTGGAGTGCGGCGGGGGCGGCGACGATCTCCATCAGCCAGGCGTAGGCGTCCCGGCGGGCCTCGGAGCCGTAGACCTTGACGGCGGAGGCGTCCTGCGGGGTGAGGGTGCCGTTCTGCAGGGCGCCCACCATCTGCCAGTTGAGGAGCTTGAGCGCGTCGAGCTTCACATGGGTCTGGGCGAGTCGGCGGCGCACCCACGGCAGGTCGACGACCCGGCGGCCGTCAGCGAGTTTGGTCTCCGTCGCCCAGCGCTGTACGTCGTGCAGGGCGCGGATGGCCATGGTGCCGTGCGCGGCGAGGGTCACGCGCTCGTGGTTGAGCTGGTTGGTGATCAGCCGCCAGCCCTGGTTCTCGGCGCCGACGCGCCGACTGACGGGTACGCGGACGTTCTCGTAGTAGCTGGCGGTGGTGTCGTGGGAGGCGAGGGTGCGGATGACCGTGCAGGAGTAGCCCGGGTCGGTGGTCGGCACGAGGAGCATGGTGATGCCCTTGTGCGGCGGGGCCTCGGGGTCGGTGCGCACGGCGAGCCACACCCAGTCCGCGGTGTCGCCGTTGGTCGTCCAGATCTTCTGCCCGTTGACGACGTATGCGTCGCCCTCCCGGACCGCGCGGGTCTTGAGGGCGGCCAGGTCGGTGCCCGCGTCCGGCTCGCTGTAGCCGATGGCGAAGTCGATCTCACCGGCGAGGATCTTCGGCAGGAAGTACGCCTTCTGGTCGTCGGTGCCGTAGCGCATGATCGTCGGTCCGACCGTGTTCAGCGCCATCAGGGGCAGCGGGACACCGGCCTGGGCGGCTTCGTCGAAGAAGATGAACTGCTCGATCGGGGTGAGGCCGCGTCCGCCGTACTCCATGGGCCAGCCGACGCCGAGCCAGCCGTCGTCGCCGAGGCGCCGGATCGTCTTGCGGTAGAAGCGTTTGGCGGCGACGGGGTCGGTGTGCCTGGCGTAGGCGTTGTCGGGCACCAACTCGGCGAAGTAGGCGCGCAGTTCGGTGCGCAGCCGTAGCTGCTCGGGCGTGTGGTCGAGGTGCACGGCGCCTCCTGGCTTCCCAAGGCCGGTGTCCTGACGGCGCACACCGTAGAACGTGTTTCAGAAATTGGGAATGGCGGGGCGGGAAGAGGTGCGGGACGGATCCCCTCCCACCAGGATGTCCTCCCATGACGGTGGACGGCCTCAAGGCGCTGCTAGAGCGGGCGGGGCTCGAGATCGCGGAACCCTGGTGGGCCGAGGGTCCGCGGCCTGCGGGCCCGCATGGCCGCATCTGGACGACCGGGGGCGCGAGCCTGCCGGCCGTACAGGGCCGTCCGGGACGCGGCCGGCCGGCACCCGGGACTGCCCGCACGGGTCCTGGTGGGACTGCTGCGGGACACCGAGACCGCGGAGCAGGCGGCCCGGCATCCGGGCCTGCCCGTGCCGGTCGTCCGCCGGATGCTGCACGAGCTACACGAGCTGGGCGTCGTATGACGAGCCGGTCGAAGCGGTGGCTCAGACCAGCGTCGCGATGAAGTCCGTGCAGGTTACGGCGCAGGCGCGACAGGCGGCCGCGCTCTCCTCGGTTTCCGGGTGCTTGTCGAAGACGTGTGCGCACTCCAGGCAGACGGTCCGGCACCACTCCAGCTGGGCGCGGATGCCGGCCTCGTCCATGCTGCTGTCCTCGGACAGCACGCGGCAGGTCGCGTCGCACACCTCCGCGCACATGATGCCCTTGCGTCGGACAAGTTCTTGCTGTTCGGTCCCGTCCGGATCCACGAGGCTCGCGCGCAGCGCACAGGCTCGCGCACACTCGGTGCACGCCTGGGCGCAGGCGAAACGGTCCTCCAGGAACCGGAAGAGTTCCTGTTGGGATGTCGTCGAAGTCACCTCTGGCGGGTAGCCGGTAGGGGCGGCGCCAAACCCGGCCGTTCCGTCCCGCCGACTTCGCCGAACGCCGAGCGCGAGGTTCTACGGACGGAGAGTCACTGGCGTTGAGTGGCGGGTTCATGACCCGTTGCGGGGGTATTCGCCTGATATGACTACCAACGCAAGCCTGCAGCTGGCCGCCGCGAGCGGCTTGCTCAGCCTTGGGCTGTTCGTGGTCGGCCTGGCCGTAGTGGCCGTGCTGGCCGGCAGCTTCTGGCTGGGCGCGCGCATCAAGTCGCGCGAGCCGGCCCGGCCGCGCCCCGAGGAACAGCCGCACCTGCCCCCGGGTGGGCCGGTGCACGAGGTCCGCGAGAACCGGGAACCCGACGAGGTGCCTCGGATGCCGAAGGGCGGCCGTCCCCTCACGCCGTACGAGCTGACCAACATGCAGACCCGGCCGAGCACCGACAAGAAGCGGCCGCGTTGGAGCCGCGGCAGCAGTGGCTCGTTCGGCGGGGGCGGTCTGGGCGCCCACTGAACCGGCGTCGGCGACTCCCTCTCCCTGCCCCGTCCACTCCCTCCCCCACTTCCCCACGCCCCCGGCCCCGCAGGCCCCTCAGGCCTGCGGGGCCTTTCGGCGTCAGGTGCCCGGCCTCGAGGGGGTCGTCAGGCGCCGACGTAGGCCGCGAGGTGGTCGCCGGTGAGGGTGGAGCGGGCGGCGACGAGGTCGGCGGGAGTGCCCTCGAAGACGATCCGGCCGCCGTCGTGGCCGGCGCCCGGGCCGAGATCGATGATCCAGTCGGCGTGCGCCATCACCGCCGGGTGGTGCTCGACGACGATGACCGACTTGCCGGAGTCGACGAGCCGGTCGAGCAGACCGAGCAGTTGCTCGACGTCGGCGAGGTGAAGGCCGGTGGTCGGCTCGTCGAGGACGTAGACGCCGCCCTTGTCCGCCATGTGGGTCGCCAGCTTGAGCCGCTGCCGCTCGCCGCCGGACAGCGTGGTGAGCGGCTGACCCAGGCTGAGGTAGCCGAGCCCGACGTCGGCGAGCCGGCCCAGGATGCGGTGCGCGGCCGGCGTGTTCGCCTCGCCCGCGCCGAAGAACTCCTCGGCCTCGGTCACCGACATCGCGAGCACCTCGCTGATGTCGCGGCCGCCGAGGTGGTACTTGAGGACCGACGCCTGGAACCGTTTGCCCTCGCACTCCTCGCAGGTGGTCGCGACGCCCGCCATCATCGCCAGGTCGGTGTAGATGACGCCGTTGCCGTTGCAGGTGGGACAGGCGCCCTCGGAGTTGGCGCTGAACAACGCCGGCTTCACACCGTTGACCTTCGCGAACGCCTTGCGGATCGGATCGAGCAGTCCGGTGTACGTCGCCGGGTTGCTGCGTCGGGAGCCGCGGATCGCGCCCTGGTCGACCGACACCACGTTCTCGCCGGCCGGGATCGAGCCGTGCACGAGCGAGCTCTTGCCGGATCCGGCCACTCCGGTGACCACGCAGAGCACGCCGAGCGGGATGTCCACGTCGACGTCCCGCAGATTGTGCGCGGTCGCGCCGCGGATCTCCAGCGTGCCGGTGGACCTGCGCACCGTCTCCTTGACGGAGGCCCGGTCGTCGAGGTGGCGGCCGGTGATGGTGCCTGCGGACCGCAGGCCCTCGACGGTCCCTTCGAAGCAGACGCTGCCGCCCGCCGTACCGGCGCCGGGGCCGAGGTCGACGACATGGTCGGCGATGGCAATCGTCTGCGGCTTGTGCTCCACGACGAGGACCGTGTTGCCCTTGTCCCGCAGCCGCAGCAGCAGGTCGTTCATCCGCTGGATGTCATGGGGGTGCAGGCCGATGGTGGGCTCGTCGAAGACGTAGGTGATGTCGGTGAGGGAGGAGCCGAGATGGCGGATCATCTTGACGCGCTGCGCCTCGCCGCCCGAGAGCGTGCCCGAGGGCCGGTCCAGCGAGAGGTAGCCGAGGCCGATCTCGGCGAAAGAGTCCAGTGTGTGCTGGAGCGCGGTGAGCAGCGGCGCCACCGAGGGATCCGTGAGGCCGCGGACCCACTCGGCCAGGTCGGTGATCTGCATCGCGCAGGCGTCGGCGATGCTGACGTCCTCGATCTTCGACGACCGGGCGCCCTCGCTGAGCCGGGTGCCGTCGCACTCGGGGCAGACGGTGAACGTCATCGCCCGCTCCACGAACGCGCGGACGTGCGGCTGCAGCGCGTCGAGGTCCTTGGACAGCATCGATTTCTGGATCTTCGGGATCAGGCCTTCGTACGTCAGGTTGACGCCTTCGACCTTGATCTTGGTCGGCTCCTTGTGCAGGAGGTCGTGCAGCTCCTTCTCGGTGAACCCGCGGATCGGCTTGTCCGGGTCGAAGAAGCCGCAGCCGGTGAAGATGCGGCCGTACCAGCCGTCCATGCTGTAACCGGGGATCGTGAGCGCACCCTCGTTGAGCGACTTGGAGTCGTCGTAGAGCTGGGTGAGGTCGATGTCGGAGACGGTGCCGCGGCCCTCGCAGCGGGTGCACATGCCGCCGGTGCGGGAGTAGGTCGCCTTCACCGCCTTCTTGGCGCCGCGCTCGACGGTGATGGCACCGCTGGCCCGGACCGAGGCGGTGTTGAAGGAGTAGGCGCTGGGCGGGCCGATGTGGGGCTGTCCGAGCCGGCTGAAGAGGATGCGCAGCATCGCGTTGGCGTCGGTGGCGGTGCCGACGGTGGATCGGGGGTCGGCGCCGATCCGCGACTGGTCGACGATGATCGCCGTCGTCAGCCCGTCGAGCACGTCGACCTCGGGCCGTGCCAGCGTCGGCATGAAGCCCTGGACGAAGGCGCTGTAGGTCTCGTTGATCAGCCGCTGCGACTCGGCGGCGATCGTGTCGAAGACCAGCGAGCTCTTGCCCGAGCCGGAGACCCCGGTGAACACCGTCAGGCGGCGCTTCGGGATCTCGATGCTGACGTCCTTGAGGTTGTTCTCGCGCGCACCGTGCACCCGGATCAGACCGTGGCTGTCGGCGACGTGCTGCGCAGGCGGCGGCGTGTCCGTGCTGTTGGCCATGCTCAATCGTCTCCCCATCTGTCCCGCGGGACCGGCTGCGCGGTCTCCGTCGGCGTCGCCTGCTCGAACTGACGACCCACGCTATCCGCGGCCCCGGGGCGGGCGCTTCTCGAATTCTGATCGGTTCCGTGCCGCTCAGGTTCGGACAGGGGGCGGACAGTAAACGACAACGGGGGGCGGGGGCGGGCCGAAGGCGCTGAGATGGCCTGATTCGTCGTGCGGGATGAGGTGGAAGATGGCCGATGTGATGCGGGCGGAACCGGCGCGGCGCGCGGGGGCGGGCGCCGCGCAGCAGAACCTGAAGCAGGACGTCAAGCAGGACGTCACGCCGGGCGTGAAGCCGGGCCTCAGGCAGGCCGGCAGGCAAGGCGCGCGGCAGGGCGTTCGACAGAGCGTGAAGGACAAGCCCGAGCAGAAACGGTGCGCCTGTGGGGCGCCCGCACCGGAGGGCGTGGTGGGCGGGGCGGAGGAGCGGTTCCGGGGGCTGCTGGAAGCGGCGCCGGACGCCATGGTCATCGTCGACGACACGGGCATCATCAAGCTCGTCAACGCCCAGACCGAGGCCCTGTTCGGGCACGGTCGCGAGGAACTGCTCGGTCGTCCGGTCGAGTTGCTGATCCCGCACCGGTTCCACGGCCAGCACACCGCGCACCGGCGCGGGTACACCGCCAACCGCCAGGTCCGTCCGATGGGCGCCGGACTCGAACTGCACGGCCTGCGCAAGGACGGCACGGAGTTCCCCGTCGAGATCAGCCTGAGCCCCCTGGAGACCAGGGACGGGCTGCTGGTGTCCGCCGCCGTGCGTGACGTCAGCGACCGCAAGGCGGCCGAGGCGCGCATCAACGAGCTCGCCGCGCTCGTGGAGTCGTCCCAGGACGCGATCCTCGCCAAGACCCTCGACGGGTACATCACGTACTGGAACACGGCCGCCCAGCGCCTGTACGGCTACACCGCCGAGGAGGCCATCGGCCGGCACGTCTCGATGCTGGCCCCGCCGGAGCTGCGGGGCGAGGTCCGTGAGCTGCTCGAGCGGCTGCGGCACGCCGAGAAGGTCGAGCACTACGAGACACTGCGGCTGACGAAGAGCGGGGCGCTGCTGGACGTGGACGTCACGCTGTGGCCGACCCGGGACACGCACGGCACCGTGGTCGGGGCGTGCGCGATCGTGCGGGACATCAGCGACCGCAAGCGCGCGGAGGCCGAGCTCACGGCCCTGTACGAGCAGCAGCGGCACATCGCCCTGACGCTGCAGCGCAGTCTGATGGGCACCCCGCCGGCCCTGCCCGGTCTGGCCACCGCCAGCCGCTACCGGCCCGCCACGCAGGGCGCGGGGGTGGGCGGCGACTGGTTCGACCTGATTCCGCTGGGCGCCGACCGGGTGGGCGTGCTGATAGGCGATGTGATGGGCCGCGGGCTCGAAGCCGCCGCGGTGATGGGCCAGTTGAGGTCGGCCGCGCATGCGCTGGCGAAGACCGGGATGCAGCCGCGGCAGTTGATGCGGGCGCTGGACACCTGTGTCGCCGACCTCGACGTGCCCGATCAGCTCGTCACCTGCTGCTATCTGGTGATCGCCCCGGACGCGGGCACGGTGA
The DNA here is from genome assembly GCF_044460385.1 of Streptomyces sp. NPDC050121. Taxonomy (NCBI): domain Bacteria; kingdom Bacillati; phylum Actinomycetota; class Actinomycetes; order Kitasatosporales; family Streptomycetaceae; genus Streptomyces; species Streptomyces sp. NPDC050121. The sequence continues at coordinate 122,728 of NZ_JBITJV010000007.1, read as the reverse complement.
CGGTCTGTTCGGCGGGGCATCTGCCGGTGCTGGTGGCCGGGGCGGGCGACGGCGTGAGCGCCCTGCCCTGTCCGGTCAACGCCCCGCTCGGCGTCGGCGACGTCGTGTACGAGCAGTCCAGTTCGGAGATACCGCCGGGGGCCACGCTGGTGCTGTACACGGACGGCCTGATCGAGACGCCGGGCAGCGACATCGAGGTACGGATCGATGAACTGATCGTGCTGCTGGAGGAGTTGTTCGTCGGCACGCCGTGTCTGGAGGCAGCGGCGGACCAGGTCCTCGCGGGTCTGCTGCCGGACGCCGACGGCCACAACGACGACGTCACCCTGCTGCTCGCGCAGTTGCCGGCCGCGCCTCTGGCCGCCGTCACCACCCATCTCCCGGCCGTCCCGGCGTCCGTGCCGGAGGGGCGCGCCTTTCTGCGCAAGGCGCTGACCTCGTGGAACTGCGCCGACAGCGCCGAGGACGCGCTTGTGCTGCTGTCGGAGACGCTGACGAACGCCGTCCAGCACGCGCAGGGCCCGGTCGGCCTGCATCTGCACCGCACGGCCACCGATCTCACGGTCGAGGTGAGCGACCGCAGCCCGCAGCTCCCCCAGCCGCGCCTGGCGGTCGAGGGCGAGGAGTCGGGCCGCGGTCTGGTGCTGGTGCGTGCCCTCGCCGCCAGTTGGGGGGTGCGGCCGACGGACGAGGGCAAGACGACGTGGTTCACGCTGAAGTTGTGATCCCCCGGGGCGGACGGCCGCAGGCCAGGGCGAGTGCGTCCAGGTGTGCCTGGACGTAGGGCACGGCCACGGCGTGCAGTTCGAGCTCGCCGTCGACGAACGCGGGCTGGACGTTCACCTCGAAGACGACCCCGCCGTTCTCCACCGCCAGGTCGACGCCGGCGAACGGCAGTCCGACCGACGCGGTGGCTGCGACGGCGAGTTCGGCGAGCCGGGGATCGAGGTCCGGCGGCGCGATGTGGACGGCGGTGGCGCCCTGGCAGGTGTTGCAGGGAGTGTCGGTCGCGGGCTGGAGGTGCTCGCGGGCGTGTACGACGCGGTCGCCGAGGACGAAGACGCGGAACTGGTGGCGCAGGCCGTCGGCGGTGATGTTGCCCGCGTCGCGGGACAGGAGCCAGTCGGTGCCGCGTTCGGCGTAGTAGGCGGCGGCGTGCTCCAGCTGGGCGGGGGTGGTGACATGGAAGGTGTCGTTGCCGCCGGTGCCGACGACGGGCCGGGCCCAGGTGTCGCGGCCGAGCCGGTCGAACGTGCCGGCCGCCTCCCGCAGGGAGGGCCGGGACAGCACCGCGGTCTCCATCTGGGCGACGCCGTCCCGGTGGAAGCGTTCGACGGTGAGGTTCTTCTCGGTCGCGGTCCGCCAGGCGTCGGGGCCGGCGGCGAGCGTCACCACGTCGTGGCCCTCCAGGAGCTCCTGGAAGCCGGCGAGGGCCCGCCGGTGATGCGGAGGGATCTCGTAGAGCAGGACGACGTCGGGCACGAAGTCCATTTGCTCTTCGGGGACTTGCAGTCGTAACCGGCCTCCGTCGCGGATGCCGCGGCCGGTGCCGCCGCTCGCGAAGTGCCGGGAGTCGATCCGGACGGGCGGTGCGCCGGTGAGCAGTTCGACGGCCTCGGCGAGGTACTCGCGGCAGCCTTCGGGCGAGGTGGGGTCGGCGATCAGGGCGATGCACGGTCGGGACACAGCGGCCTCCAGTGGCTCTCGACGCGCGCTCGTACCACGGGCGGCCCTCGCGCGGCCCGAGCGGTGTCATGGATGGTGCCTGTCGCGCGGGTGGTCCTCGCATGCGTCGCCCTGGGAGCCGCACGGTGTGCGGGGCCGTCCCGGGTCCGGCCGGGCGCCGGGCGGGGACGAGGACGACTGGTGACCACAGGGGGTGGGACGGGGCCCAGCCTCGCCGGGTCCGCGTGCAGGGCTGGCCGACCACTGTAGGCACCGGGCGGCAGGCCGTACCAGGGCGCACGACGCCCCGTCTCCTGCCCCGCCTTCTGCGCCGTCCGCCCCGTTCCGTGCGCCCTGCCCGGCCACGGGTGAGCTGCCGTCTCAGGCGTCCCAGGCCCACTCCGCAACCTCCGGGAGGTCGGTGCCGTGGACCCGGATCCCGTCATGGTGGCGCAGTCGCGCGTCCTCCATCCGCTGGCGCACGGCGGCGTCACGCACGGCGAGGCCGGGGACGCGGTCGATGACGTCCATGACGAGGCGGTAGCGGTCGAGGTCGTTGCGGACGACCATGTCGAACGGCGTGGTCGTGGTGCCGATCTCCGGTAGCCGCGCACATGCAGGTGGTCGTGGCCGGTGCGGCGGTAGGCGAGCCGGTGGATCAGCCAGGGGTAGCCGTGGTGGGCGAAGATCACGGGCTTGTCGGCGGTGAACAGTCCGTCGTACTCGAAGTCGCCCATGCCGTGCGGGTGTTCGTCGCTCGGCATGAGGCGGGCGATCCAACAGAGCCGTCCGCAAGGGGGCGCGCCACCTGCTCACCCCCGGCTTCCCGACACCGAGCCACTCGAGCCCACCGCGCTGATCGAGCCCGCCGAGGCGATCGAGCCCGTCGAGCTAGCCGAGCCCGTCGATGTGGGCCACGTTCTGGCGGTCCTCGGCGTCCTCGCTCGGCTCGGCGGCGAACCAGGCGTCCAGGATCTCCTTCAGGAGCGGCTCGGAGGTCAGGCGCAGACCGAGGGCGAGGACGTTCGCGTGGTTCCAGCGGCGGGCGCCGTCGGCGGTGTAGGCGTCGGTGCACAGGGCGGCCCGGACCCCGGGCACCTTGTTCGCGGCGATCGACGCGCCGGTGCCGGTCCAGCAGCACACCACGGCCTGCTGCGAGGTCCCGTCGGCCACGTCCCGCGCCGCCGCCTCCGAGCACACCGCCCACCGGGGGTCGTCGCCGGGGCGCAGCGCGCCGTGCGGCACCACGTCGTGCCCGCGGCCGCGCAGCTCCGCGACGAGGGCGCGCGCCACTGGTTCGTCCATGTCCGAGGAAACGGAGATCCGCATGTCGGGGAGCCTACTGGGCCCCCGGAACGACGGCTACGCGGTCACCCCGGGGACCCCCACGCCCCGCCCGTGAGCCCGACCGGATTGGTGCCCGGGAGGATCCCGGAGCCCAGGACGGTCCGGGCGAGCGGTTCGAGCAGGTGGGCGAGGCGGGCGGTGGCGTCGGCGCCCAGGGCCGTCCACGGAGCGGCTGCGGCTGCGTCCGTGTCCGCCTCCACCTCCTCGTGGGCGGCCGCTCCCGCCTTGGTGAGGCGCCCGTCCTCGTCGAGCCAGCCGCGCTCGGTCAACTGCGTCTGCGCCGACCGCCAGGACCCGATGTCCCACTTGCGGGTCTGCCGCTGGAACTCCTCGTCCGACTCCCCCGCCGCACACTTCAGCACCATGGCCCCGACGGGGCCGATACGGCGGCCGACGAGCACGGCGACATGGCCGTCGCCGCGGTGTTCGCGCAGGGTGGTCACCGCCTGCCAGAGCCTGACATGCGCCTGCGCGGGGCGCGGGAGGGCCTGGTTGGCGGCGCCGAGCACGCGCCCGGCCGTGTCCGCGGCCCGCGCCGCCTCCCAGGCGAGGTCCGCGGCTTCGGCCAGCTCGGCGGAACCGAGGACATCCGGCCCGTAGAGGCTGGTCATGGCGGCGTCCACGGCCCGTTCGCGGGCCGCCAGCACGTCGTCGGGCGCCGCGAAGGCCCAGGCGTCCGGCAGCGCACGTGCCACCCGGTCGGGGTGGAAGACGTAGAAGCAGCTGGTGACGACGGAGCCGGGAACAGGTCCGAGGGGGGCCGCGCGCAGGGCGAAGTAGCCCATCCAGTAGCCGCGCATCCCGAGGCCGTCGGCGGCTGCGCGCACTTCGGGGGCGAAGTAGATCAGCTGGTGGACCGGCTCGAACCGCTCCCACATCGCCCGTGCGTCGATGTCACTCACTCCGAAGTCCTCCGGCCGGTCGGTGGCAGCGCCAGTAGTGGTGGTGTGACGTTCCGAGAGGCAGCTTCCGTCATGACGGCGGTCATAACAACCCCGCCCGGCGATGTCGGTGGGCCCGATTAGCCTGCGCTCATGACCGAGACGATCACCGACGACCGCCGTTACCCGCCCGCCCTCGCCGAGGTGGCCACGGCGGAGTTCCCCTACGAGGACGGCGAGGGCTTCGACTTCGAGCCGTACGACGCCTTCGACTCCGCCGAGGAGACCACCGACTGGATCCGCCACTGGACCGGCAACCACGACCTCGACGGGGACGCCTTCCGCGTCTTCGGGCAGGACGGCACCGGTGGGCTCGCCGCCCTGTGGTGTGTGCGGCCGGGCAGGCCCCTGACCGGGCAGCCGGTGGTGTTCATGGGCTCCGAGGGCGAGGTCGGGGTGGTGGCGGGCAACCTGTCCGACTTCCTGTGGCTGCTGGCCGACGGTTTCGGCCCGATGGAGGTGGTGGAAAACCCGGACCGCGACGCACGCCCCCAGCCGCGACTCGCCGAGCTGGCCGCGCGTCACGCCACCACCCCGCGTCGGCCCGCCCGGGCCGTCATCGCCGAGGCACAGAGCGAGTTCCCGTCGTTCGCGGAGGACATCGCCGCGCTGTGCCGGTAGGGCCGGAGCAGGGGGTGCACGGTTATGGACGCCACGGTCGGCGCTGACCTAAGGTGCGCGAGAAAGCGCTTTCTAGCATGGTCATGCCACTGCCTAGTCGGGAGCGTCGATGCCGCACACCGCACCACAGGACCCCTCGCCCTCATGGACCCGCAAGGCGTTTCTCCGGGGCATGACGGCCGTCGGGCTGGCCCCGCTGCTGCCCGCGGTGCTTCCGGCGGACGCCCACGCCGCCGTGTCCGGCGCCCGTCGGGCCTTCGACCTGGTGCGTGACGGCGTCGCCGTCGACGTGTTCGTGGACGCGGCCGACGATCCGGCCGTGGTCCGCGCGACCGGGGACCTCCAGGTCGACGTGGAGCGGGTCGGCGGGGTGCGGCCCGCGTTGCGGCGCACCCTGCCGGAACGCTCCACGGCGCTCGTCCTGGTGGGCACGCTGGGCGCGAGCCCGGTCATCGACCGGCTCGTCGCCCAGGGGCGGCTGGACGTCGCGCGGGTCAGGGGCCGCTGGGAGGCCTCCGTGACCGAGGTGGTGGAGCGTCCGGTCCCCGGCGTGGACCGCGCGCTGGTCATCGCGGGCAGCGACCGGCGCGGCACGGTGTACGGGGTCTACGACACCTCGGAACGCATCGGCGTGTCGCCCTGGTACTGGTGGGCCGACGTACCCGTGGAGCGGCGCGACGCCGTCACGGTGCCGGCGGGCCCCTTCGTACGGCGGGAGCCGTCCGTCCGTTACCGGGGTGTCTTCCTCAACGACGAGCAGAACCTGACCACTTGGTCGCACCGCACCCAGGAGCCGGACAAGAACATCGGCCCGCAGACGTACAAGCGCTTCTTCGAGCTGCTGCTCCGGCTCAAGGCCAACTACCTGTGGCCTGCCATGCATCCGTACTCGGACTTCTTCAACAAGTACCGGGAGAACCCCGAGCTCGCCGACCGCTACGGCATCGTCGTCGGCTCCAGCCACCCGGAGGCCCTGCTGCGCAACGGCGTCCACGAGTGGGACCCGTGGGCGCAGGAGCACCGCGGCGCCGACGGCGGTCTGCCGGTGTACGACTACACGGTGAACCCGGGCGTCATCTCCGACTACTGGAGAGCCCGGGCCCGGGAGAACGCGGCGTACGAGAGCAGTTGGACGCTCGGCATGCGCGGGCTGCACGACTCCGCGCTGGAGACGAAGAACGCGACCACGATCCCGGAGAAGGTCGTGGTGATGAACGACATCATCGCCGACCAGCGCCGGATCCTGGCCGAGGAGGTCGGCGCGGCGGCCGAGCCGCAGATCTTCATCCCGTACAAGGAGGTCCTGGACCTGTACAACGCGGGCGTCCAGGTCCCCGACGACGTCACGCTGATCTGGCCGGACGACAACCACGGCAACATGCGCCAGCTGCCCACCGAGGCGGAGCGCGCCCGCCCGGGCGGCAACGGGATCTACTACCACCTCTCCTACTGGGGCCGCCCGCGCAGCTATCTGTGGCTGGACACCACCCAACTCGCCAAGATCTGGCAGGAGTTGCGCCGGGTGTACGAGCACCGGGCCGACCGGATGTGGATCTTCAACGTCGGAGATCTCAAGTCGATCGAGACCGGTCTGTCCTTCGCCATGGACATGGCCTGGGACGTGGACCGCTGGGACGCCGACGACGTCGAGGGCTTTCTCGCGGAGTGGTACGGACGGCAGTTCGGACTCCGGCACGCCCGGGAGATCACCGCGCTCCGCACCGAGTACTACCGTCTCGCGGCCGAGCGGCGCCCCGAGTTCATCGACCGGAACATCTTCTCCGTGGTCCACCACGGGGACGAGGCGGGACGCCGCATGGCCGCCTACGACCGGCTGCTGGAGCGCACCGTTGCGCTGGGCGCCGAGCTCCCGGCGGCTTGCCAGGACGCCTTCTACGAACTTCTCCAATACCCGGTGCACGGCGCGTACTTGATGAACCTCAAGTACTACTGGGCGGATCGCAACGCCCTCGCGGTACGGCAGGGCCGTGGCGCCGGGAGCAACCGTTTCGCGGACCTCGCCGAAGCCGCGCACGCCCAGGAGGCGGCGCTCACCAAGCGGTACAACGCCGAGGTGGCGGGCGGGAAATGGGACGGCTACATCAATCCGTACCCCTCGCAGATCCCGAAGGCGCCCGGCCGGCCGGCGGTCACCAGGGTCGCCCGGCAGGAGACCTCGGGGCTGGGGGTCGCCGCCGAGGGCAACGAGACCGGCGCGCAACGGCCGTTGTCGTTCTCCTCCGCCACCCGGGACCGGCGTTTCGTCGATGTGTTCAACACCGGGTTTCTCGCGGTCGATTGGGCTGCGGAGGCCGACCGGCCCTGGGTTCGGCTGAGTGCGACGGGCGGCTCGCTGACCGAACAGGTCCGGGTGTGGGTCGAGGTGGACTGGGCTCGGACCCCCGAGGGCACGCACGACGCGACGGTGGCCGTCACCAGTGGCGGGCAGCGTTTCGAGGTGCCTCTGAAGGTGGTCAACGACGGGGAGCGGGCACGCAGGCGGGCGCGCGGGTTCGTCGAAGCGGGCGGGTACGTCTCGATCGACGCCGTGCACACCGAGCACCGGGTGTCCCGCGGCGGGGCCCGCTGGCGGACGGTGCGCGGGCTCGGCCGGCGCGGGGCCGCCGTGGAGGCCGTGCCGTCGACGGCGGCGCCGGTCACCGCCGATCTCGCCGCGCGGGCACCGGAGTTGAGGTATCGGGTGCGCTTCGGCAGCACCGGCTCGTTCCCCGTCACCGTCTTCCGGCTGCCCTCGCTCGACGAGCGCGGCGCGCGGCGGCTGGCCCTCGCGCTCGACGACCAGCCGCCCGTCGTCCTGTCGGGGCAGGCCGTCGCCACCGGCAACCGCGGTGACGCCTGGGCGCGCAACGTGGAGGAGGGCATCGAGAAGCTCACCACGACGGTGACCGTCGGCGAACCCGGCGAGCATGTCCTGCGGGTGTTCATGGTCGACCCGGCGATCGCCGTGGACCAGATCGTGATCGACACCGGCGGGCTGCCGGCCGCCGCCTATCTCGCGCCGCCCGAGAGCTACCACCCGGTGTTCAACCCCGAGCCGGACCCGGGCCCGGGCCTGGCAGCCCCCGACCAGTAGCCGACCTCATGCGGACGGCCGCCGGTGTCCGTCGCGGGAGCCGCCCCGCAGGAGCCGGGCCGGCCGCCGGTGCTCCTGTTCGGCACGATGACCGGCGCGCCGTTCGTCGACTCCGGTCGGCACGTCGAGGCGCGCTCGGCGGCATCGGCAACGTGTCGGTGATGTTCGCCTGATCCGTTCCGTCCGTCCGTGAGCGGACCGGTCAGGGAGCGGAATGCCAGTCAGGGGGTCGGAATGCCGGCCGGGCGGTTCGGACGGGCGGGGCGGTCGAAGCGGGCCGGGACGCCAGGCGAGCAAAGGACGCTCACCGGCTCCCCCACCGGCTTCGGCAGACCGGCCGCCACCACCAGGTCCTCCTGGCACTCCACGAGTTCCGCCCGGTGCAGCGGCCAGCGCGGATGGGCGTTGGGCAGGTACATCGGCCGGCCGAAGAAGGCGCTGTGCATACCCCAGCGTGCGGTCAGGAAGTGCTCCAACGCGGTGGGTCGCGAGATCCGCTCGCCCACCCGCACGGTGAGCCGGCTGCGGGCACCGCGGGGGCCGGGCCAGCGGCGGCGACTGGTGTACGTGACGGTGTCGCCGTCGGCGTCGATCGCCATACGGGACCACACGTACGGCATCCGGAAACCGATCCGCGCCACGGCCACCGGCAGCAGGCGGGAGGCGTCCAGCGACCGGAATACCACGCCGCGCCGCCCCTGTGCGTCCACCGAGTAGAGACGGACGTTCGTCTCGGGGAAGGACCCCAGGTAGGGGACACCCGGGAGACGGAACCAGCCCACGCGGTGCATCCGGAACGCGACCAGACCGACGTAGGTGACGCCGTCCAGGCTGTCCGGGACCGTGCCGGGCGGCAGCAACCCCGCCACATCGGCCGGGTCCGCGGCCCAGTGGAGGAAGGCGAGGTCGAGCCAGGACTGGGTGAGCAGCGGGCGCGCTATCGCGTCCGGCGCGTCAGGCGTTATGGGGTGCGGGGTGGCCAGGTCCTGTGGCTGTGGTGTCGACGGCACCGCGCCAGTATCACCACCGGCGCCCCGGCGCGACCCCTCGCCGTCGCCCGTCGCCGGGAACTGTGGCTGAGACCACGTCGACGGTGAGACCCGGACCGTGTCCTCCCGGGGAGCCGCAGGCTACGGTTCAGGAGACCCCGAAGCACGATGGCTCGCACCTCGCCGCTTCGTCACCTCGTCGCTTCGTCACCTCGCCGCTTCGTCACCTCGTCGCTTCGTCACCTCGTCACCTCGTTGCCTCGTCACTCGTCGCTTCGCCGAAGATCCCGGACGGCCCCGTGCTCGCAGACCTCTCCCCGCTCATCGCCGCCACCACCGAATGGCTGACCCGGGCCTATCCGGCCAGCGGCGGCGCGCTCGCCCACGCCCTGTGCGAGGCGCAGGCCCGCCAGGCGGTGACCGTCGCGGCCTGGCTGCGCTATCCGACCACCACGGACGCCGCACTGGTCGGCTTGGTGGGCCCCGGCGGCTCGGCCCGGCTGGACTGGACCAGCGGCCCGGCGGACCCGGACGCCGACGGGAACGGGGACGGGGACGACTCGGCCTGGCGCAGCTGGGTGGACGAGGTCGTGGCGAGTTGGGCGGCCTGCCTGCTCACCGATGCCGGACTCGCCGCGGGAGCGGTGGCCGGTCTCACCGGAGGCGACCACACGCGCGGTGCGCCGCCGGACTTCCGTCGCCTGGTCTCCCCCGACAACCGGGACCGCCAGGCCGCGGCGCTTCTGCGTCATCCCGACCTCGTCGCCCCCGTGGCCGCCCTCCACCACCCCCAGCTCCTCGCCCGCCTCGGCCGAGGCCAGGCCCTCATGGCCTGAAGCCCCGACGATCCAGCCAGGTACCCGGCCGACGACAGCGCCGACCTGGCCGGGGCGGGGCGGGGTCAGGCGTGTTTGCCTCGGCCTGTCAGGGTGTCGCGGAGCCGGTCGACCAGGCCCGCGCCCGGGGACAGCAGCTTGTTGGCCGGGGGCTTGTCCGGGGCGGCCGGGTGGGGACGCGTCGGGGCGGTCTTCTTCGCCCTGCGGACCTTGTCGCCGAGGTCGTCGAGGGCGTCCGCCGGGCATGTCGCGAGCAGCCTGGGGAACAGGTTCTGTTCCTCGTCGACCAGGTGCTCGCGGATCTCCCGCATCAGCATGCCGATGAGCCGGTCGAACTCGGGATCGTCCGGCTCGCGGGCTTCCAGGTCCTTCATGATCTGCTCGGCCCGCGCATGGTCCGCGAGTTCCTTGTCGGCCAGGGCCGCGCCGCCGGGCAGGTGCTCGCGTACGGCCGGGTAGAGGTACTCCTCCTCGGCCACCGAGTGCCGGACCAGCTCCATCGTGGCCTGGTCCGCGTACAGCTTGCGGTTCTTGGCGCCGGACGGCAGCGCCTCGATCCGTCCGAAGAGCTCCTCCACCTCTCGGTGATCGGTCACCAGCTCGTCGATGACGTTTCCACCATGACCCATGTCATTCGCCTCCAGCCTCAGCGCGACGGCCCCGGAAGCGGGGCCCGCCAGCCCCCGAGTGCCCCGCATCCGGGGGTCGACACGACACGTCCACGGGGGTCAGCCCTCCACGCCGGTGGCGTCGTGGGCGGCTCCGACCGGCTTCGACTCCGGTGAGCCCCGCGGCCGCAGGTAGATCGACAACACCGCCATCGAGGCGACGGCCAGCAGTTCGGACTGCCAGTTCTGCAGCGTACGGTTCCAGAAGTCGGCCGAGCCCAGGTACCGCGACCAGCTCATGGGGGCCTGGAGCTGCCGCAGCCGCTGCTCGTTGAAGGCGGCCGCATCCTGATCGACTGAACCAGCCGGCACAGCACGAAGATCGTCCCCATGACCAGCAGCAGCGAGTGCGAGTACACCACGCGCCGCCACCCCGGGGCCGCGGCCCACTTCGGCGAGTTCTCCTCGGCGTGCTCGTCGACCCGCTGTTCCTTGTCGGACTCGGCGTCGGCCTTGTCCAGCTTCTTCGACTCGGGCGAGCCGCGCTGCAGCAGCCAGACCGTCGCGCCGACGTAGAGGAAGAACTGCAGGTACTCCGACTGCCAGTTCTCCGCCACGTCGACCGCGAAGTCGGACGTCGTCAGGTACTCGGCGAAGCTGATCTGCTGGAGCTGTTCCACGGCCAGCTGGTTGTTGAAGTCGGCGTGACCGGCGATCGCCTGCCCGACGAGGGCGAACAGGAACGTGACGGTGAAGAACAGCCCGAGCCCGTTGTCCCGCACGAATCCCCGCACGCGTCCGCGCCCCGAGGCCTCGGGCCGGGAGGAGTTCGCGTCATCGCTGCATCAGTCCGAGGGCGGCGAGGTAGGCGAGGCCGACGGCGATGATCAGCAGGATGGCGGTGAACATCACGCGCATGGTGTCACCTGCCCTTGATCCGGCACCGGTATGGCTGTTTCCGCATCTGTACACATCCGGCGGCCACGACCTAGGACCACGACGGCCAGCGGACCGCGCACCCGTCGGAGCGTCCGCCCGCCCGCGAGCGGCGCCCGCATCCGCGGTTCCCGCACCCGGCCGGTCACGCCGGGCCCTGTTCGGCGGGGGTCAGGACGGCGGGCGGCCCTGCGAGGATTGCGCCGTCCAGAACGAACTCGTGCCCCCGTCGAGAAGGTGGCGGTCATGCCGGTGCGGATGGCGCCGGGGTGAACGGAGCAGACGCGGACCCCGTCGGGGGCCAGTTCCAGCGCGGCGGTCTTCGTCAGCCCGCGCAGCCCCCACTTGCCGGCCACATACGCTCCGATGCCGGCGTAGGCGATCAGCCCGGCGAGGGAGGACATGTTCACGATCACCCCGCCGCCCGCGCGGCGCAGCGAGGGCGCGACGGCGCGCATGCCAGCCAGGCACCCTTGAGGTTGACGTCGATGACGCGGCGGAACGAGGCGAGGGTCTGTTCCTCCATCGTTCCCCACTCCATGATCCCCGTGTTGTTCACCAGCACGGAGACCGGCCCCAGCTCCCGTTCGGTCTCGGCTGCCGTCCGCTGCCAGCCGCCCTCGCTGCTGACGTCCAGGGGCTGGAAGCGGGACCGTCCGCCGAGCTGCGCGACCAGGCCGCGGCCCTCGGCTTCGAGGGTGTCGGCGACGACGACGTGGGCGCCCTCCGTCACGAGCAGCCGTGCCACGGCGGCGCCGATGCCACGGGCTCCGCCGGTGACGATCGCCACGCGTCCGTCGAGACGTCCCACGCTGGCCTCCTGACCCGGAGCTCGCCCTCGCCACCAGCATCTGCTGCGGTGGCCCGCCCCGCAGTTGCTGATGACCCATAAGGCGTCCCCGGTCCCCCTCTCCCTCTCCCTCCCCCCTCTCCCCCCTCTCTCCCCCCTCTCGCTTCTTCTCCTTCTTCTCTCCCGCGCGGGGTGGTGCGCGGGAGGGGCGGTGGTGGCAGGCAGGATGGGACCATGAGCGTAGTCAAGATCAACGTACTGACCGTCCCGGCGGAGCAGCGGGAGACCCTCGAGAAGCGGTTCGCCGCACGCGCCGGCGCCGTGGAGAACTCCGACGGCTTCGAGTGGTTCGAGCTTCTCCGTCCGGTCGAGGGCACCGACACCTACCTCGTCTACACGCGGTGGCGTGACGAGGAGTCGTTCCAGGCGTGGCGGGACGGCCCGATGCAGGGGGCGCACCGGGGCGGCGCGGAGGGGGACCGCCCCAAGCCCGCGGCTTCCGCCGCCACGCTGTGGTCCTTCGAGGTCGTCCAGCAGGCGGCGCCGAAGGGCGAGTAGTCCGTACGACGGCGGGTGGGCGCGGTGGCGTCCACCCGCCGGGCGGTCCGTCAGCCGCGAGGTCGTGCCCGATGCCGGTGTCGCGGGTCGGTTGGTGCTTCCGGCCGCGCCTGGCGTCAGGCGTCGGGAGCCGTGTGGACGCGTTCCCCCGCCACGAAGGTCTGCAGGACCCGGGTGGCGGCGATCTCCTCGGGCGGGCCCGTGAACAGGTCCCGGTCGAGGACGACCAGGTCGGCGGCCTTGCCGACGGTGATGCTGCCGGTGAGAGCGTCGAGGTGGTTCACGTAGGCGCTGCCCGCCGTGTATGCGGCGAGGGCGGCGCCGAGGTCGAGGCGCTGTCCGGGCAGGAACTCGGGGGTGCCCTCGGGTGCGCCCGGGGAGACCCGGTTGACGGCGACGTGGATGGCCTGGAGCGGGTCGGGGCTGCTGACCGGCCAGTCGCTGCCCGCGGCGAGGGTCGCCCCCGCGCGCAGCAGGTCGCCGAAGGGGTACTGCCGGGCGCCGCGTTCGGGGCCCAGGAACGGCAGGGTGAGTTCGTCCATCTGGGGTTCGTGGGCGGCCCACAGCATCTGCAGGTTGGCGGTGGCGCCGAGCGCCCGGAAGCGTCGTACGTCGTCGGAGTGGACGACCTGGAGGTGTGCCAGGTGGTGGCGGGTGTCGCGGTGGCCGTTGGCGGTGCGGGCGGCCTCGACGGCGTCGAGCGCCTCGCGCACCGCGCGGTCGCCGAGGGCGTGGAAGTGGACCTGGAAGCCGAGCGCGTCGAGTTCGGTGACGTACTTCCTCAGCTCGCCGGGTTCGACGAAGCTGATGCCGCTGCCTCCCGAGGAGCAGCCGCAGCCGGTGAGATAGGGGTCGAGCATCGCCGCGGTGTGGTTCTCGGCGATGCCGTCCTGCATGATCTTCACCGTGCCGGCGCGGAACCGGTCACCGCTCAACTCCTCGCGTCGCGCCGCGAGTTCGGGGATCTGCTCGGCGCCGCGTTCGCGGTCCCACCACAGCGCGCCGACGACGCGGGCGGTGAGCAGTCCCCGGTCCAGTGCCGCCCGGTAGGAGGGCGCGGGGTCGGTCATGTTGGCGTAGGCGCCGACGATGGCGTCCTGCCAGGCGGTGACACCGTGGGAGTGCAGCACGGCCTGGGCGCGCAGCAGGGCGGCCAGTTGATCCTCGGGCGTGGGGGTGGGCACGAGCCGCCCCACCAGATGGACGGCGCCCTCCTGGAGCATGCCGGTCGGGTTGCCGTCGGCGTCGCGTTCGATGCGGCCGTCGGCGGGGTCGGGGGTGCGGGCGTCGATGCCGGCCCGCTCCAGCGCCCGGGTGTTGACCCACGCGCCGTGGTGGTCGCGGTTGGGCAGGAAGACGGGCCGGTCGGGGACGATCGCGTCCAGGGCTGCGGCGGTGGGGGCACCGCCGGGGAACGCCTCCAGGGACCAGCCGCCGCCGGTGATCCATTCGGCGTCCGGGTGGTCGTCGGCGTACGCCCGGATCCGCCGCAGGTACTCGGCGGGGTCGACGGTGTCGGCGAGATGGCACAGGCCGAGTTCCAGACCTGCGCCCTGGGGGTGGACGTGGGCGTCCTGGAAGCCGGGCAGCAGCAGTTTCCCGGCGAGGTCGACGACCTCCGTGCCCGGCCCGATCAGTGCGTGCACCTCGTCGTGGCCGACGGCCGTGATCCGCCCGCCGTGCACGGCCACGGCGGTGGCCCGGCTGCGGGCGGGATCGACGGTGTGGACGGGCCCTCCGGTGAGGACGAGATCGGCGGGGCCGGTGGCCTGCGACTGCGACATGGGAGCTGACTCCGTGGTGGGGGTGCGAGTGGGGCCGGGGAACGGGTCGGGGCGGACGGGCGCTCAGACGGCCGCGCGGTCCATGGGGAGGGCGATCGCCTCGGCGTCGGTGCCGCGTCCGGTGCTGAAGTACGGCGACCGGCGGACGTACTTGGCCATCGCGGCCATCCCGAGCCCGGCGAGGACGATGACGGCGGGCAGGGAGAACATGAACCACCCGTTGTCGGGGCTCAGTTCGAAGTGGTCGCTCTTGGTCAGGTAGGAGTAACCGAGATAGCAGCCGAGACCGAGCAGCACCAGACCGGACACGGCCGGCACGCCCACGGCGAGCAACGCCGTACGGAACCCCTCGCGGCGGTCGGGCCAGAAGCGGACGGCGCACGCGAGAGCGGTGAGGCCGTAGTAGAGGGCGACGAGCAGGCCGATGGAGTTGACGGCGGCCAGCAGCATGTCGCTCAGCCGCGGGATGGCGACGGCCAGCAGGGCGATCACGAAGGCGATCGACAGCACGGCGACGGTTCCGGCGGCAGGGGTGCCGTACCGGCGATGCACCCGGGTCCACACCGGACCCATGGTGCGGTCCCGGCCCATCGCGAGCAGCCCGCGCGCCGTGGGGATCAGCGTGGACTGGACCGAGGCGGCGGCCGAACACATCAGGGCGACCACGGGCAGGGTGGCCCAGGGCTCGGCGGCCAGCTTCTCACCGAGGTACGGCAGGGCCTGCGGGCCGTTCTTGATGAGTTCGGGCAGGCTCATCTCCCGCTGGAAGGCGACCGAGGCGAAGAGGAACAGTCCGAGCATCGCGGACAGGGCGATCAGACCGCCGCGGGCCGCGTCGCCCGGACTCTTCGTCTCCTCGTTGACGCTGAACGCCGCGTCCCAGCCCCAGAAGAAGAACACGGCGAGGACCATGCCCTGGGCGAAGGTGGTGCCGTCCGTGATCTCGAAGGGGTTGAACCAGGAGAGGGAGAAGGACTGCTTGCCGGTGATCAGGGCCCAGCCGCAGAAGCCCAGCAGCACGGCGTACTCGAAGACCAGCAGCACGAACTGGAAGCGGGTGGTGGCGCGGGTGCCGGTGACGGCGAGAGCGGTGAGGCCGAGCAGAAGCACCAGCCCGACGGCCGTGCTGACGCCGGTGGACGACGGATCGAGGGCGATGCCCGCCACGGAGTGCAGGCCGGCCTTGTTGGCGAAGATCAGGACGACGGAGCCCATGACCGCGCTGGTGTAGGCGCAGAAGATGACCGAGCCGACGATGGTGACCCACCCGGTCAGGAAGCCGGGCCACGGCCCGAGGGTCTTGCCGACCCAGGTGTAGCCGTTGCCGCAGTTGGGTTCCGAGCGGTTGAGCCGGGCGTAGGCGGTGGCGATGCCCAGCACGGGCAGGAAGGCGAGGAGCAGCAGAGCCGGGGCCTGCAGACCCACGATGGTGGCGATCGTGCCCATGCCGATGGCGATGCTGGTGGTGGCGGCGGTGCTGGAGGCGGCGATGGCGACACCGTCGATGACGCCGAGGGAGCGGCGCAGTGGTGTGGATGACATGGAAGGCTCCTCGCAGGGAGGGGAGGCGGGAAGAGCCGCGCGGGACTGTGATGAAACACCTGGCCTTCGCGTTGCGTCAATCCTGTTGACATAAGGCGTCCGGGGCCTCTTCACTGCGGGTACGCGGTCCCGCGGTCCCCACGGCCCCTGCGGCGCCCACGGTCCCGGCGATCCCGAGCAGTCCCAAGATGTCCGAAGCCGCCCGAAGCGGTCCGATGGCGGTCCGAAGCGACAGGAGCCCCGGCATGACCACCCGAGTCCCGCAGGAGCGCAGCCGCCGACGGCCCACCCGATCGGGGGTCCTGCTGTCGGAGGACCTGATCGTGGAGACCGCGCTCAGGCTGATCGGTGAGCACGGTCCGGAGGCGCTCAGCGTGCGCCGGCTCGGCACCGCCCTGGGCTGCGACCCCACCGCCCTCTACCGCTACTTCCACGGCACCGACGATCTGGTGCTCGCCATCGCCGACCGCATCATCGGCGATGCCATGGCGGGGTTCGCCTCGACGGGCGACTGGGTGGCCGACCTGCGCGAGATGGCCCTGCGGGTCCGCGCCGGATACCTCGCCCATCCGCGCGCGGCGGCCTTCGCCTCGTACCGGGTGACCCGGCGCGAGAACGAGATCCGCGCCGTGGAGACCGGCGTCGGCCTGCTGCTGTCCGCGGGCTTCGAACCGGCCGAGGCCACGCGCCTGTACCTGACGTTCATCGACACCGTGCTCAGCCATGCCGCCATGGACGCCGCGTTCCATGCGCTCCCGCGACAGCAGCGCGAAGCCGACCTCCGCGCATGGCGCGAGGTCTACCAGGGGCTGGACCCCGCTTCGTATCCCGCACTGACCACCGTGCGCCAGGAACTGCACACCATGGGAAACAGTTCCTTCGAGGAGGCGGTCGATCTCCTGCTGGAGGCGCTGGCAGCCCGCGCCCTTCGCCGACCGCACGCGTGACCCGCGCGCCTGTCGAAGGCGGGGCCTGACCCCGGAGGATCCGCGCGGCGCGCTTTTGTTGGACGTCCTGACATACCTGTTGACATCCCTCGTGGGCGGCTCCATAGCCACTCAGCAGGCTGCGCCGACGGTGACCACACCGGCGGCCTCCGGCCCGAAGCAGACCGACGGCCGGACCGTGCAACGCCCCCTCGCTCTAAGCCTGTTGGCACGCCCCGAAACGGGTGTCTTCCTCGGCGCGGTCGCGGTCTACCGGGCTCGTGGAGGTGCTGGAGCGCAAGGCCCGCGAGATCAAGGGCGGCCCCGGCGACGCCCCCGGCACCGACATGGGCCCCCTGGTCACCAAGGCCGCGCAGGAACGTGTCGAGAACGCCGTCGGCACCGCCCACGCACAGGGCGCCACCCTCGTCGTCGACGGCCGCGGCCTGAGGATCAACGGCCACGAAGAAGGGTTCTTCACCGGTCCCACCCCTCCTGGACCACGTCACCACCACCATGGACGCCTACACCGAAGAGCTCTTCGGCCCCGTCCTGGCCGTCCTCCGCGTGGAAACCCTCGACGAGGCGATCGCCCTCATCAACGCCAACCCCTATGGCAACGGCACCGCCCTCTTGACCGCCGCCGGCGAAGCCGCACGCCGCTTCCAGCGCAACATCCACATCGGCATGATCGGTATCAACGTCCCTGTCCCCGTGCCGATGTCCTACTACTCCTGCGGCGGCTGGAAGGACTCCCTCATCGGCGACTCCCCCATCCACGGCCCCGAAGGCATCCGCTTCTACACCTGCCCCAAGGTCATCACCACCTGACGGTCCGCCCAATTCTGTTCCGTCGTCGGTGCGTTGTGGCAGTATCGGCTGGCATGTCACCGTTACCCGTGTGGTCGCCCATGCCCGCTCGTCGTCTGTTCGTCGTACTGCTCATGCTGCTCGTGGCGGTCGGCGCCGGAGTGGGTGATGTCGGCGCGGCGGCCCGGTCGGGGGTGTCCAGGGCCGCGGCGACGCCCGATCGCGCCCGTTACGACGTGGTTCTGCGCTCCGACGCCGACGGCAGCCACTGGAGCGGACGGCAGCGGGTATCGTTCCGTAACGCGTCCGACCGGCCGCTGCGCGAGGTGTACCTGCGGCTGTGGGGCAACGGCGAGGACGGGTGCGGCACGCCCGACACGCCTGCCCGTGTCATCGTGTCGCGAGTAGGCGGCGGCGCGCCGGGCTCGCTCACCGTGGATTGCACGGCCCTGCGCATCGCCCTGCCGAAGCCGCTCGCGCGCGGCGAGCGGACGTCGGTCGCCTTCGACGTCTCCATCGCCGTGCCCGACCGCAATGCCCGCTTCGGCCGCGAAGGCGCCTACCGCTTCCTCGGCAACGCGCTGCCGGTGCTCGCCGTGCACGACGCGAAGGGGTGGCACCTCGACCCGTATGTGGCGGTCGGTGAGAGCTTCTACGCCCTGACGAGCGACTTCCGGGTCCGTCTCGATCACCCGTCGGCCCTGAAGGTGCCCGCGACCGGTCGTACCCGGACCCTGCCCGGCCGGCCCGGCCGTACGGTCACCCTCAGCGTCGCGGACCGGGTGCGCGACTTCGCGTGGGCCGCGGGCCCCTTCCGCACGGCGATGCAGACCACGCCCAAAGGCGTGCGCGTGAAGTCGTACTGGGCGTCCGACACCCCGGCCGCGGGCGTGCGTCTCAACCGCGCGGACGCCGTCGCCGCGATCGACCGGTTCGGCCGGGAGTTCGGCCGCTACCCGTACGGCGAGATCGACCTCGTGATGACCCGCCAGTTCGGCGGCGGCATGGAGTACCCCGGCCTCGTCCTGCTCGGCACCACCGAGGAGGGCGGCGCCGTCGTCCACGAAGTGGCGCACCAGTGGTGGTACGGCATCGTCGGCAACGACGAGTACACCTCACCGTGGCTGGACGAGAGCTTCGCCCAGTACGCCAACGCCCGCTTCTACGGCTGGGACACCCGCGACTGCTGGTCGGACGTCTACTGGCCCGACGACAGCACAGCGCTGCTGACCTCCTCGATGGCCTACTGGTCGCAGCACCGCGGCGAATACCACCTCGTCTACACCGCCGGGCCCTGCGCCCTGGCCGATCTGGAGCGCACCCTCGGCGCCGACACCATGGCACGACTCCTCAAGCGGTACGCCCAAGACCACTGGTACGGCGTCTCCACCACCGCCGACTTCAAGAAGGCCGCCCAGTCCATGACCGGTCGGGACCTCGGCCCCTTCTGGGAGACCCACCACATCCGGTGAACGAACACGGCGTTCCGGCTCTGGGGGGGGCCAGAACGATCGTCTGACAGCACGTAGACAGCGCGAAGGCAGCACGAAGGCATCATCAGTACCTCCACAGCCCGTCCCCGAGCGCCGTCACCCGCCCGGACCGATAATTGACCAAGCCCGATGTGACCCGCACATACAGAGGTCATGAGCCGATCCGTCAATCTCATCAGGAGGTATCCGTGAGGATGCTGATCAACGTTCCGGAGACCGTGGTCGCGGACGCGCTGCGCGGAATGGAGGCCGCTCACCCAGAGCTGACCGTCGACGTCGAGAACCGGGTGATCGTGCGGCGGGACGCCCCGGTGGCCGGGAAGGTGGCGCTGGTGTCCGGTGGCGGCTCGGGGCACGAGCCGCTGCACGGCGGGTTCGTCGGACCCGGGATGCTCTCGGCGGCCTGCCCCGGCGAGGTGTTCACGTCGCCGGTGCCGGACCAGATGTTGCGGGCGGCGGCAGCCGTGAACAGCGGGGCGGGTGTGCTGTTCATCGTCAAGAACTACACCGGCGACGTGCTCAACTTCGACATGGCGGCCGAGTTGGCCGAGGACGAGGGCATCCAGATCGCGAAGGTACTGGTCAATGACGACGTGGCCGTCACCGACAGTCTCTACACGGCCGGGCGGCGCGGTACGGGCGCGACGCTGTTCGTCGAGAAGATCGCGGGGGCCGCGGCCGAGGAGGGGCAGCCGCTGGAGCGGGTCGAGGCGCTCGCCCGGCAGGTGAACGAGAACTCCCGCAGCTTCGGCGTGGCGCTCAGCGCGTGCACGACACCGGCCAAGGGCGGCCCGACCTTCGACCTGCCGGACGGCGATCTGGAACTGGGCGTCGGGATCCACGGGGAGCCCGGCCGGGAACGGCGGGCGATGATGACGTCCGGGGAGATCGCCGACTTCTCGGTCCACGCGATCCTGGAGGACATGACACCCCGCAACCCCGTCCTTGTGCTGGTCAACGGCATGGGCGCGACGCCGCTGCTGGAGCTGTACGGGTTCAACGCCGAGGTGCAGCGCGTGCTGGCGCAGCGGGGGGTGGCCGTCGCCCATACGCTCGTCGGCAACTACGTGACGTCCCTCGACATGGCGGGCGTCTCGGTGACCCTGTGCCAGATCGACGAGGAACTGCTGCGGCTGTGGAACGCGCCGGTGAGGACTCCCGGGCTGCGCTGGGGTGTCTGAGCCAGGGGCCGGCGCTGCGACCGTACCGACCACGCAAGGAGATCCAGTGCTAGACGCCGACTTCTTCCGCCATTGGATGACGGCGACCGCCGCGGCCGTCGACCGCGAGGCGGACCGGCTCACGGCCCTCGACTCGCCCATCGGGGACGCCGATCACGGCAGCAACATGCGGCGCGGCTTCACCGCGCTGACCGCGGCACTGGAGCAGGAGGCGCCCCAGACTCCAGGCGCCGTGCTGGTCCTCGCCGGACGCCAACTGATCTCTAAGGTGGGCGGGGCCTCGGGGCCGCTGTACGGCACGCTGCTGCGCCGGACCGGGAAGGCGCTCGGGGACGCGGCCGAGGTGGACGAGGCGCAGTTCACCGCGGCGCTGCGGGTGGGCGTGGACGCCGTGATGCAGCTGGGCGGCGCCGCGCCCGGCGACAAGACCATGATCGATGCCCTGGTGCCGGCCGTGGAGGCCCTCTCCGACGGCTTCCGCGCCGCCCGGACCGCCGCCGAACAGGGCGCAAAGGCGACGACACCACTGCAGGCCCGCAAGGGCCGGGCCAGCTACCTCGGCGAACGCAGCATCGGCCACCAGGATCCGGGCGCCACCTCGGCGGCGCTGCTCATCGCCGCCCTCGTCGAAGCCGACGGTGCGGGGAGTGAGGCGCGGTGAGCGACGAGAAACTGGTCGGTATCGTCCTGGTGTCGCACAGCGCGGAGGTGGCCTCGGCCGTGGCCGAGCTGGCCCGGCGGCTGGCGGGCGGCGGCGCGGCCGTGCCGGTCGCCGCGGCGGGTGGTACGGAGCGCGGCGAGCTGGGCACGAGCGCCGAGCTGATCACCGCTGCTGCCGCCTCGGTGGACCGGGGGGCCGGGGTCGCGGTCCTCACCGACCTCGGCAGCGCCGTCCTCACGGTCAAGGCGCTGATCGCGGAAGGCGACGAACTCCCCGACACCGCCCGCCTGGTGGACGCCCCGTTCGTCGAGGGCGCGGTGGCCGCGGTGGTGACGGCGGCCACGGGAGCCGACCTCGACGCGGTGGCAGCGGCCGCCGCGGACGCGTACACCTACCGGAAGGTGTGACCCCCTCCGACGCCGCCTGGACGGCCGGCCGGGAATCGCCGACCGGCAGCCCGGCCCGGCCGGCGAGGGCCCGGGCGAACACCGGCTCGGCCTCGTCGTAGGTAGGGAGCCAGGCCGCGCGGGCCGGCGGATGGTCGGCGGTCCGACGCGCGGGCGGCCCGCCTCGGCCGTCGATCACCGGCGATCGCCGGCGGCCTCGGCGGCCACCGTTCGGACGCTCGACGCGAACGGGCCGCCCCCTTCGCTTACGCGCTCCCGTCGTCAGCGGACGCGGCGTCCGGGCCCTCCTGGTCCCCTGCATGCTCCTGCCCCTGCGAGGTCTCAGGGGTCTGCAGGGTTTCCGAAACCTCCGAGCCCTCCTGAGCCTCGCCGTCCGCCGACGCCGCCGACGCCTCCGACTCCGGCGACTTGGCCAACTCCTTCTGGGCGACCACCCCTTGGGCGGCTGCCGTACCGGTCGACGCCGCCCCCGCCGCCCTTCGCGCCGCAGCCGACCACTCCAGGCCCTCCGACGCTTCCGGCTGCTCCTGAGGCTGCGTCGGCGTTTCCTCGTTCACGGCCGCCCCCCGCACGAACAGCCGCGCCAGCCGCTCCCCCACGGCCACCGCGGACGCGTGGCTCTCGATGGGGGTCGCCAGGGAGTTCTTGAAGACGATGTACGTGACGCCGGAAGGCGTGCCGCCGCCGCGGGGGTCGGGCCGGATGCCGAGTGCCTTGGCGGTGGCGTAGGACGCCTCGCCGATGATCTCGCGCGGTCCCGTGTCGCCGACGACCGCGTACTGCACCCGGTCCCGGTAGACGACGGCCGCGACGGATCCCCCGCGCACCCCGTGGTCCCGGTGGTTCCAGATGTCGCTCACCCCCGGCACCACGATGTAAGGCAGCGTCTCGGCGCTCAGACAGCGGCCGTCGGACTGCTGGTAGGCCGTGGTGTCGGAGAACAGCGGGTCGGTGCCGCTGTTGCACTGCGTGCCCGGGCGGCCGTCGCAGTCGATGTCCATGTCGGCCGTCCAGAACACCGCCTCGTCGGTGCCGCACACCGGGATCGTGGCGGGCGTGCCCTCGTCGGTGCGGTAGCGGCCGCGGGAGACGGGAGCGCAGTCACGGACCCGGGACAACAGGTCGGCGGCGCGGACGGTGCCTTCCTGCCGGAGCACCGGTGGTCCGGCAGCACCCAGGGACGGGCGCGCGGCGGCGGTGGGGGTGGTCGGGGCCAGCAGGGCAAGGCCGGCCGCGGCCAGGGTCAGCGACTGGGCGCGCACGATATGGGACCCTCTCGTGGGACATTGACGGACACTCAGAACAATTTGGTGCCGACCGCATCACGAGGCCACTTCGAGGGGGCCGTACGGTGCACGGCCGGCGGCGCACGGCTGATCACGCACGGCGTGCGGGTGCGGTGTACGGGTGCGGTTTCTGACGGGCCGACAGCGGTAGGGAGCGGGCAACAGGGGCCGGGGGCCCGGGCGCCGTCTCGGCCCCGGGCCCCCGGCCACTTTGCCGGCGCGGGATCTGCGACGACAGCGGTCCGCGCCACGGGCATGAACTCCTCAGCCCTCAGGGAGAGTTCAGCCGCAAGGAACTTCAGCATACGTAACCTCCGGAAGCGGTCACCAATGGCGTCCCGTACGGAGGCTCCCGCCCTCTCGACCGCGCAGGCCGGGAGCGCGACGAGTGTGCACGTCATGTGGAACGCGGTCGCCGCGAACCCCGCGGTCAGCGGGTACGAGGTGTACCGGGGCCGCACAAAGGTCGGGGCGTGCCCGGCTCCGCGCACATGCTGGACGTCGTCCGCCTCACACCGTCCACCACGTACAGCTTCTACGCGGGGCGGGAGGCGGGGATCGGTCACCGGGTGCGGCTGCGGGCGCGGCTGCCGGACGGCACGTGGGGCGCGTTCTCGACGGAGCGGACGGTGACGACGGGCGAGCCCCGCCGACCGCTCGGCGCATGGGCCGTCCGAAGGAATCCGTCACCTGCCCGGGGGCGGTCCGGATGCGGGGCGGGCCCGGGGCCCGTTGGCTGCCTCTGAGGCAGCACGGGCGTACCCGACCCTCGGCGGCGCAAGGGATGTACCGCCAACCGTGCCGCCGCCGGAGGACATCCGATGCGCGTTTCCCGCTTTCTCGCCCGCTCAGGACTGACCGTGGCAGCCGCCGCGCTCCCCCTCGCCCTGGCCCCCGGACCGGCCGTCGCCCGGGTTTCGGGCATCTCCGTCAGCACGACCGGCTCCACGGTCTCGGTGGTGACCAGCGCCTGCACCCAGCTCAACGGGAGCTGGGGCACGGCCGCGCTGCTCACCAGCAGCCAGGGGAGCTTCGCCCAGGGACGTCAGGTGGCGCTGTCCGGGACGACGGCAAGCCAGTCCGCCGCCTGGTCCGGCGTCTCCCCGGGCACGTACACCGTGGTCGTCATGTGCTCCAGCGGCGTCACCGCGGGCACCCAGTCCGTGATCGTCTCGGCCCCGTCCGCCCCGACGATCTCCGCGACCGCCTCGCCCTCGCGCGGGGTCATGGGCGGCCTCGGCGGCGCGGCCCGCGACTACGGTCCCGTCACCATGGGGGTGGGCGGCGCGCTGGTGGGCGGCGGCGTCATCGCGCTGGCCTGGTTCCTGCGCCGCCGCTCGAAGCCCTACCGGCTCTAGCCCCAGCGGCTCCGGCTCTACCGGCTCCGGGAGGCAATCCGCCCTGTTCCTGGTCCTGGGCCTGGGCCTGGGCCTGGGTCTGGGCCTGGGCCTGGTCCGGCTCCTCGTCCGGGTCCTTGTCCTTGTCCTGGCCCGCTGTTTCCTCCGCGGCGGGCAGCTCCTGGAGTGCCTCGGTGAGCCACTGGGTCCAGAAGGTCTCCAGTTCGATGCCCGCACGCAGGACCAGGTGCTGGAGCCTGGCCTGGGCGCTGCCTGGGCCGGGCGGGAAGTCGCGCTTCTCGATCTCCTCGTACTCGGTCAACTGCCGCCGGTGCAGCTTGAGATGGCGGCGCAGGTCGGCTTCCAGGCCCGCGGTGCCGACGACGGCAGCGGCACGCAGCCGCAGCAGCAGGGCGTCGCGGTGCGGCTTCGGGTCCTGGGTGGCCGCCGTCCACCGCGCGAGTTCGGCGCGGCCCGCGGGCAGGACCTCGTAGGCCTTCTTCTGCCCGCGGGCGGGCTGCTCGGTGGGCAGCGCCCTGATGTGGCCCTCGGCCTCCAGTTTTCCCAGCTCGCGGTAGATCTGCTGGTGCGTCGCCGACCAGAAGTAGCCGATCGACTTGTCGAAGCGGCGGGTCAGATCCAGCCCGGACGAGGGCCTCTCGAGCAGGGCGGTGAGGATCGCGTGCGGGAGTGACATGTGGTCATCCTAGGGACGCGGCCGAACGGCCCGCGTCCCCACAGCCGCCTCCCGCCAACCGCCTCCCGCCCCCTACAGCGCCGCCGCCAGCTCGGTGCCCTGCTGGATGGCGCGCTTGGCGTCCAGTTCGGCGGCGACGTCGGCGCCGCCGATGAGGTGCGCGTTGACGCCGGCGGCGATCAGCGCCTCGTACAGGTCCCGGCGCGGGTCCTGGCCGGTGCACAGCACGATGGTGTCGACCTCCAGGACCGTGCTCTGCTCGCCGACGGTGACATGCAGTCCTGCGTCGTCGATCCGGTCGTAGCGCACGCCCGGGACCATGGTGACGCCGCGGTGCTTGAGCTCCGTGCGGTGGATCCAGCCGGTGGTCTTGCCGAGACCCGCGCCGACCTTGGTCGTCTTGCGCTGGAGCAGGTGGACGGTGCGCGGCGGAGCGGGGCGCTCGGGGGCGACGAGACCGCCGGGGGCCCGGTAGTCCATGTCGACGCCCCACTGGCGGAAGTACGTCGCCGGGTCCTCGCTCGCCTTGTCGCCGCCGTCGGTGAGGAACTCGGCGACGTCGAAGCCGATGCCGCCCGCGCCGAGGATCGCGACGCGGTCGCCGACGGGCGCGCCGTCGCGCAGGACGTCGAGGTAGCCGACGACGCTCGGGTGGTCGACGCCGGGGATGTCGGGGGTGCGGGGGCTGACGCCGGTGGCGACGACGACCTCGTCGTAGGACTCCACGTCGCCTGCCGTGACAGGGGTGTCGAGGCGTACGTCCACGCCGTGCGCGTCGAGCTGGTGGCGGAAGTAGCGCAGCGTCTCGTCGAACTCCTGCTTGCCCGGGACCTTGCGGGCGACGTTGAGCTGGCCGCCGATCTCGCTCGCGGCGTCGAACAACGTCACCGCATGACCGCGTTCTGCGGCGCTGACGGCGCAGGCGAGGCCTGCCGGGCCCGCGCCCACCACCGCGACGCGCTTGCGCAGCCGGGTCGGAGCGAGGACCAGCTCGGTCTCGTGGCAGGCGCGCGGGTTGACCAGGCAGGAGGTGATCTTGCCGCTGAAGGTGTGGTCGAGGCAGGCCTGGTTGCAGCCGATGCAGGTGTTGATCGCCTCGGGCGTGCCGGCGGCGGCCTTGTTCACGAAGTCGGGGTCGGCCAGCATCGGCCGGGCCATGGAGATCATGTCCGCGCAGCCGTCGGCGAGCAACTCCTCGGCGACCTCGGGGGTGTTGATGCGGTTGGTGGTGACGAGCGGGATGCTCACCGCGCCCATCAGCTTCTTCGTCACCCACGTGTAGGCGCCGCGCGGCACGGAGGTCGCGATGGTGGGGATGCGGGCCTCGTGCCAGCCGATGCCGGTGTTGATGATGGTCGCGCCGGCCGCCTCGACGGCCCGGGCGAGGGTGACGACCTCGTCGAGGGTGGACCCGCCGGGCACCAGGTCCAGCATGGACAGCCGGTAGACGACGATGAAGTCCTCGCCGACCGCCTCGCGCACCCTGCGGACGATCTCGACGGGGAACCGCATCCGGTTCTGGTACGCGCCGCCCCAGCGGTCGGTGCGGTGGTTGGTGCGCGCGGCGATGAACTCGTTGATGAGATAGCCCTCGGAGCCCATGATCTCGACGCCGTCGTAGCCGGCCTGCCGGGCGAGGCGGGCGGCGCGGGCATAGTCGTCGATCGTCCGTTCGACGTCGGCGTCGGTGAGCTCGCGGGGCGGGAAGGGACTGATGGGGGCCTGGAGGGGGCTCGGGGCGACCAGGTCCCGGTGGTAGGCGTAGCGGCCGAAGTGCAGGATCTGCATCGCGATGCGGCCGCCCTCGCGGTGCACGGCGTCGGTGATCTGCCGGTGCTGGTCGGCCTCCGCGTCCGTGGTGAGCTTGGCGCCGCCCTCGTACGGCCGTCCCTCGTCGTTGGGGGCGATGCCGCCGGTGACGATGAGGCCCACTCCGCCGCGGGCGCGGGCGGCGTAGAAGGCGGCCATGCGTTCGAAGCCGCGCTCGGCCTCCTCCAGGCCGACGTGCATCGAGCCCATCAGGACGCGGTTGGGCAGCGTGGTGAAGCCCAGATCGAGCGGGCTCAGCAGGTGCGGATAACGGCTCATGGCAGGGCAGGCCTCCGTGCGCGGCGGTAGTCCCTCCAGTTCTAGAGGACCGCACCCGGTTTATGCAACTAGTTGCACAATAGACTCCGGCTCATGTGCCGCAGGTCACCGCCTCACCGGCTTTCGAGCCGTACGTGCAGCTCCCGCTCCTGGTCCCCGGAGGCCGAGGAGAGGTCGCGTACCGCGAACACCGAGTCCAGCGTCGAACGGAGCCGCTCGATCGCCCAGTAGCTGCCCTGCGCATCGGCCTCGACGGAGGACGAGAGCCGGGCCGGGCGGGCGCAGTCGTGCGCCTCGGTGACCTCGAAGGTGCCGAGCCACACCATCGGGCGCGTCTCGTGCAGTTGCTGCGGCACCTCGTCGGCGCCACGGTCCGACTCGAAGCACGCGTTGAGCGTGTCGAACACGATCCGGGCGTCCTCCTTGTTGCATCCGCTGATCTCGACGGAGACGGACTCCTCGTGCGATCGTTCGCGATCCATCGTGATCGCTCCTCTCGTGGCGGTGGCGCGGCAGTGCGGGTTCCCCGCGAACCGCGCCACATCCCCAGAAAAGCACCACTTTCCGAGCGGGACCAGCGACGGCGGCCGCCGCCACCGGCCGCTGGGCTCAGCTCCGCGTGAAGCGGTACGTCTTACTGTCGGTCAGCACGCAGAAGCCGGGCGAGACGACGATCACGCGCAGGGTGCCGCTGCGGCGGTCGTAGTCGACACCCTCGGCCTCGAACGTGCCGGAGCAGGAGCTGCGCAGCGGCAGCTGGCGCAGGGCCGTCACCTGACCGGTGACGTCGGCCGTGCCGTTCGGCTCGGCGGACAGGTCGATCCGCAGGAGCGGCTTGGTGATGCCGAAGAGGGTGCCGGCCGGGTCGTCGGAGGAGCACAGCAGGGTGGTCGGACCGGTGAAGTCGCAGCCCTGGACGTCACGGACGGCGTGGTCGAGGCGGACGGTCGACACCTGGGGCAGGTTCGCCGAGGGCGAAGTGGCGGCGTTGGCGCCGGGCGTCGGGAAGACGAGGAACCGGGTCATGGTGCCCCACTCGCCCGACAGCATCCACTTGCTGTCCGGGGTGATCGCCACCCAGGAGTTGTTGAGGGCCTCGCCCGAGCCGAGCGCGTGGACGTACTCCGACCAGGCGCCGCCCGGCGCCTGCACCCGGTACATCTTCGAGGTGCCCGAGTCGCTCTGGTAGGGCTCGACGTAGTAGCCGTCGTAGGAGGCGTCGGGGTCGCCGACGTGGTTCCAGCCCCGGGTGGAGACGGAGAACGGGATGGTGCCGATGCCGGTGTAGCGGTTGGCGCTGTTCGCCGGGGTCTCGACCGAGGCCAGTCCCTGACTCTCGGTCAGCGGGTCGGCGCGGTCGGAGCCGACCTCGGTCCAGGTGTCGGCGGCCGCTGCGGGCGGGGCCGCGGAGAGGGCGGTGACCGTGGCGACGGCCAGCGCGAGGAAGGCGGCGCGGGCGGTACGTGCGGTCCCGGACAGGGGACGGCGCAGGCGGGCAGGGCGCAGGGGCATGGGTCTCCTCGGCAGCGGGGGGTGGGGCGCGCTCGGCGGACAGTCTGGCCCGGCACCGTGGTCATGTACAGACCAATACGATGGACAGGGGCGGACCCTGAGGAGAACGGCGCGCGAAGCCGTACTGGAGGAGCATGGGGAAGGGCCCTCAAGACGTGGGAGAAAAGGGTTGAGCGCGGTAGAACAGGGGGAGTCGGCACGGGGGACGGCGTGCCGCGTCGATGTCCGGAGGCGGTGCGTGGCATGAGTGCAGGCGGATCGTCCGCGGCCGAGGGTGGCGGCCCAACAGGCCCCAGCGGGCTGCTGGACGTGCTGAACGTGGCCTCGGTGGTACTCGACGCCGAGGGCCGTATCGCGCTGTGGAGTCCGCAGGCCGAAGAGCTGTTCGGCTACTCGGCGCAGGAGGCGCTGGGGCGCTACGCGGCCCGGGTGATGGTCAACGAGCAGCACGTCGACCTGGTGGTGAAACTGTTCGCGGACGTCATGGCCACCGGCCGGAGCTGGGCGGGGGCGTTCCCCATCCGGCGCAAGGACGGCACCACCCGGTTGGTGGAGTTCCGCAACATGCGGCTCATGGACGACCGGGGCGATGTGTACGCCCTGGGCCTCGCCGCCGACCGCACGACGGTGCGCCGACTGGAGCGGGACGTGGCCCTGTCCAAGCGGATGGTCGAACAGTCACCCAACGGCCTCGCCGTCCTGGACACCGACCTGCGGTACGTCTCGGTCAACTCCGCGATGGAACGGCTCAACGGTGTGCCCGCCGAGGAGCACCTGGGGCGGACGGTCCCCGAGGTGCTGCCCCGGGGGGATGCGGAGCTCCTGGAGTCCGCGGCGCGCCAGGTGCTGCGGACCGGAAAGCCGCTCGTCGACCGGTTCACGGTCGGCCGCACCCCCGCCGACCCCGACGAGGACCACGCCTGGTCGGTCTCCCTCTACCGCCTGGAGGACGCCCGCGGCACCGTGCTGGGCGTGGCCGCCTCCGTCGTCGACGTCACCGACCGGCACCGGGCGGCCGTCGAGGCGGAGTCGGCGCGCCGCCGGCTGGCGCTGATCGCGGACGCCTCGGCCCGGATCGGCACCACCCTGGACCTGGAGCGCACCGCCCGCGAACTGGCCGACGTGGCCGTACCGGAGCTGGCGGACGTGGCCGCGGTGGAACTGCTCGACGCCGTGGTGGCGGGCCGGCGCACCAGCCTCGGCCCCGCGGAGGACGCGGTGATCCGCGCCCTGGCCGTCCGGGTGTACAACGCACCCGACGCCCTGCAGGCCTCCGACCCGCCCGGCCAGGTCGCCCGCTACGGGCCGCAGCGGCTCATCACGGAGTGCGTGCGCACCGGCCGGCCGGTCATGGTCGCGCAGGTCAAGGACGAGGACCTCACGCGCATCGCCCGCTCCCCCGAGTCGGCCGAGCTGCTGGCCCGGGCGGGTGTCCACTCCTATCTGGCCGTGCCGCTCATCGCACGGGGCGAGGTGCTCGGCGCCCTCGACCTGAAGCGGATCCACCATCCGCTCCCCTTCGGCCGGGACGACCTGCTGCTCGCCCGCGAACTGGCCGCGCGCGCCGCCGTGCAGATCGACAACGCCCGCTGGTACCAGAACGCCCGCACCACCGCGCTCACCCTGCAGCGCAGCCTGCTGCCGAGTCATCCGGCCGTCACCGGCGGCCTGGAGGTCGCCTCCCGCTACCAGCCGGCCGGGGCCACCACCGAGGTCGGCGGCGACTGGTTCGACGTCATCCCGCTGCCGGACGGCAAGACGGCGCTCGTCGTCGGCGACGTCATGGGCAGCGGCATCGACGCCGCCGCGACGATGGGCCGGCTGCGCACCGCGACGACCACGCTGGCCTCCCTGGACCTGGACCCGGCGGTCCTCCTCGAGCACCTCGACCGGATCACCCAGGGCCTGGACCACTCCATCGCCACCTGCGTGTACGCAGTCCACGACCCTCGGCTGGGGCAGTGCCGGATCGCCAACGCGGGACATCTGCCGCCCGCCCGGGTGCGTCCGGGCCGGCCGCCGGAGCTGCTGGACCTGCCCACCGGGGCGCCACTGGGCGTGGGCGGGGTGGCGTTCTCCACGACCGACGTCGACTTCGCGCCCGGCGACCAGCTCGTGCTGTACACGGACGGCCTCGTCGAGACCCGCGTGCACTCCCTCGACGAGCGCCTGGAGGCGCTGCTGGCGCTGCTCGACGACCCCGCGCGCCCCCTGGAGGAGCTGTGCGACCTGCTGCTGAGCGCGCTGCACCACCCCGACAACCACGACGACGTGGCGCTGCTGGTGGCACGGGCGCGGTCCACCGCCTAGCCCGCCCTTCGCCGCGATTCACAGGCTTCTGTTACCGGTTCCTTATCGGGCACCTCGGACAATCACAGTGAGGCGTGGCAGTGGTGCCGCCGTCGTGGCCGAGGAGAGTGAGCCGTGATGCAGGAGCCGCAGAAGCCGGACGGCCCGGAAGAGCCGCACGAGGTCGAACTGCTGTCGGGACCGGGCGACGAGGAACGCGAACACGCCCACCTGCGCGCACTGTGGCAGCGGCGGTCCGCCCGCGGGCGGGCGGTGATCGCGGCCACGACCGTCGCCGTTCTGGCGCTCGGCGGCACCGTCGCGTACGCGGCGACGAACGGCTCGGACGGCGGCTCACCCTCCGCGTCGCCGTCCGCCTCCTCCTCCGAGGGCCCCGGCGGACGGCACGGTCACGGTGGCCCGTGGTTCGGCATGGGCGGCGACGCGGTGCACGGTGAGGCGACCGTCAAGGACCCCGACACCGGCAAGTGGGTCGTCCGCGTATGGCAGCGGGGCACGGTGCAGAAGGTGAACGACGACCGTGTCACCGTCAAGAGCGAGGACGGCACGTCGTGGACGTGGACCGTGCCTTCGGACACCTCCGTCCGGTCCGACGGCGGCTCCAGCTCCGGGGCAGGCTCGCTGAAGAAGGGTGACACGGTGTACGTCGTCGGGTCCCGGTCCGGCGACACCAACACGGCCGACCGCGTCCTGTCGGGCGCCTTCGACGACCATGGCCCGGGCCACCGGCGCGGCGGCTTCCCGGGGCACGGCCCGTGGGACCGCGGCGAGGACCGCTCCCCCAGCCCCACGGGCAGCGGCGCCGCTACCTGACCCTGGTGCCGACGACCACGTGGGCGTACAGCTCCTCGTCCTGCGCCAGACGCACCGCCAGGCCGGCATCGGTGAACGCCTCGACGGCGGCCGGGGCCTGACGCTCACTGGTCTCGATGAGGAGGCAGCCGCCGGGGGCGAGCCACCGCGGCGCCTCGGCAGCCACCCGGCGCAGCACGTCCAGCCCGTCGCCGCCGCCGTCGAGAGCGGTGAGCGGCTCGTGCTCACGAGCCTCCGCCGGCAGCAGCGGGACCTCGCCGGTGGGGACGTACGGCACATTGGCGGCAAGGATGTCGACGCGCCCGCGGAGTTGGGCGGGCAGTGCCTCGAACAGGTCGCCGGTGTAGGCGTGTCCGCCGTGCCCGGCGACGTTGCGCCGCGCACAGCGCACGGCCGCCGGGTCGATGTCGGCGGCGTGCAGCTCGACCTGGTCCAGGGAGGCGGCGAGGGCGGCGCCGACCGCGCCCGAGCCGCAGCACAGGTCGACGACGACGCAGGCGTGCGGCGCCGCGGCGAGGGCCTGGTCGACGAGGAACTCGGTGCGGCGGCGGGGCACGAAGACGCCCGTCTCGACGATGATGCGCAGACCGTGGAACTCTGCCCAGCCCACGACGTGTTCGAGGGGCAGACCCGAGGCACGGCGCTCCGCCATGGCGGCGGCCTCATCCAGGGTCCGGGCCGCGGCGAGGATCAACTCGGCCTCGTCCTCGGCGAAGACGCAACCAGCGGCCCGCAGAACGGCGACAAGGCCGTCACGGACCGAGGAAGCGGGCGCCGGCTGACGCTCTGAAGGAGAGGGCGAGGACAAAGAGGACAAAGGGGAGGAGGAGAAAGAGGAAGGCGAAGAAGAAGAGGCGGAAGAAGAAGAGGGCATGGAGCCGAGAAGCCTTTCGGAAGCCGAAGGGCGCTCTCGCGGTCGCCTACGGGCAGCGATCCACGCCGACACGAGGTGAGAGCACCCGACCTGACACAGCGGTAATGGGTCTCACCTCCTCGGCCTCGCACGACTGGGAGCATCCGCAGCCGGACGGCCACCCTACCCCAATGACTCCGGTTGTACTATGCAACCAGGAGAGTGAGGGAGAGCCAGTGGAAGCAGCCGAGGCCGTGGAGACGATCCAGCGGGAGATGACGGTCTTCGCCCGGCGGGCCCGCGCGTCGGCGGGCCGGCTGCACCCCGAGCTGTCGCTGGTGTCGTACACGCTCCTCGGCCACCTGGAGGAGGTTGGCGGCTGCCGGGCCACCGACCTCGCCGCGCACTACGCCCTGGACAAGTCCACGGTGAGCCGCCAGGTCGCCGCCCTGGAGCGCGCCGCCCTGATCGAACGGCGCCAGGACCCCGAGGACCACCGCGTCCAGGTACTCCACCTCACCGACGTCGGCCGCCACATCCTCGCCCAGGTCACCGAAAGCCGCCGCACGGCGTTCCGTGAACGTCTGGCGCAGTGGCCGCCGGAGGATCTGGCCCGCTTCGCGGAGTACCTGACGCGGTACAACGCATGGACCCGCCCCACCACAGGCCCGTAGCCCTTCTCCTCGCCCACAGGCCCGTAGCCCTTCTCCTCGCCCCGGCTACGCCACCGGCATCGCCTCCCGCCCCTCCCCCAGCCGCTCCGGCACCCGTGCTGCCAGGAACTGGGTGGTGCGGCGCACGCGAAAGCCCAGGGACTCGTAGAGGCGGATGGCGTTCGTGTTGCCGGCGCCGGTGTGCAGGAAGGGGGTTTCGCCGCGTTCGCGGATGCCGTGGGCGACGGCGAGGATCAGCCGGGTCGCCAGGCCCTGGCCACGGAAGGCGGGGTCGGTGCACACCGCGCTGATCTCGGTCCAGCCCGGCGGATGCAGACGTTCACCGGCGACGGCGATCAGGGCGCCGTCGCGGCGTATGCCCAGGTAGGTGCCGAGTTCGATGGTGCGGGACTCGAACGGGCCCGGCCGGGTGCGGGCGACCAGGTCGAGGATCTCGGGTACGTCGGCGGAGCCGAGGCGGATCGCCTCCGGGTCGGGCGCGGCGGCCAGGCCGTCGTCGACGAGCTGTACGCCCTCGCCGTGGAAGGTGATCTCCCAGTCGGGCGGGACCTCGCCGCGGAAGCCGAGCAGCGGGACCTCCGCGCCGGGGCCGGCGAGCGCGGCGAGGTCCGCCCAGTCGTCGGCGTCCAGGTCCTCCGGCAACGCCAGCCAGGGCGACACGTCGACCGGGTAGCGCAGGATGCGCCCCCGACGCTCGGCGAACCGGGCGTGCGGCCCGGTGAGGGAGGCGAGGGCGGGATGGTCGAGGACATGCCGGGGCTCGGTGCTCTCCGGACCGCGCGGCTCACGGGGCTCGGCGCCGTGCCGCGCAGGGACGGGCCAGAGGTCCGCGCCCGAAACGTCGCGCGGCTCCTCGCTCCTCGGATCCGGGATGCCTGAAGGATCGGGGACGGTCATATCGCCGCTCCGATCTCGAGGACGACCTTGCCGCGGGCGTGGCCGTTCTCCACCTCGCGCAGGGCCTCGCCCGCCCGTGCCAGCGGGAGGGTCAGGGTGACGTGCGGGTTCAGCGCGCCGCGGACGACGAGGTCGGCCACCGCTTGCAGGACGGCCGCGTTGCGGGCGCGCGCCACCCGGGCGCCGCCCAGCCGCTCGACCTCCTCGGCCGGGGCGCCGGCGGTGATCAGCCGGGAGCGGTCCCGCAGCAGCCCGGCCGCCTCGTGGAGCACATCGCCGCCGACCAGGTCGTAGACGCCGTCGACGCCGTCCGGGGCGGCCGACCGCACGGCGTCCGCCCAGCCCTCGCCGGACGGGACGTGCACCGCGCCCAGCGACTCCAGGAAGTCCTTCTTGCCCTCGCTCGCGACGCCCACGACCCGCAGCCCGAGGGCGCTCGCGATCTGCACGACGGCGGCCCCGACCCCGCCGCCCGCGCCGGTGACCAGCAGCGTCGCCCCGCTGGGCAGGGCGAGCTGGTGAACGCCGTCGTAGGCGGTCGCGGCGGCCACGGGGAGGGTGGCCGCGTCGGTGAAGGACAGCTCTGCAGGCTTGTGGGCGGTGATGCCGGCGGCCAGCAGGGCGTACTCGGCGTAGGCGCCGGCGACCGCCGTGCCGAACACCGCGTCGCCGGGCGCGAACCCGGTGACGCCCTCGCCGATCTCCTCGACGACGCCGGCCGCCTCGTTGCCCAGGACCGAGGGGAACACCCGCTCACCCGTCTCGCCGGGGCGCCGGTAGCCCGTGCGCTGCTTCCAGTCCACGGGGTTCACTCCCGCCGCCCGCACCGCGACGAGCACCTCGCCGGGCCCGGGACGGGGCCGGTCCAGGTCGACGAGCGCCTCGGTCTCCGGGCCGCCGTACCGGGTGAAGACGTACGCCTTCGGCATTGCTCCCACTCTCCTTCGCCGGCACCGGACCGCTGGATCGCTGGATCCGGGACGACACGTTCAAGAGCGGGGAGCCGAGGGGGTATTCCCGGCCGTCGGGAGTGTTCATACGGGCTTGATGATCGGCGGGCGGACCCGGTGCGGAGCACTCCCGACGTGCACGTACGGTTGACTGCGTAACCAACCGCCGCCGCATTCCCGCTGGAACCGTATGAACGTCACCCGAGGCTTCGCCGGACGCCCCCGCCTCCACAATCCGGGGCTGCCCCCCGGCCAGTACGACGCGGGCGACGACTGGCCCGTGCTGTCCGCCGAGGTCACACCCGACCTCGCGCCCGCCGACTGGACCTTCCGCGTGGACGGGCTGGTGGCGGCGCCCCGCACCTGGGACTGGGACGAGGCGCACACGCTGCCGGAGTCCGTGTACGAGGGCGACATCCACTGTGTGACCAGCTGGTCGAAGTTCGGCGTGCGGTTCGCGGGCGTGTCCCTGGACGCGTTCCTGGCGGCCGTCCGGCCCGCCGCGTCGGCGACCCACGCCGTCGCCTACTCGCACACCGGGTACACCACGAACCTCCCCCTGTCCGACCTCACCGGCGGCCGGGCCTGGATCGCCTGGGAGTACGACGGGAAGCCCCTCACGGCCGAGCACGGCGGTCCGGCGCGGCTGCTGGTGCCGCACCTGTACTTCTGGAAGAGCGCCAAGTGGATCGCGGGCCTGCGCCTCCTCGACCACGACGAGCCGGGTTTCTGGGAGCAGAACGGCTACCACGCGCGGGGCAACCCCTGGCAGGAGCAGAGGTACTCCGGTGACTGAGACGTTCACCGCCCCTGCCTTCACGCCCCCGACGCGGTTCGCCGTGCCGGGCCGGATCGCCGTGAGCAACCGGGACGCCGCCGTGTGGCAGACGGCCACGCTCACCGAGATCCGCCGCGAGACCCCGCGGGCGGCCACCTTCCGGTTCGCGGTGCCGGCCTGGGCGGGGCACCTGCCCGGCCAGCACCTGATGCTGCGGCTCACGGCCGACGACGGCTACACCGCTCAGCGGCACTATTCGATCGCCTCCGCGCCCGACGACGCCGGCCACATCGAGCTGACCCTGGACCATGTGGACGGCGGCGAGGTCTCCGGCTGGTTCCACACCGTCGCCGAGCCGGGTGACGAGGTCGAGGTGCGCGGCCCGCTCAGCGGCTTCTTCGCCTGGCCCGGCGACCGGCCCGCGCTGCTGATCGGCGCCGGCTCCGGGGTCGTCCCGCTGATGTCGATGGTCCGCCACCACCGAGCCCGCGGCCTCGACGTGCCGCTGCGGCTGCTGGTGTCCGCGCGCGGCCCCGAGGAACTGATCTACGCGCGCGAGTACGGCACGGAGACGACGCCGGTGTTCACCCGCAGCGCGCCGGCGGGCGTTCCGGTGGGCCGGCTCACCGCCGAGCAGGTGGCTCCGCTGCTCGCGCAGGCGCCGCAGGGCGGCTGGGAGGCGTATGTGTGCGGTTCCAACGGGTTCGCCGAGCACGCCTCGCGGCTGCTGGTGGAGGCCGGGCAGCCGGTGGACCGCATCCGCATCGAACGGTTCGGCTGACGCTCTCCCGGCTCCAGGGAGCCGTCGTGAACGATGCGTGAAACGATGTACTCCGAACGGAGTACGACACTCATGTGGGCACTCGTACGCGTGACGGCGAGGAGGTCGACATGCGAACCCGGGTGCGGGGCTGGCGCTGGCGGCACAATCCGCTGCGGCGCCGGTCGGACGTCGTGGAGGCGTGGACGGCGCTGGCCGTCGCCGTGCTCCTGCTGGTCGCCGTGCCGCTGGCCGGGGTGCTCGCCGGCCGGTGGGCACATGGCGACGCCCAGGCGGCCGCGGACCGGCAGCGGGCCGAACGTCATCGGGTGCGGGCCGAGGTCGTGGGCCGTCCACCCGATGCCGTGCCCTCGGTGGAGGGCGGCAGCCGGCAGACGGTCCGGGTGAGCGTGCGCTGGACGCCGCCCGGTGAACACGTGCGGACGGCGGCCGCCCGGGTGCCCGCGGGCACCCGCCAGGGCGACGTGGTGGAGGTGTGGTTCGACGACCGGGGACGGAGCGTCGCGCCGCCGCCGAACGACACGATGGTGTGGCAGCACGCCGTGACGATGGGCACGTGCGCGGCCGGCGGCACGGGCGCCGCGGTGCTGCTCGGGCACGCCGTGGTCCGCCGGGTGGCGATGCGTCACCGGCTGGACGAGTGGGAGCAGGAGTGGACCCGTACCGAGCCGCAGTGGACCCGTCGCCGGCCCGCCTGAAGCTCCTGACCAGGATCTGGCGAGGCCTTCCGCCGCCCACATAGGGTGGATGTATTCGTACGGGCACTTAACAAAAGGCGGTCCTTCATGCCCCTGTTCGACCTGTCCCTCAAGGAGCTCCACGAGTACCGCAGCGCATCCATCGAGCCGGAGGACTTCGACGCGTTCTGGTCCAAGACCCTCCAGGAAGCCCGCGATCACGACCTGGACGCCCGTTTCGAGCCGGTCGACACGGGCCTGAGCACCGTGCGGGTCTTCGACGTGACGTTCGCCGGGTTCGGCGG
This sequence comes from Streptomyces sp. NPDC050121, assembly GCF_044460385.1. NCBI lineage: Bacteria > Bacillati > Actinomycetota > Actinomycetes > Kitasatosporales > Streptomycetaceae > Streptomyces > Streptomyces sp. NPDC050121. The sequence continues at coordinate 85,581 of NZ_JBITJV010000007.1, read as the reverse complement.
CCACCCGGTGAAGGGCTGGCTGATGGTGCCCGCCGGGGCCGAGGAACCGCTGCCCCTGGTCGTGGAGTTCGTCGGCTACGGCGGCGGACGCGGTCTGCCGCACGAGCACCTGCTGTGGGCGTCGACGGGCCGCGCGTACTTCGTCATGGACACCCGTGGCCAGGGCAGCGTATGGGGCGGCGGGGGCGGGACCGCGGACCCGGTGGGCAGCGCGCCCGCCTACCCCGGTTTCATGACCCAGGGCATCGACGCTCCCGAGAACTACTACTACCGCCGGGTGATCACGGACGCGGTGCGCGCGATCGAGGCGGCCCGCTCCCACCCGCTGACCGACGCGTCGCGGACCGTGGCGCTCGGCGGGAGCCAGGGCGGCGGTCTCTCGATCGCCGTCGGCGGACTGGTGCCCGACCTGGCGGCGGTCGCCCCGGACGTGCCGTTCCTGTGCGACTTCCCGCGCGCCACGATCCTGACGGACCGTCACCCGTACCGTGAGATCGGCCTGTTCCTCAAGACGCATCGCGGCCGCACCCAGGACACCCTGCGCACGCTGGCGTACTTCGACGGCGTGCACTTCGCGTCCCGCGCCTCGGCTCCCGCCCTGTTCTCGGCGGCCCTGGAGGACCAGACCTGCCCGCCGTCGACCGTGTTCGCCGCCTTCAACGCCTGGGCGCACGAGGACAAGACGATCGAGGTGTACGACTTCAACGACCACGAGGGCGGCGGCCCCCACCACGAGCGGGCCAAGCTGCGCTGGCTGAGCACGCACGTCTGAGCGGCCGGCCGGTGGAGACGCGTGCCGCCGCCGAACGGTTCGCAGCGGTGTGGGAGCGGGCCTGGGCGGCGCACGACGTGGACGCACTGCTGGAGCTGTACGCCGAGGCCTGCGTCCACCGCTCGATGCCCTTTCGAGAACCGCACCGGGGGCGGGACGAGTTGGCGGCGTACTTGCGCTGGTCGTTCGCGGCGGAGCGGGTGGTCGACGTGCGGTTCTCGCCCCCGGCGGTCGGTGCGAACGGCGTGGCGGTGGCCGAGTTCCGGGTGCTGTCCGAGGAGGACGGGGCGGCCGTGACGCTGGCCGGCTGTGTCTTCGTCCGGTTCGACGACGCCGGTCTGGCGGTAGAGACACGGGACTACTGGCATACGGCCGAGGGTCACCGGGAACCGGCGGGGCGTCGTTTCCTCCTGTGACCCCGCCGGGCGGGCTTCCCTCCCGTCCGACCAGTCGGTACGTTCGGGGGGCCCGGGCCGCACCGTCGCGGTCCGGGGTCCCGCGGACCACGGAGGCCCCATGTCCGAGCAGGTGTCACAGGTTCACGGCCACTGCGATCCACGGTTCACCGCGGTGCGCACCGCCTTCGAGGAGAACTTCCGCGACCGCGACGAGCTGGGCGCCGCGGTGTGCGTCACGGTCGACGGCGTGCCGGTGGCCGACCTGTGGGGCGGCTGGGCCGATCCGGCGCGCACGCGCGCGTGGGAGCGGGACACGCTGGTCAATGTCTGGTCCACGTCGAAGGGCCCGACGGCGCTGTGCGCGCACATCCTCGCCGACCGGGGGCTGCTCGACCTCGACGCGCCGGTGGCCGCCTACTGGCCGGAGTTCGCCGCGGCGGGCAAGGAGCGGATCCTCGTCCGTCATCTGCTCTCCCACCGCGCGGGCCTGGCAGGGCTGCGGGAGCCGCACTCGCTCGAGCAGCTCTACGACTGGGAGCTGACCACCGCCCGCCTCGCGGCCACCGAGCCCTGGTGGGAGCCGGGCACCCGGTCCGGCTATCACGCCCACACCTACGGCTTCCTGGTCGGCGAGGTCGTGCGGCGGGTCTCGGGGCTGCTGCCGGGGGCCTTCCTGGAGCGGGAGGTGACCGGCCCGCTGGGCCTCGACTTCACGATCGGACTGCCGGAGAAGGAGGCGGACCGGGCGGCCGAACTGGTGCATCCGCCGACCGCCTCGTCCACCGAACAGGCCGCGGTCTTCGGCCAGTTGGCGCCCGTGGCGCTGGCCGCTCTGGCCAACCCCCTGGCCGGCGCGGCCGAGGCCAACTCGCCGCGGTGGCGGGCCGCGGAGCTCCCGGCCGCGAACGGCCACGGCACGGCGCGGGCGGTCGCCGCGCTGTACGGGATCTTCGCCGGCCGTGGCGCGTACGGCGGCCGCCGCGTCCTGTCCGCGGAGGCGGCCGAGCGGGTCCGGCAGGGGCAGGGCAGCTGCCGGGACATCGTGCTGGGGGCCGGGTTCGACCACGAGACCGAGATCGGGCTCGGGCTGTGGCTCAGCGGTCCGAACGGATCGTACGGACCCAACCCGCGCGCGTTCGGACACGACGGCTTCGGCGGCTCCTGCGGGCTGGCAGACCCGGAGGCGGGGGTGTCGCTGGGGTACGTCATGAACCGTATGGGGCCGCACATCGCCGACGACCCGCGCAAGAGGGCGTTGGTGGACGCCCTGTACAGCGTGCTGTGACCACCCGGGTGCCGGTCGCGGCAGCGCGGGGGCCGTGGCCTCAGTCCGCCCGGCGCGCCTCGACCATGCGTACGCGTGGACTTCCGTCGCTCCTCGTCCCGAACTCGGGCAGGGCGCGGAGGTCCACGCGGAACCCGGCGTGTTCCAGTTCGCGCCGGACCTCGCCGAGCCGGAAGGCGCGGTAGTACATCACGAACGGCGGCCGCCACAGGGCGTTGCGCACCCGCATCACGGTGTCGAAGCCGAGGAGCATCCAGTAGACCGGAGAGTACGGCCGGGGCGGCGCGACGAGGGGGAACGCGAAGCAGCCGCCCGGCCGCAGCACCCCGTGCACCTGGGCGAACAGGCCCGGCAGCTCACGGGGCAGGAAGTGCCCGAACGCGCCGAAGCTGACGACGAGGTCGAAGCCGGCGGTGAACGGCAGGGCGCGGGCATCCGCACGCACCCAGGACACCCGCGGGCCCGCCGGGCGGCTCCGGCCGCGTGCCTCGTCGAGCATGCCCGCGCTGAAGTCGATCCCGGTCACGCGGCCGTGGCACACCGTGGCCAGGACGTCGACCCCGGCGCCCGTGCCGCAGCACAGGTCGAGGCCGTCCTCGTAGGGCCCCGACTCCTTCAGGGCCGAGGCGACCGCGTCCAGGACGGAGTCCGGGGTGCGGAACGGCGTGTGGTCGAACTTCGGGGCGAGGAGGTCGTAGCCGCGCTCGACGGACGACAGGGCCTGGACGGCGAGTTCGCGCAGGGTGGGGCCTTCGGGGCTGAACATCTGCGTCACCCTACGGCGGTCCGCCGCTTCAGGAGCGCGAGGGCGCGCTCGCACCAGCGCAGGTTCGTCTCCTCGAAGGCGATGCCGCCCATCAGGGTCAGGTAGGGGCCGATCCGGTCGGCCTCGCTCAGATACACCTCCTCCGTGCGCCCTCTGAGGAGGCGGTCACGCAGCCGCTCATAGCGGTCGAGCTTGGCGCGCGACCAGGTCATGCGTTCCTCGATGAGCGCGCGGGTCACCTCGGGGTCGACGGAGTCCGCCGCCTGGATCTTGATGAGGAGTTCGTCGCGAAGGGCGGTGGGCCGGCGGGGCGGGGTGGCGGCGAAGGCGCTCAGGTCCTCGCGGCCCGCCTCGGTGAGGGTGAACATCCGCTTGTTGGGCCGGCGTTCCTGCCGCACCACGCGCGCTTCGATCAGGCCGTCCTGCGCGAGGCGCTCCAGTTCGCGGTAGAGCTGCTGCGGGGTCGCGGGCCAGAAGTTCGCGAGGGAGGCGTCGAAGGCCTTCGACAGTTCGTAGCCCGAGGCCTCGCCGTCCAGGAGGGCGGCCAGGACGGCGTACTTGAGAGACATATGGACACGGTAGCAGCAGATGATTATTCTCATCTGCGTCTACTCAACAAATTTACTATCCAAATGGGGTGATCCGATGCGCGCGTTCCGTGAGGCGGTCGAGGCCGGCGATCTCGACGCCGTCGAGGCGCTGCTGGCCGAGGACGTGGTGTTCACCAGCCCGGTCGTGTTCAAGCCGTACCCGGGCAAGGCGATCACCGCGGCGATCCTGCGCGCCGTGGTGCGGGTCTTCGAGGACTTCCGGTACGAGCGGGAACTCGGCGGCGGCGACGGCCGCGACCACGCGCTGGTGTTCACGGCCCGGGTGGGCGAACGGCAGCTGTCCGGCTGCGACTTCATCCATCTGAACGAGGACGGACTCATCGACGAACTCACCGTCATGGTGCGCCCGTTGTCCGGTGCGCAGGCTCTCGCGGCGGCCATGGGCGCGCGGTTCGAGGAGATCGCGAAGGAGGCGGAGGCCCGGTCGGCCGCCGCCTCCTGACCGTCCGGCCTCAGCCCTTCAGGTCTCCCAGGGTCGTCTTCGTATCCGCCTTCAGCCAGTCGGAGACCTCTTGGAGCTTCGGCGGATCGGTGTCGGTGCTGTAGGAGGAGTAGTAGGCGCTGTAGCTCATCGTGTAGGTCACCCAGCCGTCGCGCACGGCGAGCGTGGCGTAGAGGGAACCGCTGGACGAGCCGGACGTGGTGTCGTCGCTGACGAGGTAGGCCTCGTCGCCTATGCCGGTGACGGCGTCCACGTCGTAACCCGTATGGCTGTCCGCGTAGTTCTTCCAGGTGGCGGTGAACTCGGGCCCGGGGTCGGTCTTCTTGTGCCGGTCCAGTTGGACGGAGAGGTACGCGTCCGAGTAGCTCGACCCGGTCTTCTTCAGGCTGAGGTTGCAGAGCCCCTCGTCGAGGGCGTCGTCCTTGAGGCTGTTGTGGGTCGGGGCGCCGTCGCTCTGCGGGTACTCCTCCTTGAAGGACGAGTAGTCGGTGGAGTTGCACAGGTTGGCCGGCGCCGGGTAGCCCCGCAGGTCCGGATCGGCTCCGGCGCCGATCAGGAAGACACCGGCCGCCCACGCGGCCGATGCCACCACCGCGCCGACCACGGCCCACAGGACCGCCCGCCCGGCGCCGCCACCCCCCGTGGGCGGCGGGCCGACGACGGGGTACGGGCCCGGCTGGGCGTACGGGTTGCCGGGCTGGGTCTGGACGGGCTGCCCGACCAGGGTCGGCTGGGCATGGACGCTGTGCGGGCCGGCGGGGGTCGCGGGCGCCGCGGGCGGGAAACCCAGCGGCCCGCCGGGGGCCGGCGACTGCGGATGCGGGTAGGGGTACGCGCTCGGCTGGGCCGGCGCCTCGGACGGCTGCTCCGGCTGCTGCGGAGGCTGAGGCGGCGTGGACATGTCGTGAAGATAGGGCAGATATAGCAGTCAAGTCCCTTGCTGTGACGGATCGTTACCCTCTGGGGACATGTACGGTAAACCTCGAAGAGGTCGAGTTGTCCCCGACCTCTCCTGTGTGCGCCCCGGGCCGTATGTGCCGCGCGGAACAAGCGATGCCGTGCGCGCGTTGACGCCTCGGAATCGACCGCTGTGCTACAGTGCCGGTAGCACTTGTGTACGCCCCCTGTCCGGGCGCCGGTGCCAGTTCCTCTTCAGTTCGCCGCATCACCCGCCCTTTCCGGCCGGTGCGACGGCTTTCCCGCACCACCTCACCAACGGCTCGTTTCCGCCGTCACCGAGGTGCTGTCCCCCGCCGCCCGAGGTGCGCCGTGCGCCCTCCCTTCGCGGCCGCCCCCCTCTGCTCCGCATGCCTCACGCCTTCCGTCCGTGAAAGGACCGACTCATGACCACCACTCTCGAACACCCCGCTGTGCAACAGCAGCCTTTGGCCCGGGTCGCCGCCGGTGTCCTCGACATCGACGCGAGCGGGAAGGGGCAGCTGCGCTCCGCGGACTGGCTGCCCACGCCCGCCGATGTCCAGGTGCCGGCCGCGCTGATCCGCCGTCACGGCCTGCGCAAGGGCGACCTCGTCGAAGGGGTGCGCGGCACCCAGCGCGCGCTGACCGAGGTCGCCCGCGTCAACGGCCGTACGCCCGACGCGCTGCCCGCCCGCCGTCACTTCCGTGACCTCACCCCCGTCCACCCGCACGAGCGGCTCCGCCTGGAACACCCGGCGGCCGGGCTCGCCGGGCGCGTCGCCGATCTCATCGCGCCCGTCGGCAAGGGCCAGCGCGGGCTGATCGTCGCCCCGCCGAAGACCGGCAAGACCGTGCTGCTCCAGCAGCTCGCCGCCGCCGTCGCCGGCAACCATCCCGAGTCGCGGCTGATGGTCGTCCTGCTCGACGAGCGGCCCGAGGAGGTCACCGACATGCGGCGCTCCGTGCGCGGCGAGGTGTACGCCTCGACCTTCGACCGGACGCCCAGGCAGCACATCGCGCTGGCCGAACTCGTCATCGAGCGTGCCAAGCGACTCGTCGAGGCGGGAGTGCGGCCACCGGCGGCGCCGAGGAAGGCGGCTCGCTCACCGTCCTCGCCACCGCGCTCGTCGAAACCGGCTCCCGCGCCGACGACTTCTACTTCGAGGAACTGAAGAGCACCGGCAACATGGAGCTCCGCCTCGACCGCGAGCCCGCCTCGCGTCGCGTCTTCCCGGCCGTCGACATCAACACCTCCGGCACCCGCCGCGAGGAACTCCTGCTCTCCCCCGGCGAGTTGACGGCCATGCGCGGCCTGCGCCGAGCTCTGCAGACACGGGACGGCCAGGCGAACCTGGAGACGCTCCTGGAGCGGATGCGTACGACCCCGGACAACGCGACCTTCCTGCGCCGCATCCAGCCGACACTGCCGGCCGCCTGACGTCGCCTCAAGCCGTCCGACGCCGCACGTGCGGCATCCGGGTGCTCACGGGTACCCGCTCGGCACGGGCAGCACGGCGAACGCCGCCTTCATTCCTACGTTGATCGTATGACGATCGGATTCTCTTCCCGGGTCGCTGTGGCGGCCTGCACGTTCTGTGCGGCAGGCGCCCTGCTCCTCGGGCCCACCGCGGTCGCCGCTCGGACCGGCCCGGACCCCCGAGCGCCCGGCGGAGCCGCCGGCGCCGGTGCGCCACGGGTGAAGACGCCGCGGCCGTCCCTGCTGTACCGCTCCGGCACGCAGGTCAGGCCCCACCGGGGCGCCCCCGAGGTCCCGGACGTCTCCGCCCTGTCGTGGCTGGTGGCGGACGCGCGGAGCGGCGCGGTGCTCGCCGCGTCGAACGCGCACCGCAAACTGCCCCCGGCCAGCACGTTGAAGACCCTCTTCGCCCTCACGGTGCTGCCGGTCCTGCCCGGCGGGATCCGGCACCGGGTGGGCGAGGAGGAACTCATGGACCTCGGGCCCGGCAGCAGCCTCGTCGGGGTCGCCGAGGGACACACGTACCAGGTCGCCGACCTGTGGCGCGGGGTGTTCCTCAACTCCGGCAACGACGCCGTGCACGTCCTGGCGGCGCTCAGCGGCGGCTGGCAGGCCACGGCCGTCCGGATGCAGGACAAGGCACGGTCCCTGGGCGCCCTGGACACACACGTACGCTCGCCCGACGGATACGACACCCCGGGCCAGGTGTCGTCGGCGTACGACCTGGCGGTGTTCGGGCGAGCGGGACTGCGCAACGCGGACTTCGCCCGGTACTGCGGCACCGCGGAGGCGGCCTTCCCGGGCGACGACGGCTCGGCCTACGAGATCACGAACACCAACCGGCTGTTGACGGGTGCGGACGGCGTCGAGCCGTATCCGGGGCTGATCGGGATCAAGAACGGCTACACCAGCAACGCCGGCAACACCCTGGTCGCCGCCGCCCGCCGGGGCGGACGCACCCTCGTCGTGACGGTGCTCAACCCCCGGGCGGGCGACGGGTTCGCCGTCTACGAAGAGGCCCGCGAGCTGCTGGACTGGGGGTTCGCGGCCGCCGGGCGGGTCGACGCGGTGGGCTCGCTGGACGCGCTGCGGGCCCACCCGCGTCCTCAGCCGGGGCCGGGCCCGACGCCGGCGTCCGTGTCGGCGCCCGTCGCCGCCGCGACCGCGGTCGACGACGCTCCCGGCTGGTCGGAGGCCGCATGCGTAGCGGGTGCCGCCGTACTGGGCGGGGCCGCCGTGGTGTTCGCGCTGCGGCTCGCGGATCGCCGCGTCTGCGGGAGATGACCGACCGGCAGCCACACCAGCAGACCGAGCGTGATCCACGTGTAGATGTTGCTGCCGAGGAACCCGTCGACCCCGGACGCGTCGTGGAACCACAGCCACACCACGCTGGTGCACAGCACCGCGTACAGGGCGCCCGCCACGCGTGGGCGCCCCGCGCGGATCAGCACGGCGAACGACGGCAGCAGCCAGACCAGGTGATGTACCCAGGTGACGGGGCTGACCAGACAGGCGGTGAGGCCGGTGAGGGCGAAGGCCGCCTGCCAGTCGCCCACGGCCGGCGCCCGCCGGGCCCGCCACGCCCACCAGCACAGCACCACCAGGACCAGCACCGCCCAGACGGCCCGGCTCTCCACGCCCAGCCGGGCCAGCACGCCCTGGAGCGACTGGTTGGAGACGTAGTCGAGCCGGCCCACCCGGTTCGTGTCCCACATGGCGTACGTCCAGTAGAAGCGCGAGGCGTCCGGGGCGATCAGGGCCGCGAGCCCCGTGGCGGCCGCTGCCACGGCCGTCGCCACGGCGGCCTCCCGTCGGCGGCGGGCGACCAGCAGCAGGCCGATGAAGAGCGCGGGCGTCAGCTTCACCGCCGCCGCCAGGCCGATCCCGACCCCTGCCCAGCGGGTCCGGCCGGTCGCCAGCAGCCAGGCATCGGTCAGGACGAGAGCCAGCAGCAGCAGGTTGACCTGCCCGAAGCTGAACGTGTCGCGCAACGGTTCGAACAGTGCGAGGGCGCAGGCGGCAAGGCCGGCGCCGTACCAGCCGTAGCGCCGCCACTGCGGTCCGACCAGCACGCGGACGACCACGGTCAGCGCCGTCAGGTTGAGCAGGAAGGCGGCGAGGATCGCGGTGCGCAGGCCGATCAGCGCCATCGGCAGCATGACGACGGCCGCGAACGGCGGGTAGGTGAAGCCGTACGACGTGCCCGGCACGCGGTAGTCGTAGACGCGGCCGCCGTCGTGGATCCAGCTGTTGACGGTGCCGTAGTAGACGCGCAGATCGAACCAGTCCCGCAGCAGCGGGACCGTCGCGGTGAAGACGGCGACGCCGACGGCGAGGGCGACGAGCAGCAGGAGACGGCCTCGTTCGGTGCGGGGCGGTTTCACAGCCCGGACGGCGACCGCTCTCATGCCGGACGCCCCAGGGCGGCCGGCGTCCGTGCCGCGAGATGGGCCTGCCACAGGACGACCAGGGCGAGCGCCCCGCCGGAGACGGCGAGCACCAGGCGTCCCGCGTCGGCCGGGTCGCCGTCGGGCAGGACGGCCAGGGCGAGGACGCCGGCGACGGCGGCCATCCGATGACGTATCAGCGTGTCGGGGGCGGCCGCGGCTATGAGGAACAGTCCCCACAGCGCGTACCAGGGGCGGATCGCCGGGCCGAACGCGGCCAACGTGGCGAGACTCAGACCGAGCGCGTACACCGGGCGCGGCCGCAGCCGCCACCAGATGACGACGAGGGCGACGGCCGTCGACGCGAGTCCCAGCACATGCCAGACGGGGATCGCCAGGGGCGCCAGATCGCTGCCGAGGTGCTCGAGGAGGGCGCCGGTGGCGCGGCCGAGCAGGCTGGTGAGCGCCCAGTTCTGTGCGGAGACCGGGGTGTCCAGGGCTCTTGTCCAGCCGTATCCGGTGCCCGCGACGGCCGTCGCCGCGACGGTGGTGGCGGCGGCCGCGGCCCCCGTCGTCAGCAGGGTCGGAGCCGGGCGGCGGCCCGCGCGCAGCTGCAGGACCACGATGGCGACGAGGCCCAGGGCCGCGGGCGCCTTGACCAGGGCGGCGAGGGTGACCAGGACGGTGGCCGGCACCGGGCGGCGGCCGAGCGCGGCGACCAGGCCGACGCCGAGCAGGCCCAGCATGATCGCGTCGTTGTGGGCGCCGGCCACCAGGTGCAGCAGCACCAGCGGGTTGAGGATGCCGAGCCAGAGCGCGGCGGCCGGGTCGGCACCGCAGTGCCGGGCGAGCCGGGGCAGGGCGGCGGTCATCAGCGCCACCCCGAACAGCGCGACGCATCGCATGCCGAGCAGCCCGGCGGACAGGGCGCCCCGGGTCAGGCCGGCCAGGGCGCCGGCGAGGGCGAGGAAGACCGGGCCGTACGGGGCTGCGGTGTGCCGCCACAGCGGGGAGACCTCGTCGGCGAGCGGACCGCCGAGCCGGGCCGGACCGTGCGCGTACACATCGAGGTGCGCGTCCACCATGGCGCCCTGGGCCAGGTAGCTGTACACGTCCCGGCTGAACAGCGGCGGCGCGATGAGCAGGGGCGCGGCCCAGACGACCAGGACCAGGACGAGGGCGCGTGGGGTCGGCGGATCCGCGCTGCGCACCAGACGGCCGAGCAGGATCCAGGCCGCGGTCAGCAGCACCAGTCCGCAGTACACGCCGACCAGACCGAGCGCGGCGTGCACCGACGCCGGGGCCAGGAGCTCGCGGGCGGGCAGCGCGCCGGCCGTCTCGCCGCCGAGCGTGAGACAGGCCGTGCCGGCCAGGCCCAGCACCTGACAGCGACGGAGATCGATGGGGAATGCCTTGGCCAACACTCCGTCATGGTGTCGACGCCGGGTGGCCGGAGAGCGACGTTCCGGCCTCCGGGCGGCGGCCTGCGTGTGACCGGCTTGTGAGTTCGTCGCCGCGACGATGAGTTCCGCGGGTCCGGCCGGTCTCCCCTGTGACCGACTCCTACCGAACGGATGTGGTGACCGTGCCGACCGGCTCCGACTACGCCAAGGTCAACGGCCTGGAGATGTACTACGAGGTCCATGGCTTCGACGGCGACTCGCGGCGTGCGCTGGTGCTGCTGCACGGCGGCGTCCTCACGGTCGGCCTGACCTTCGCGGCCGTGCTGCCCACGCTGGCCGCTGGCCGTCGCGTCGTGGCTCCAGAGCTCCAGGGCCACGGCCACACCGCCGACACCGACCGTGCCCTGACGCCGGAGAACCTGGCCTCGGACGTGGTGGCACTGCTCGACGAACTCGGCATCGAGCGGGCCGACGTGCTCGGGTTCAGCCTGGGCGGGCTGGTCGCGCTACAGCTCGCGCTCGCCCACCCCGAGCGCGTCGGACGGCTGGTGCTCGCCTCCACCCAGTACACCCAGGAGGGCTACCACGAGGAGGTTCGCACCCCCGACTACACCTCGCCGCGACTGCCCGGCCAGGAGAACTTCCAGGAAATGACCGACGCCTACGCGGCCGCCGCCCCGCACCCGGAGCACTTCCAGGACTTCATCGCCAAGTGCGCGGCGGCGGCCCACTCCCCGCTGCCCTGGACGGCCGACGACCTGCGCGGACTTCGGGCGCCCACGCTGCTGGTGATCGGCGACACGGACTTCGTGCGGATCGAGCACGCTGCCGAGATGCACCGGCTGATCCCCGGGGCGCAGCTGGCCGTGCTGCCGGCCACCACACACATGGCGTTGATGCGGCGCACGTCCCTGCTGCTGCCCTTGCTGACCGAGTTCCTGGACCGAACGAGCTGAACCGCGGGTATTCCTGGAGCACCTTTCTGACCTGCGACTTTGCTGGATCGGACCAGCTGTGACCTGCTAGGACGGGTTGCAGAGACGATCGGAGGCAGTCAGAGGAAACTGCTCTGATTCGACCCGAGCTGCTCGGAGCCAGTCAGAGGCAATCGCCCTCTGTCTGACCCCGAATCGGCCGAGGTCGGAGCGGTGTCGGACGGGTCACGACTCCTCAGGCGGTACTCCGAGTCGATCTCGGTCGAACCGCGATGGGGACGCCTGCCTCCGCTGAGGAGCCAGGCATACGAAGGCCTCCAGGACGGCCATCCTGGAGGCTTCTCTTGGCACCGATTGGAGGTCGGTGCCGGATGCCACCCGTGGTTTTAGCGGGCCTGGGTGGCGTCCACGTCCTTGCGAGACGACCCCACAGTGCCACACCACAAGGCAGACGCACCCCGACGGACATTTCACCCGAGCGAGCGACTGGGCCTCTACAGGCTGCCTCCGGCCGCGGCTGATCTCGTTCTGCCCGGCGACCTCACCGGCCGCTACGCGACGGGAAGCTACAGCAGGCTCGGCCCCGAGGGTAGGAGCGTGGTCCTGCGCGACGCCCGTCAGGGCGCGGCCGAGCACGGGCACCGGATCACCGCGGCCACGACCGGCCCTGGGGTGGCGCGCCCTGAGCGCGTCACCCCAGCTCACGTGCTCGTCCCGCGGGGCCCCTGTCCTGGCTGTTCGGTTCAGGCCGGGTACGGCAGGTCCGCCTCCGGGGTGTCGGCGGGCCGGGTGTGTACGGTTCCGTCCGGGCCGCCGATCCGCAGCTGCCACGGGTGCGGGCTGTCGGTGGTCACGTGCAGTCGGCCGCCCTGGCGGCGCAGGTGGAAGCGGGCCGTCTCACCGGGGCCGTCGGTGCCCGGGATCACCACGGTGTGGTCGGCGCCGTCGGCGAAGGCGTGCACCCGCAGTTCGACGCCGTCCGCCCAGGCGGAGACCGGGTGCTGGTCGTCGGCGGCCAGTGGGATGACCGAGTCCGGGCGGGCCAGCAGCGGCAGGGTGTGGAAGCCGTGCTGCTCGCGGACCCAGCGCGGACCGGTGACCTGAGCGCCCGTCAGCACATTGGTCCACGTGCCTTCCGGCACGTAGTACTCGACCGTGCCGTCGTCGGTGAAGACCGGGGCGACGAGCAGGTCGTCGCCGAGCATGTACTGCCGGTCGAGAGTGGCGGCGGCGGGGTCGTCGTGGAACTCCAGCGCCATGGCGCGCATCACCGGGACACCGGTGGTGTGCGCCTGCTGCGCGGCGCGCTGGAGGTACGGGGCGAGGCGGTGCTTGAGAAGGGTGAACTCGCGGGTGACGTCGACGGCTTCCTCGCCGTAGTCCCACGGCACGCGGTACGACTTGCTGCCGTGCAGCCGGCTGTGCGAGGAGAGCAGCCCGAACTGCACCCAGCGCTTGAACACGGCCGGGGTCGGGGTGCCCTCGAAGCCGCCGATGTCATGGCTCCAGAAGCCGAAGCCGGACAGGCCGAGGGAGAGCCCGCCGCGCAGGGACTCGGCCATGGCCTTGAAGTGGGACTCGCAGTCGCCGCCCCAGTGGACCGGGTACTGCTGGCCGCCCACCGTGGCGGAGCGGGCGAACAGCAGCGCCTCGCCCTCGCCGCGCTCGGCGCGCAGCAGTTCGAAGACGGCCTGGTTGTAGAGGTGGGTGTAGTAGTTGTGCATCCGCTCGGGGTCGGAGCCGTCGTGCCAGACGACGTCGGTGGGGATGCGCTCGCCGAAGTCGGTCTTGAAGCAGTCCACGCCCTGGTCGAGCAGCGTCTTCAGTTTGCCGAGGTACCAGTCGCGCGCGGCCGGGTCGGTGAAGTCCACCAGCGCCATGCCGGGCTGCCACAGGTCCCACTGCCACACGCTGCCGTCCGGACGCCGCACCAGGTGGCCCTCGCGCATGCCTTCCTCGAACAACGCCGACTTCTGCGCGATGTACGGGTTGATCCAGGCCGAGATCTTCAGTCCCCGCTCCTTGAGCCTGCTCAGCATGCCGGCCGGGTCGGGGAAGGTTTCACTGTCCCAGTGGAAGTCGCACCACTGGTAGGCGCGCATCCAGAAGCAGTCGAAATGGAAGACGCTCAGCGGGATGCCGCGCTCGGCCATGCCGTCGACGAAGCGGTTGACGGTGGCCTCGTCGTAGTCGGTGGTGAAGGACGTGGTCAGCCACAGGCCGAGCGCCCAGGCCGGAGGCAGGGCAGGACGTCCGGTCAGCGCGGTGTAGCGCTCCAGGATCTGCTTCGGGGTCGGGCCGTGGACGACGAAGAACTCCAGCGACTGGTCCTCGACGCTGAACTGGACCTGGCCGACCGACTCGGAGCCGACCTCATAACTGACCTTGCCCGGGTGGTTGACGAAGACGCCGTAGCCGCGGTTGGTCAGGTGGAAGGGGATGTTCTTGTACGCCTGCTCGCTGCTGGTGCCGCCGTCGGCCTGCCAGATGTCCACCACCTGCCCGTTCTTGACGAACGGGGTGAACCGCTCCCCCAGCCCGTACACCAACTCCCCCACGTCCAGTGAGAGTTGCCCGAGCATGAAGTGCCGGCCGTCGGCGCGGGTGACGAAGCCGGTGCCGCGCTCGCCCACGGAGGTCAGCACCCGTCCGCCGGCGGTGAACTCCAGGTGCCACGGCTGGGAGGTGTCCACCCGAAGCGACAGCTCACCGGCGCTGAGCTCCACCACCGCGCCGTCCCGGTGCACCTTTCCGGCGTTCGGCTGCGCGCCCGGCAGCACGAACTGCGGCCCGCGCCGCACCGAACCGGCGTGGTGGGTGGCGCGCACCCCGATCACGCCCTCCGCCGGCGACCAGCACTCGACGGTCAGCAGGGGGCTGTTGAGCGTGCCGCCGCGGCTGAACACCTGCTTCACCGGCGCGTAGAGGGTCATCCGGTGCTCGTCGGCCCGGACGTCGGCCACTTCGGTGGCGTAGCGCGCGGTGACGCCCGGACGCAGCAGCCAGTAGCCGTCGGTGAACTTCATGGGGTGGATTCCTCCGTCCGCGCGCGGTGCGCGGTGATCAGCCGTCGGTACCAGTGGTAACTGTCCTTGGGCGTTCGGGTCAGGGTGCCGTAGTCGACGTGGACGAGGCCGAAGCGTTGGCTGTAACCGCGCGCCCACTCGTAGTTGTCCAGCAGCGACCAGACGTAGTAGCCGCGCACGTCGACCCCGGCGGCGACGGCGGCGGCCACGGCGGCGAGATGGTCCGCGAGGTAGTCGATCCGCGCGGTGTCGTGGACCTGGCCGTCCGGGCCGACGGTGTCGGCCTCGGCGGAGCCGTTCTCGGTGATCCAGACCGTTGGAAGCTTCGGGTAGCGGGCGTGCAGTCCGCAGAGCAACTCGGTGAGCGCCTCCGGGACGACGGGCCAGCCCATGGTGGTGTGCCGGGTCCCGTACGGGTCCAGCTCGGTGACGCCGATGTCCACTGCGCTGCGCAGTTCGGGGTCGGCCGCGCGGTGCGGGGCGGCGGCGACCGTCAGGGGGCGGTAGAAGTTGACGCCCAGGAAGTCCAGGGGGGCGCCGATCAGTTCCAGGTCCCCGGGCAACCGCCAGGGCCCGGCGGCGAGCCCGGCCCAGGTCTGCTCCTCGTGCGCGGGATAACGTCCAGCGAGGAGCGGCTCGGTCCAGACCTCGTTGTGGAGGACCTCGGCCCGGCGCAGGGCGGCCTGGTCCTCGGGGAGGGAGGAGGCGGCGTGGATGCGGTCGAGGTTGAGGGTGATTCCGACCTTCCGGGCGCCCGCGGCGCGCAGCGCCCGTACCGCGAGGCCGTGGGCGACCAGCAGGTGGTGGGCGGCGGCCAGCGCGCCGCGCCCCTCTTCGGCTCCGGGCGCGTGCCGCCCCTCGGCATAGCCGACGAAGGCGGAGCAGTACGGCTCGTTGAGGGTGATCCAGCGCTCCACCCGGTCCCCGTAGCGACCGGCCGCGAGGGCCGCGTACTCCGCGAACGCCTCGGCGGTCTCCCTGACACGCCAGCCGCCACGGTCCTCCAGTGCCTGAGGCAGGTCCCAGTGGTAGAGCGTGACGGCGGGTGCGACACCGGCGGCCAGCAGTTCGTCGATCAGCCGGTCGTAGAAGTCCAGGCCCTTGGCGTTGACCGGCCCGGTGCCCCGGGGCAGCAGGCGGGGCCAGGCGATCGAGAACCGGTAGCCGTCGACGCCGAGCCCGCGCAGCAGACCTACGTCCTCGCGGTAGCGGTGGTAGTGGTCGCAGGCGGTATCGCCGGTGGCGCCACCGAGGGTGCGGCCGGGGGTGTGGCTGAAGGTGTCCCAGATGGACGGGCCGCGGCCGTCCTGGTCGTGGGCGCCCTCGATCTGGTAGGCGGCGGTCGCGGCTCCGAAGCGGAACCCCGCGGGCAGTTCGGGGAACGGGCCCGTTGGGGGCCCGGGTGCGGAGGACACGGTGCTCACAGTTCCGGTACCAGGTCGTGCTGGTGCAGCCAGGCCAGTTGGGTGGGCGGGGTGGAGCCGCAGCCGCCGCTGTGGTCGGCGAACGGCCACACGGTCATGGTGCGGTCCTGGCCCGCGTAGTGGTTGAAGGCGGCGTAGACCGTGGAAGGCGGGCAGACCGGGTCCATCAGGCCGACGCTGAACAGTGCCGGAGCGGTGGCCCGTTGGGCGAAGTGGACGCCGTCGAAGTAGTCGAGGGTGGCGAAGGTCTCCTCCACCCGGTGGCGGCTGTGCCAGCGCAGGTACTGCATGATCTCCGGGTACGGGCCCTCGCCGCTGATCTGCGCGGCTCGGCGGAAGTGGCACAGGAACGGCACGTCCGGCATCACCGCCGCGACGCGGTCCCCGGTGAGGCCGGCGACGGCGAGTGCCAGGCCGCCCCCCTGGCTGCCGCCGGCCAGCACGATCCGGCGGGTGTCGAGTCCGGGCAGTTGCGCGACCGCGTCGACGGCGCGCACGCAGTCGGTCATCAGCCGCCGGTAGTAGTAGTGGTCGGGCGAGTCGATGCCGCGGGTCATGAAGCCGTTGACCCACTGGGTGCCGTCGCCCTCACCCCGGTCCGGGGTGTCGTGACCCTGGCCGCGGCTGTCGACGACGAGCTGGGCGTAGCCGGCGGCGGGCCAGAACAGGTGTTCGGTGGGCAGTCCGCGTCCGCCGCAGTAGCCGATGTAGGTGACGACGACCGGCAGCGGTCCGGCCGCGTCACGTGGGCGCAGCAGCCAGGCGGCGACCGGCTCACCCCGCCAGCCGGGGAAGCGCACGTCGTCGACCTCGACGGTGCGCAGCCGGTGCTGGGAGGTGACCCGCTCGACCTTGACCGCCTCGTCGTACGAGCGGGCTTCTGCGAGGGTTCGCTGCCAGAAGGCGTCGAAGTCCTTCGGGGCGGGCGACTCGGGCCGGTAGCCGTCGAGTTCGTCCAGACCGAAGTCCGTGAGCGGCATGGGGCTTCCTTTGGGTGAGGCGGTGTCAGGGTGTGGTGCGGTGCCGCGCCGGTCGGGACGGTTGGCGGCCCGCCGTTCCCGGGCGGGCCGCAGGTCGCGCTGGTGCGGGTACGGGTGGGGATGCGATCTCAGTCGGATGTGCCGAGGCTGAAGGCGGCCAGCCGGAAAGCGCCGTGCAGCGTCAGCGTGAGGTCGTGGACGCCGTCGGGCGGGGTGGCGAGCTCGGCCGCGCTGGTCGTCCAGGTGTGGCGGTCACCGCTGACGGGCACGCCGATCTCGCCCAGCAGCCGGTCGCCGGCCCGCAGTTCCAGCCGGGCCTCACCGGCCTCCGCGTCCTCGCGGGCGGTCTCGGCCTCCACCCGGAGGGCGCCGGTGAGATCGACGCCGCGGAAGAGCAGCGTCGCGGGCCGGTCCGGGCGGGCCGTGGTGACGGCGTCACCGCTGGTGTGGGTGGCGTCGACGATCTCGATGTCCGTGTGATCGTCGAAGTCGACGGCCAGGGTGCGCCGGTCGAGAACCGTGCGGGGCGCGGGGGCCGTCCCGGTCACGGTGAGCGGCGCGGTCAGGGCCGGGTGTTCGGCGGAGCGGGCGATGGTGATCTCGTAGTCGCCGGGGTCGACGGTGAAGGCGCCGGTGACTACGTCCCAGTGGGCGAGCCGTTCGGCCGGCAGCCGGAAGGTCAGTTCCCGGCTCTCGCCCGGCTCCAGGCGGATCTTGCGGAAGTCGGCGAGGCGCCGGCGGGGTGCCTCGTAACGGGCGTCCAGGGCACGGGCGTAGAGCTGGACCAGTTCGCTGCCGGTCCGTGCGCCGGTGTTGGCCACTGTCACCGTGATCTCGACCTCGCCGTCCTGGGCGATCGACGAGTGGGACAGCCGCAGGTCGCGGTGGGCGAAGTCGGTGTAGGACAGCCCGCGGCCGAAGGGGTAGAGCGGTGCGGCCCGGTGGTACTGGTAGGTCCAGCCGGCCTTGATGATGTCGTAGTCCAGCGGTTTCGGCAGCGGGTCGTCGCCCCGGTACCAGGTCTGCGGCAGACGACCGGCGGGCTCGGCGTCGCCGAGCAGCACGGCTGCCAGCGCATGACCTGTCTCCTGCCCGCCGTGGGAGGTCCACACCACGGCGGGCAGGTGTTCATCGGCCCAGTCGACGGCGTACGGGTAGCTGCTCATCACCACCAGCGCCGTCCGCGGGCGGATCGCGAAGACCGCGCGAAGCAGCGCCTCCTGTCCGTCGGGCAGGGCGGTGTCCGTGCGGTCCTCGGTCTCGCGGCCGTTGATCAGCGGGTGGTTGCCGAGGACGACGACCGCGGAATCGGCCCGTTCGGCGGCGGCACGGGCCTCGGCCAAACCGTCGCGCACCAGCTCACGTCGCCAGTGCTCGGCGGTTTCGGGGCTTTCGGCCGTCACCGTCACCCGGCCGTCGGCGGGGTCGACGGCGGCATAGCGGCCCGTATGGCGGCTACGCAGCAGCACGGTGTCCGGATCGCCACCGGGGACGGGCTCCAGGAAGAAGGCTTCGTACACGAACCAGCTCTTGATCCGTTCCTGGTCCGCCGCGAGTGAGCCGTCGTCCTTGAGGCTGAGGTAACGGCCGGTGCCGGCGTCCCGGAGGGTGAGCGCACCGCCGCCCCAGTCGGCCACGTCGAAGGAAGTCCCGCACAGCAGACGGCCGTTGGTGCGCGAGCGCAGTCCGATACGGTCGACGCCCTCGACGCACACCACCTCGCCGCCGTGCTCCGCCAGGGCCGCACGCAACCCGGCCGCGGCGGTGACCCCGTAGGGGAGGGTGCCGCTGTACCAGTCCTCGCAGAGCATGTCGGCGAGAGGGCCGATGACCGCGACGCGGGGTGCGTTGCGCGTGGCCAGGGGCAGCAGTCCCTCGTTCTTGAGCAGCACCACCGACTCGGTCGCGGCGCGCCGCGCGAGGGCACGGTGCTCCGGGCTGTCGATCACCTCGACACCGATGCTCGCGTACGGGTCGAGGCCGGGGTCGAACTCGCCGAGCCGGAAGCGCAGCAGCAGCTGGCGCCGGGCGGCCCGGTCGATGTCGCCTTCGTCGATCAGGCCGCGGTCCAGCGCCTCGCGCAGCCGGCCGATCACGGTCGCGCTGTCCTCGTTCTGGTCGGTGAAGCTGTCGATGCCGGCCTTCAGGGCGGCGGCGTGGCCCGCGGCGTGGTCGTCGAAGTAGTGCTCCGGGTCGACCAGGTTGGAGGGTGCCTCGGCGTCGCTGACCACGAACAGCTCGTGGCCGGTCGGCTGCGCCCAGCGCCGTAGTTCCGTCTCGATGAGCGGGCTGACGTGGCAGGGGCGGCCGTTGACGAGGTTGTACGCCGCCATCGCGCCGGTGGCCGCGCCGTCGGCGACGGCCGGGCGGAACGCTGCCAGGTCGTACTCGTGCAGCACGCGGGGCCGGACGCCGGAGGAGGTGACACAGCGGTCGTCCTCGTTGTTGTAGGCGAGGAAGTGCTTGAGCACCGGTGCGGCGCGCAGATAGTCCGGGTGGTCCCCGGCCAGGCCCCGGCAGTAGGCCGTGGCCAGCCGACCGGTGTGCAGCGGGTCCTCGGAGTAGCCCTCCTCGTTGCGGCCCCAGCGCGGATCGCGCAGCAGGTTCACCACGGGCGCCCACGCCTGCAGGCTGTTGGTGCCGGAGCCGGTCGCGGGCGGGCGGTGCCGGTGGAAGGCGCGCAGTTCCACCGACACGGCCGTGGCGACCTCGTGCACGAGGTCCTCGTCCCAGGTGGCGCCGAGCCCCACCGCTTGCGGGAAGACGGTGGCCTCGCCGAGCCAGGCCACGCCGTGCAGGGCCTCCGTGCCGGTGCGGAAGGAGGCGACGCCCAGGCGCTCGACGGACGGAGCGTACTGGTGCAGCAGCGCGATCCTCTCGTCGAGCGTGAGCCGTTGCAGCAGGTCGTCGACGCGCTTGTCCCACGGGAGCGCGGGATCACGGAACGGCAGCCGGTCGGCTTCGGACTGGACAGCAGAACCCACGGGAGGAACCCCTCGATGAGCGGGAGAGACAGCTGGTGAAGCGCTTCGACGCTGCCATCCCTTTTGATTGGATGTCAATGCCCGAATTGATGAAAGTTTCTTTTAGCTGGGACCCTTGTTTCCCTGGAAACATCCCATTACCTTGCGTCGCGGGGTGAAGCGCTTCGACGCTCTTCGACCGGAAGGAAGCCGAGAGGCCACCATGGTGACCATCGCGGACGTGGCCCGGCGCGCGGGCGTCTCGACGAGCACGGTCAGCTACGTGCTCAACGGCCGGACCTCGGTGTCCGAGGCGACCCGGCGCCGCGTGCAGCGCTCCGTGGCCGAGCTCGGCTACCACCCCAACGCCGGCGCCAGGGCGCTGGCGGGTCGCCGCTCGCACATCATCGCCCTGGTCATGCCGCTGCGCGCCGACATGTACGTCCCGGTCATGATGGAGATCGCCCTCTCCGTCACCACGACCGCCCGCCGTCACGCGTACGACGTCCTGCTGATCACGAGCGACGAAGGCCCCGAGGGCGTGCGGCGCGTCGCGGCGAGCGGCCTCGCGGACGGCGTGATCCTCATGGACGTCGAGCTCGACGACCCGCGCATCCCGGTGCTGCGGGAGCAGGGCACGCAGGCCGCGCTCATCGGCCTGCCCGACGACACGCGCCAACTGTCCTGCGTGGACCACGACTTCGCGACCGCCGGGGGCCTGTGCGCGGACCATCTCGCCGATCTCGGCCATCGGGACATCGCCTTCATCGGCTACGGCTCCCGGATCTACGAACGGCACGCCGGGTACGCCGAACGCACCCTCGCCGGGTTCGCCGAACGGGCCGCGGAACGCGGCCTGCGCTTTCTGCACCGCCCGTGCGAGGGCACGTACGCGAGCACCGCCCAGGTGCTCGACCGTGTCTTCGCGGAGCGGCCGGCAACCACCGGGTTCGTCGTACAGAACGAGGGGGCGATCGGCCCGCTGCTCGATCTGCTGCGCACCGGCGGGCGGACGGTCCCCGAGAGCGCCTCGGTGGTCGCCCTCTGCCCGGAACAGCTCGCCGAGCAGCAGACGCCCGCCCTCACCTCCGTGTCGGGACCGGCCACGGAACTGGGCCGGATGGCGGTCGAGCAGGTACTGCGCCGCTTGGACGCCGTGTCACAGGACACCGCACCGGAAGACGAACGCGTACTGCTGGCACCCACGTTGACGGTGCGTCAGAGCACCGGTCCGGCACAGCCGTCGTAAGCCGTTTCGACCTCCGACCGGCCAGCCACCACCCCCTGCCCCGGACCCTCCGCCTCCTCAAGGACTCCGCATGACTCATCTGCCCGCACGCGTCCTGTTCGGCGCCGCTTACTACCACGAGTACCAGCCGTACGAACGGCTCAAGACCGACCTCGATCTCATGGCGGAGGCGAAGTTCACCGTCATCCGGGTCGGCGAGTCGGTGTGGTCCACCTGGGAGCCGGAGAACGGTCGCTTCGAACTCGACTGGCTGCAACCCGTCCTCGACGGCGCCCACGAGCGCGGCATCTCGGTCGTGCTCGGCACTCCCACCTACGCGGTGCCGCCGTGGCTGGCCCGGCAGTACCCGGAGATCGCCGCCGAGGACGCCGCCGGGCGCCGCGCCGCGTGGGGCGCCCGGCAGGAGGTCGACATCACGCACCCCGCCTTCCGCTTCCACGCCGAGCGGGTGATCCGCGCGGTCGTGGCCCGCTACGCCGCCCATCCCGCGGTGATCGGCTTCCAGGTCGACAACGAGCCGGGCCCGCGACTGCCGCACAACCACGGTGTCTTCCAGCGGTTCGTCGACGACCTGCGGCAGCGGTACGGCGACGTCGAGACCCTCAACCGCGAGTGGGGGCTGGTGTACTGGTCGCACCGGCTGTCCACCTGGGCCGACCTGTGGAAGCCGGAGGGCAACGCGCAGCCGCAGTACGACCTGGCCTGGCAGGCGTTCCAGGTACGCCAGACCACCGAGTTCATCGCGCGGCAGGCCGGCATCGTGCGCGAGTACGCGAGGCCCGGCCAGTTCGTCACCACCTGCCTCGCCTACGGCTCTCCCGGCCTGGAGGACGACGAGCTCACCGACAGCCTGGACGTCACCGCGGGCAACCCGTACTACGACATGCAGGACAGCCTCACGATGCCCGAGCCGCCGCGCGAGAAGCTGCCGCAGCAGTGGATGGCGTACGGGGCGTGGGCCCTGCACCAGAGCGCGGACCGGATCTACTCCTCCCGCCAGGAGCCGTTCCTCATCACGGAGACCAACGCCCAGGCCATCGGCGGCCCTTCGGACAACCGGCCCGCCTTCGACGGTCAGTGGCGGCAGGCTGCGTGGGCGCTGGTCGCGCGCGGCGCCCGCATGATCGAGTACTGGCACTGGCACACGCTGCACTTCGGCGCCGAGACGTACTGGGGCGGGATCCTCCCGCACAGCGGACGACCGGGTCGCGTCTACGGTGAACTCGCCCGGCTGGGCGCCGAGTTCGAGCGGGCCGGTGACCTGGTCGCCGGGATCACACCGGACGCCGACATCGCGATGGTGTACTCGGCGCCGAGCAAGTGGCTGATGCGCAAGCACCCGCCGCTCGCCGGTGCCGACGGCGGTCCGGACGCGGGTGCGTACGAGGGCGTCTTCGACCCGTTCTACCGGGGTGCGTTCGAGGCGGGGCGCCAGGTGCGGATCCTGCACGCCCGCCAGTTGCACGATCCGCGCGGCGAACGCCCGGGACTGGCCCCGGAGTCGGCGGCCGAGCTGCATCCCGTACTCATCGCCCCCGCGCTGTACGTGGCGGACGACGGGATGCTCGACTGGCTCGGCGCCTACGCGGCGGCGGGCGGCCACCTCGTCCTCGGCCCCCGCACCGGTTACGGCGACCACGAGGCGCGGGCACGCCACGAGGTGACACCGGCGCGGCTGGTTCAGGCCGCGGGCGTCCGGTACGACGAGTTCAGCAACCTCCACGCCGACCTGCCGCTGCGCACCGCGCCTGACAGCCCGCTCCAGCTGCCGGGCGAGGCGGTGGCCACCCGCTGGGTGGAGGGCCTGGCCGTCGAGGACGCCGACGTCCTGGCCGAGTACGACCACCCGCACTTCGGACGCTGGCCCGCCGTCACCACCCGCCGCCACGGCGCGGGCCGCGTCACCTGCGTCGGCACCGTGCCCGGCCGCGACCTGGCCCGCGCGCTCGCCGCGTGGCTCGCGCCCTCCCCGCGCAGCGGCTGGCAGGGCCTGCCGGACTCGGTCACCGTCGCCACCGGCACCGCCCCCGACGGCCGGCGCGTCCACGTCGTCCACAACTGGAGCTGGCAGCCGGCCACCGCCCCAGCCCCGGTTGACCTGACCGACGCCCTGGACGGCAGCGTGGTCCCGGCCGGGACACCCGTGCAGCTCGGCGCCTGGGACGTCCGCGTCCTCGCCACCGCGCCGGTGCCTCCCGCACAGGACGGGTGACACCGGGCAGCGGCCCGGCCTTCTCGTGCCGGTGACGAACTCACCCGTGTCACCGACACATACGGCGATCAGTTCCGTCGATTCAGCACTCACTCACCGAAGAGGACACCTGCATGAAAAGATCCTGGTTTGTTCCCCTGGTCACGCTTGTCGCCGCCGCACTCGGGGTGACGGCAGCTGGTGTGGCCCCTGCCTCCGCCGCCTCGACCACGCCCTTGCGGGTCATGCCGTTGGGCGACTCGATAACCTGGGGTGTGGGAAGCAGTACGGGCAACGGCTACCGGGCTCCGTTGTGGAACAGGCTTGCGGCAGACGGCCATCCGCTGGACTTTGTGGGCACGGGGCGGGCCGGTTCGATGTCGGACCCCGACAACGAAGGCCACTCCGGGTACAAGATCCACCAGATCGCCGCACTCGCCGACGCCTCACTGACCCGCTACCGGCCCAACGTCGTGACGCTGCATCTCGGCACCAACGACCTCAACGAGAGCTACCAGGTCTCCACCGCCACCGACCGGCTGAAGTCGCTGGTCAACCAGATCACCGCCGCCGCCCCCGACGCGACCGTCCTCGTGGCCTCCCTGGTCGTGTCCACCAGCGGCTCGGAGGAGCAGTACAGGGCCGCGTACAACCAGGCCATCCCCCGGATCGTGAGCGACGCGCAGGCCGCGGGCAAGCGCGTCGCGTACGTGGACATGAGCAGCCTGACCACGGCGGACCTGGCCGACACCCTGCATCCCAACGACTCGGGCTACCAGAAGATGGCCGACGCCTTCCACCGCGGCGTCCAGACCGCGGACAGCGCCGGGTGGCTGAAGAACCCCGCCCCCGCCCCCGCCCGCGTGGAGTCCGGCATCGGCGGCAAGTGCCTGGACGTCAACGGTGCCAACACCGCCGACGGGACAGCGGCCCAGATCTGGGGCTGCACCGGCAGTGCCAACCAGCTCTGGTCCGCCTACACCGACGGCACCCTGCGCTCCATGGGCAAGTGCCTCGACGCCGCCGGCGGCGGCACCGCCAACGGCACCAAGGTGCAGATCTGGTCCTGCCACGGCGGCTCCAACCAGGTCTGGCAGCCCTACAACGGCGGCTACCGCAACCCCGCCTCCGGCCGCTGCCTCGACATTCCGGGCTCCTCCACGACCGACGGCACGCAGCTCCACCTGTGGGACTGCAACGGCGGTGCCAACCAGAAGTGGACCACTCTGACCGCCGGATGAACCCCGCGCCTCCCGGGATTTGGAGCCCTTTCCGGGCTCCGGTTCCGGGGGGCACATCGGCGCCGGGCGCCACTGACCCCGCGTTCCAGGCGATGCACGGCTGCTCCGCAGTCACTCACTCCGCTTTCGGCGGAGCCGTGCTCTCCCGGACGGTCAAAGTGGTGGCGATCTCCAACCCCACCTGCGGCACCTGCTCACCCCGGCCGAGCGCCAGCGCCAACTCGGTGGCGGCTGCCGCCATCTCGGCCAACGGCTGGTGGACGGTGGTCAGGGGCGGATCCATCCAGGCCACGGCCGGTACGTCGTCGAAGCCCACGACGCTGAGGTCGTGCGGGATGCGCAGGCCCAGCTCGCGCGCTGCCTGATAGACGCCGAGCGCCTGCATGTCGTTGGCGGTGAACACGGCGGTGGGACGATCGGGGCGGGACAGCAGCTCCCGCGCCGCGGTGTACCCGTGCTCGCGCGTGAGCTGGGTCTTCACCACGAGGTCGGATTCCAGCGGCAGTCCGGCTTCCGCGAGAGCCGACACGTGACCGGACAGCCGGGCGAGGCAGAAGGGGTGGTCCGGGCCGCTGATCATGGCGATGCGCCGGTGCCCCAGGCCGAGCAGATGCCGGGTCGCCGCCTGACCGCCTCTCCAGTTCGTGGCACCCACGAACGGAACATCGTCCGGCAACTCGTCGATCGGGTCGAAGACGACGAACGGGATGCCCTTCGCCGTCAGCTGCTCCCGCTCCGCTTCGGAGAGTTGCGCCACTGACAGCACGCACTGGGGGCGTCGGCCGACCGTGTCGTCGATGGTCATGCCCGAGGTGTCATGGAGTCCGAACTCCGACACCAGTACGCCGACCCGGTTCTTGCGGGCCACGCGCTCGACGCCGCGGATGATCTCCACGGCCCACATGCTCTCCAACTCGCGGAACACCAGCTCCACGAGGTTGGTGCGGTTCTTGGGGGGCTTGCGGTAACCGTACTGTTGGATCAGTTCCTCGACGCGGGCCCGCGTCTCGTCCGACACCCCCGACCGGCCGTTGAGCACCTTCGACACCGTGGGCACCGAGACGCCCGCGGACTCGGCGATGTACGCGATCGTCACCGATACGGGGCCCGCGCCGCGATCCCGCTGCTCCTCCGCCGAAGGTGTTCCCTCTCGGTTGTCCGGCACGGTAGCCCTGCCCCCATCCCTAGCCGCTGCGGCCGCCATTGTCGCACCCCCGCAAGACTCGGTCCCCAGACCAACTCGACCTGCTGACCACATGGGCCCCGCCCCGCGTGCGGGGCGGGGCCCTACAAGGCCACTGGGGTCAGCCTCCGTTGATGGTCAGGTTGTTGGTGTTGAAGTTGAGTCCGCCGGCCGACGAGGTGATCTCATAGCCGAACTGGACGTCGCCGATGACCTCGTTGCCGGGCATCCAGCCCTTGGTGTAGGCGATCCAGTTGAGGACCGGCTTGATGTCCACGGTGCCGGAGGTGGAGTCGGAGGTCCGCAGGAACGAGAAGACCTCGTTGGAGCCGTTGCTTCCCTTGTAGACGTTCCAGTTGTGGCCGCCGAGCGTGACGTTGCCCTGGTAGGAGCCGATCGGGCCGACCGCTCCGTTGTAGTTGACCCAGAGCATGATCTCGTAGTCGTGGTCGTTGTCCCAGATGTCGTACGACGTGTTGTACGCGCCGGACGACGGGACGCTGACGTTGTAGTTGCTGGTGAGCCAGCCGAGGGAGTCGATCGTCTTGTTGATCGTCTTCGTCGAGTTGGGGTACGACTTGATGCCGCCGGTGTTGGGGTGATCGGCCCACACACCCCAGTTGGTCCCGGAGTTGGCCCAGGTGCACTGGCCGCCGGCGCCGGAGCCCCAGATGTTGTTGTAGAGCGTGTAGCCGTCGAGGCTGGTGTTGCCCCACTGGTCGCAGGAGTTCCAGACGGCGGCGGAGGCAGGGGCGGAGGCCAGGCCGACGGTGGCACCGAGAGCCATCACCGGGGCGAGCACCGCCATCGTGAGCTTGCGTATTCCACTTCTGTCCATGGTGTCCCTTCCATGGGTGGGGGGAAATGCAGGGGTTGCTACCACGCCCTCGTGCTGAGGACGTGGTCCTCTCCGGCGACGAGATCGATCGGCTCGGCCGCGCCGGGAGAAGTTCTGACTTCGATACGGACGGTGCGCGTCGGCTGCAGGCTAGTGAGTCGGCCCGCCGGGAGTTCGGGCGGCAGCGCGGGCAGGAGAACCAGCCGGTGGGGGGTCGACTGGACAAGCATCTCGATCAGTACGGCGGGCAGGGTGTGCGCGGCGTCCGCCTCGTAGAGGTCCCTGAGCCTGGCCGCGATGAGCGCGTGGTGGAGGTGGCCGTGCGCGGAGTCGTCCTCGGCGCCGCGCAGTTCGAGGGCGCGGTGGGTGGCCGGGTGTGCCTCCCGGGTGCCGTGGACGAGCCCGTCGATCGCGGTCATGGGCAGAGCACCGCCGCGTCGTAGCGGCCGAGGGTGACCCGATCCGTGACGGCCGTTCCGGTCAGCAGGTCGCGGTGGGTGCCGGGTACCTCCACGGTCACCGGTTCCCGGCCGTGGTTGAGCACGAACAGCACCTCGCCCCGCCGTACCGCCTCGACCTGCTCGGGGAGGCCGTCGAGGACCGGGCGCACGCCCGTGCCGGCCGCGATACGGGCCAGCAGGTCGCGCAGGGCGTCCGGCTCGGGGAGCGTGGAGACGTACCAGGCCCGGTCCTTGCGCAGGACGGCGGGCAGTCCGTCGAGTTCACCGCCCTTGTACGGCACGGTCTCGTCGGCGGTGCCGTCGGCCTCCAGCTCCTCGGACCACAGGGACCCGTGGAAGCCCTCGCAGGCGACGCTCTCCCCGGCGTCCAGCGGCCACCACTCGTGCAGCGTGCGGATGCCGAACAGCTCGCGCAGCCGCGGCGGCGGGCGCCCCGCCGAACTTCACCACCACCACGGCCCGCTGGTTCTACGTCGCCGGACTCGACGTCGTGTCACCCACGGCCAAGGGAACCGTCGTGGCCATCGGCGACTCCATCACCGACGGCTCCAGCGCCACCGACAACGCCAACCAGCGCTGGCCCGACTACCTCGCCCGGCGGCTGCAGGCCGAGTCCGGCGGCCAGCGCCTCGGCGTGGTCGACGCGGGCATCGCGGCCGTGACCCGGTTCTCCCACGACGTCCTGACCCAGCCGGGCGTGAAGAACGCCATCGTGCTGGAGGGCATCAACGACATCAACAACACCAGCGTCACCGCCGACCAGATCATCGCCGGCTACCAGACCATGATCAACCAGGCGCACACGGCCGGTGTCCGGATCATCGGCGGCACGATCCTGCCGAACTCCACGCAGACCGCCGCCAAGGCCGCCATCCGCACCCAGGTCAACAACTGGATCCGCACCAGCGGCGCCTTCGACGCGGTGATCGACTTCGACGCGGCACTCCGGGACCCGGCCAACCCGGCGCAACTGCTCCCCGCCTACGACAGCGGCGACCATCTGCACCCCAACAGCGCGGGCATGCAGGCCATCGCCAACACAGTGAACCTCTCGCTGCTCACCTCCTGAGCGGTGCCCACCTCCCCGACGGCGTAGTTCCGTCCGGCGCCCCCACTCCGGGTACGGGGCACCGGACGGAACGGCCCGTCATCCGTGCGCCGGCAGGCAACGGGCGGCGAGTCCAGTGACACATCGTGGCGCCGCCACTGCCCACGCTGAGCCTCGCGGCACGTGGCCCGAACGCGATTCTCAACCTCGACCGACGAGACTTCCGGGCCATACGCCCGTTGGGCCGCTACAAGGCGTTTCCGGGTACTCCCCGACGACCTCCCGCTCTGACGCAGGGCCCTCGGCGGCCAAGTGCCCGCCCACGCAAGGGGCTTGTGCACCTCCCACGTCGAAGCACGTGCAGACGGGTGTCCGTCATCGCCCCCGGTCACAGCATGAGTGACCTGGATCGCTGATCCCACTGCCGCTCTACGCCTGCACCTTCTCCTGGCAGCCGCGGTGTCCGTCACGGGCGGCATCCGACACCTGGTCCGCGGGCGTGGCCAGAGACCATTTCTGGTGGCGGTGTTCGTCGCTCTGCTACCGGTGGTCGTCCCGGCACTGGGCGGGACAGCGTGATGTCCCATCGACCCGAACCAGCTCAGAGGCGTCGTCCGCCCCTCCGCTCCAGGGACTTTTCAGGGACTTTCAGCCCTGTCCGAGGGACTTCCGAGGGACTTTTCGCCGCCTAACACGGCAAACCCCCGAAAGACCGGAAAGGGCCTCCGACGCGGGTCAGAGGCCCTTTCCCAAGCAAAGCCACAGATGGCGGCAGACGAGTCGGGCTATACGCCGGGGTCAGAACACCGACAGCCCGGTCAGGGTCGTGAACCGGTCCAGGGCTGCCACTCCCGCCACGGAGTTGCCGCGTTCGTCCAGGCCCGGGCTCCACACGCACAGCGTGCAGCGGCCCGGCACGACGGCGATGATGCCGCCGCCCACACCGCTCTTGCCGGGCAGTCCGACGCGGTAGGCGAAGTCGCCGGCGGCGTCGTACGTCCCGCAGGTCAGCATCACCGCGTTGACCTGCTTGGCCTGGCTGCGGGTGAGCAGCCGGGAGCCGTCGGCGCGGACGCCGTGCCGGGCTAGGAAGCCGGTGGCCAGGGCGAGGTCGGCGCAGGAGGCGGTCAGGGAGCACTGACGGAAGTACTGGTCGAGGAGGACCGGCACGTCGTTGTCGATGTTGCCGTAGGACGCCATGAAATGGGCGAGGGCGGCGTTGCGGTCGCCGTGCGCGGACTCGGAGGCGGCGACCGCCTCGTCGAAGTCGAGCGCGGGGTTGCCGCTCTCTGCGCGCAGAAAATCCAGGAGTTCGCCGCAGGCGTCTCCGGTACGGGCCTGGAGGCGGTCGGTGACGACGAGCGCGCCCGCGTTGATGAACGGGTTGCGCGGGATGCCGTTCTCGTACTCCAGCTGGACCAGGGAGTTGAAGGGGTTGCCGGAGGGTTCGCGGCCCACGTGCTCCCAGAGCTCGTCGCCCTCGCGGGCCAGGTCGAGGGCGAGGGTGAAGACCTTGGTGAGGGACTGGGTGGAGAACGGCTCCCGCCAGTCCCCCACGCCGTACACCGTGCCGTCCAGTTCCGCGACGGCCATGCCGAAGCTGCGCGGATCGCGGGCGGCGAGCGCCGGGATGTAGTCGGCGGGCCGCCCGCGGCCGGGGGTGCGCTCCATCTCCTCGGCGATGCGTTCCAGGACCGGCTGGAAGGGCAGGGACGACGTCGTTGTCATGATCACCATTGTGCCTCCGTGCTGGTCCTGGCGCGTTCGTCGCAGGTCCAGAAGGTGTTACCCGAGGGGCGAGCCGCTGCCGGCGAGGACCTCGGGGCGCAGCAGATCGGCGAGTCGCTCGGCGGGCAACAGGCCCTTCTCCAGGACGAGTTCGGCGACGCCGCGGCCGGTGACGAGGGCCTCCTTGGCGATGTCGGTGGCCGCCGTGTACCCGATGTGCGGGTTGAGGGCGGTGACCAGGCCGATGGAGTTCTCCACGCTCGCGCGCAGCGCCTCGGTGTTGGCGGTGATGCCGTTCACGCAGCGCTCGGCGAGGGTGAGGCAGGCGGCGCGCAGGTGGGTGATGGACTCCGACAGGGAGTGCAGGATGATCGGCTCGAAGGCGTTGAGCTGGAGCTGTCCTGCCTCGGCGGCCATGGTGATGGTGACGTCGTTGCCGATCACCTCGAAGGCGACCTGGTTGACGACCTCGGGGATCACCGGGTTGACCTTGCCGGGCATGATCGACGAACCCGCCTGGACCGGCGGCAGGTTGATCTCGCCGAGGCCGGCGCGCGGCCCGGAGGACAGCAGCCGCAGGTCGTTGCAGCTCTTGGAGAGCTTGACGGCGACGCGCTTGAGCACCCCCGACATCTGGACGAACGCACCGCAGTCCTGGGTGGCTTCGACGAGGTTCGCGGCGGTGACGAGGGGCAGCCCGGTGATCTCGGCGAGGTGACGGCGGGCCGACTCGGCGTATCCGGCCGGGGCGTTGAGTCCCGTCCCGATGGCCGTGGCGCCGAGGTTGATCTCGTGGATCAGCTCGACGGCCTCGGCGAGGCGGCTGCGGTCCTCGTCGAGCATGACGGCGTACGCCGAGAACTCCTGGCCGAGGGTCATCGGCACCGCGTCCTGGAGTTGGGTACGGCCCATCTTCAGCACGTCCCGGAACTCGACCGCCTTGCGGCCGAAGGCGTCCTGGAGCACGGCCATCGCCTTGAGCAGCCCGCGCACGGCGAACACGGTCGCGACCTTGACGGCGGTCGGGTACACGTCGTTGGTGGACTGCCCGAGGTTGACGTCCTCGTTGGGGTGCAGGTACCGGTACTCCCCCTTGGCGTGGCCGAGCAGCTCCAGCGCACGGTTGGCGACGACCTCGTTGGCGTTCATGTTGGTCGAGGTCCCGGCACCGCCCTGGACGACGTCGACGACGAACTGGTCGTGCAGCTTCCCGGCCCGGATCTCACGGCAGGCGGCGACGATGGCGGCCGCCTTGTCCGACGCCAGCAGACCGAGCTCCTGGTTGGCGAGCGCCGCGGCCTCCTTGACGGCGGCGAGGGCGTCGATGAGGTGGGGGTAGGCGGAGATCGGCGTCCCGGTGATGGGGAAGTTCTCCGTGGCGCGCAGGGTGTGGACACCCCAGTACGCGTCGGCGGGGACGTCCCGGTCCCCGAGCAGATCGTGTTCACTGCGGGTGGCGGCGACGGTCATGAGGGTGCGGCCTCTTTCTGAGGGGTGAGGGTGAGGGGAGCGGGTGACGTCCGGGGGTTGGTGGCGGTCGGCTCGGGCGGTACGGGATGACGCCCGCCCGAGCCGACCGGGCACCGGTCCGGTGGTGACCGGACCGGCGGGTTCAGGAGCCGGGCGCCGGGAGGACACCCGACGACCGGGCCGCGCGGGAGCGGCGGCCACCGGGGGCCGGTGCCTGGCCGGGTGCCGTACTCCGGGGGCCGGGCAGGCAGGCGGCGCGGTGGCAGGCGGGGGGCGCCAGACCAGCGGGTCCGCGTCGCGGCGGCCCGACGGCCCGGACGGACGCCGTCCGCCTCGGTCTGCTGGTCCGTGCCGGACGGACGGCCCGACCGGCGCCCTCCCGCGCCGCGCGACACCCACGGTGGCGGCCGGAAACCGTCAGGCGCAGGCCCGTACCGTGACCGGGTCCAGCGCGCGTACCGGGTGGACGCAGCCGACCGGTTCGCCGCCGCCGAGGAGGGGTTCGCCCGCGAACTCGATGAGGAGGGCGGGGTCCACGCCTGCGCGGGCGAGGGCGGCCGCCGTCACCGGGACGCGGGCGCGGTTCGCGCCGTCGGAGATCTTGACTGCGACGGCGCGGCCGTCCGGGAGCGCGGCGACCTCGACGCCCTCGAAGCCGTCCTTGGCGAGCAGGCCGGGGACGGCCCGCATCAGGGCGGCGACGTCCCGGCCCGCGCCCGAGGCCATCTCGGCGTGGTCGCGCATGGCGTCCGCCACCCGCGCCTCCGGGGTGTCCGGGGCCGCGGTGGTGATGCGGGCGGCGGCCCTGGCGAGGCCGTGCAGAGAGACGGAGAAGAGAGGGGCGCCGCACCCGTCGACGGTGACCCGTGCGATCAGCTGCCCGGTGAGGTCCTCGACGATCTCGGCGATCGCCTGCTGGAGCGGGTGCTCCGGCTCGAGGTAGCCGTCGAGGGACCAGCCGTTGAGCTTGCAGGTGTACAGCATGGCCGCGTGCTTGCCGGAGCAGTTCTGGGCCAGCCGGGAGGGCTCACGGCCCTCGCGTGTCCACGCGTCGCGGACCGCCGGGTCGTACGGCATGTCCTTGACGTTGCGCAGGTCCTCCTCCGTGACGCCCGCCAGCTCGAGGATCCGCCGGGTGCCGGCGAGGTGGCGTTCCTCGCCGGAGTGGCTGGCGGCGGCGAGCGAGAGCAGCTCGCCGTCGAGCGGCAGGCCGGCCCGCAGCATGGCGACGGCCTGGACGGGCTTGAGCGCCGAGCGCGGGTAGAACGCGGCCTCGATGTCGCCGAGCTGGAAGTCGACCTGACCGCTCGTGCCGAGGACGACGACGGAGCCGTAGTGGATCCCCTCCGTCACGCCGCCGCGCACGAGGTGGGCGACGGGGGCGTGGAGGGGTTCACGGATCGCGGGGGCGTGCGCGAGGGAACTGCTGTACATCACTGCCTGGATCACTTGTGGGTTGTCGTGGGCGGGCGCCGGACTCACGCGTCGGCCTTGGCCGCGGTGCGCGCGAGGTTGCGGCGGATGGCGTACCAGCCGGCGACGAGCGCCGCGACGATCAGCGGCAGGCACAGCACCGTGGTGCGGCCCGCGCCGCCGTCGGCGTACATGAGGACGAGGACCGAGACGAGGAAGACCAGGGTCACGAGTTCGGTCCACGGGGAGCCCGGGAGCCGGTAGCTCGGGCGGGTCAGCTCGCCCTTCTGGGTCTTCTGCCAGAAGAGGAAGTGACAGATCATGATCATGCCCCAGGTGGAGAGGATGCCGATCGCCGCGAAGTTGAGGACGATCTCGAAGGCGTCCGCCGGGACGACGAAGTTCAGGCCGACGCCCAGGACACAGATACCGCTCGTGAGCAGAATGCCGCCGTACGGGACCTGGCTGCGGCTCATGACCGAGGTGAACTTCGGGGCGGAGCCGGACATCGCCATGGAGCGCAGGATGCGGCCGGTGGAGTACAGGCCGGAGTTGAGCGAGGACATGGCCGCGGTGAGCACGACCAGGTTCATCACGCCGCCCGCCGCCGGGATGCCTATGTTGGACAGGACCGTCACGAAGGGGCTCTCGCCGGACGTGTACTTGTTCCACGGCAGCAGCATCGACAGCAGGACGACCGAGCCGACGTAGAACAGGCCGACCCGCCACATGATCGAGTTGATCGCCTTCGGCATGATCTTCTCGGGGTTCTCGGTCTCACCGGCGGCGACGCCGACCAGTTCGACCGAGGCGTAGGCGAAGACGACGCCCTGGATGATCAGCAGCATGGGCAGCAGGCCGTTGGGGAAGACGCCGCCGTTGTCGGTGATCAGGGACGGGCCGGGGGTGGTGCCGTCGACCTGGTGCTGGGTGACCAGCAGGAAGATGCCGATGCACATGAAGATCACCAGTGCGCTGACCTTCACGATGGCGAACCAGAACTCCAGTTCGCCGAAGATCTTCACCGAGATCAGGTTCACGGTGAGCACCACGGCCAGGGCGATCAGCGCGATCACCCACTGCGGGATGTCGGAGAACATGCCCCAGTAGTGGGTGTAGGTGGCGACCGCGGTGATGTCGGCGATGCCGGTGGTGGCCCAGTTCAGGAAGTACATCCAGCCGGCCGTGTACGCGCCCTTCTCGCCGAGGAACTCGCGGGCGTAGGACACGAACGCGCCGGAGGACGGGCGGTACAGGACGAGTTCGCCGAGGGCGCGCACGACGAGGAAGGCGAAGACGCCGCAGACCGCGTAGGCGATGAACAGGGAGGGTCCGGCGTCGGCGAGCCGGCCGCCGGCGCCCAGGAAGAGGCCGGTGCCGATGGCGCCGCCGATGGCGATCATGTTGACGTGACGGGACTTCAGCGACTTGCTGTAGCCCTCGTCTCCGGCGTCGACGTGACGGGGGGAGGTACGCGTCTCGTCTTTGAGGTGCTGGTCGCTCACGCCGCGGGTCCGCCTTCCAGGTGAGGGTTCGTGCGCGGGGCGCGCACGATGTCGGTGAGGGTCGTCTCGACGCGGTCGAGGTGGTGGCTCATCGCCTCCACCGCGTCGGGCTCGGAACCGTCGATCAGCGCCTCGACGATCGCCCGGTGCTCGCGGTTGGACTGCTCGCGCCGTCCGCCCAGCTCGTTGAGGAAGGCCGACTGACGCGCCAGTGCGTCCCGGATCTCCTCGATGACCCGGCGGAAGACCGGGTTCTGGGCGGCCTCGGCGACGGCCAGGTGGAAGAGGGTGTCCATCGCGACCCACGCGGTGGTGTCCGTCTCCCGCTCCATGCGGTCGAGCAGATGGGCCAGGTGGTCCAGGTTCTCCGGGGTGCGGCGCAGCGCCGCGTACCCGGCGACCGGGATCTCGACGTGGCGGCGCACCTCGAGCAGGTCGCTGGCCGCGTAGTCGCCGAAGGTGGGGTCCTCGACGGTGTTCGCGATCACGAAGGTGCCCTTGCCGGTCTTGGCGACCGTCAGGCCCATGGTCTGCAGGGCGCGCAGCGCCTCCCGCAGGACGGGCCGGGACACCTCGAGGGTGCGGCAGAGCTCGGCCTCGGAGGGAAGCTTGTCGCCGATGGCGTACTCGCCGCGCTCGATGGCGCCGCGGAGGTGGGTGAGGACCGCTTCCATCGCGCTGACGCGCCGCGGGCCCCGACCACCTGTCTGGCTGTCTGACAGGTTCACGGGAGTGATACTCCGGGTGGCCCAAGGCCGCTGTCAAGACGCCCAGAAACAAAAAATTCAGGCAGCGGGATCCCTGAAAGACAACTTCCCGCCCCCTGAAGGACTTTCGCCGCGGAGCACTACGGTGGCCACCGGTCAGCGCGGGGGCCACCGCTCAACACCGGTCGCCGTTGGCCAGAACCGGTGCGGTGGGCACTGCTCAGGGCCGGTGGGCGCTGCTCAGGGCCGGTCGCCGCTGACCAGACCGGGGCGGGCGCTGCTCAACGCGGTGGGTGCTGGGCAGGCCCGGTGGGCGCTGCTCAGGGCCGGTCGCCGCTGCCCAGACCGGCGGGCACTGCACAGCGCCGGTGGCCCCTGCCCAGAACGGGTGGCCGTCGGCCAGAACCGGTGGCCACCGGTTAGCGCGGGGGCCACCGCTCAACACCGGTCGCCGTTGGCCAGAACCGGTGCGGTGGGCACTGCTCAGGGCCGGTGGGCGCTGCTCAGGGCCGGTCGCCGCTGACCAGAACCGGTGGGTGCTGGGCAGGGCGGGGGGCGTATCGGGGGCCGGGTGGTGTGGCCCTGGTGGGGGCTCAGCTGTCGAGGACTCCGGTGGCCAGCAGGCCGAACAGGGCCAGGCCGACGACGATGCGGTAGACGACGAACGCGTTGAAGGAGTGCTTGGCGACGAACTTCAGCAGCCAGGCGATGGAGGCGTAGGCGACGACGAAGGACACGGCCGTGCCGACGGCCAGGGGCGCCGCGCCCGCGCCGGTGCCCAGGGCGTCCTTCAGCTCGTAGATTCCGGCGCCGGTCAGGGCGGGGATGCCGAGGAAGAACGACAGCCGGGTGGCGGCGACCCGGTCCAGGTCGAGCATGAGCGCGGTGGACATGGTGGCGCCGGAACGGGAGAAACCGGGGAAGAGCAGCGCGAGGATCTGGGAGCTGCCGACCAGCATCGCGTCCTTGAACGAGGTGTCGTCCTCGCCCCGCTTGTGGCGGCCCATCTGGTCGGCCGCCCACATCACGCCGCTGCCGACGATCAGCGAGCCCGCGACGACCCACAGCGAGGCCAGCGGGCCCTCGATGAGCGGTTTGGCGGCGAGGCCCACGACGACGATCGGGATGGTCGCGTAGATCACCCACCAGGCGAACTTGTAGTCGTGGTGCTGTCGCTCCTCGCGGTGGCGCAGTCCGCGGAACCAGGCCGACACGATCCGCACGATGTCCTTGCGGAAGTACACGAGCACGGCGGCGATCGCCCCGACCTGGATCACGGCCGAGAACCCGACGACGGCGTCGTCGTCGACCGGGATGTGCATCAGGCCTTCGGTGATCTTCAGATGTCCGGTCGAGGAGACGGGGAGGAACTCGGTCACTCCCTCGACGGCTCCGAGGACGACGGCTTGGCCGACGGAGATGGCGCTCATGGAATCCAGTTCTGAGGAGACGAATCGGTCGACAGCGTTGTAGACGCTCCGGTGTCGTACACAGTCCTACCAGGCCCGCAGCCGGCTCAGCCGCTCATGGCCACACCGACTGGCCGACCGCCACCCCGGCGAAAGCGGCCCCGAGGCCGACGACGACGCTCGCCACGGCATTGGCGGCGGCATACAGGCCCGCGCCGGTCTCGGTGAGCCGGAGCGTCTCGTACGAGAACGTCGAGTACGTCGTCAGGGCCCCGCACAGCCCGGTCCCCAGAAACAACCGCAGGTCGGGGCCGACACCGGCGGCGCCGGTCAGCGTGCCGAGGATCAGGCAGCCGGTGATGTTGACGACGAAGGTGCCCCAGGGGAAGACGGAGTCGTGCCGGGACTGCACCGCGCGGTCGGTCAGATAGCGCAGCGGGGCGCCGATCATGCCGCCGGTGACGACGACCAGCCAGTTCACAACGACTTCTTACCCTCCGTGCCCGAATCGTCCGGATTCCCGCTCCGGCTCCCGCTCCGGCTTCGGCTCCGCTTCTCGCCCTGCTTCTCGCCCCGGCCGACGTACCTGATCACCTCGCACGGATCGAGGGTGACCATGCCCTCCGTGACCAGTTCGTCGAGCTCGGGCAGGAACGCCCGCACCCGTTCCTCGGTGTCCACGACGACGACCGCCACCGGCAGGTCCTCGCTGAGCGAGAGCAGCCGGGCGGTGTGGATGAGGGACGACGCCCCGAACCCCTCGATGCCCCGGAAGACGCTGGCCCCGGCGAGACCGGCCGCGTGGGCGCGGTGCACGATCTCCGTGTAGAGGGGCTTGCGGTGCCAGGTGTCGTTCTCGCCGACGAAGACGGTCAGCCTCAGGGCGCCGCCGGTGAGTCTCGTCATGGTCGCCTCCACTGCAGAGTGCGGCGGGTCGCCGTGGCCGCGAGCCACACCGCTGTGAGCGCCGCGCACAGGGTCCCCGCGAGATAGGCCAGGGCGGTGCCGGGACGACCGCCGTCGAACAGCTTCTGAAGGTCGACGGCGTACGTGGAGAAGGTGGTGAAGCCGCCGAGCACGCCGGTGCCGAAGAAGGGGCGCACCAGCCGGTGGGCGGTCATGGCCTCGGTGACGAGGACCAGGAAGACGCCGATCACCGCGCAGCCGATCACGTTCACCCAGAAGACGGTCCAGGGGAAGCCAGCGGTTGGGGTGGGCCACCACAGGGAGGCCGCGTAGCGGGCGGCGGCGCCGATGCCGCCGCCGGCCGACACGACGGCGACCACCGGGAGCTGACCCGTCCCGGCGGTGCGCCGCGGTGCGCTGGTGCGCAGGCTCTCGGCCTGCGGGGTTGTCATGTCGTACCTCTCCTGCCCGGTCCGGGACCACCCCCCTCGTCGGGGTGATCTCGGCCGGGCACCAGCGTAGCGCCGCCTCATTTGGACACGGGCGCCTCACAGACCGCGATGCCGCGCTCCCAGAGACTGCCCAGGACGAGTCGGCCACCGGTCTCGCAGACGCTCGTGACCATGCGGAATCCGGAGCGGCGGCGGGTGAGGTGGTGCAGGATGCGGCCCTCGTCATCGATCGCCAGCACACCGGCCCACGCCGAGGGACGGTACGGCGCTTTCAGGGCCAGCCGGGCGGCGCGCCCGCGGACCGCGGGGCCGGTCCGGTGCAGAAGGTCGAGCGGGGGGACGCGCGGCCCGGCCAGCGCCACCCAGACGGGGCCGTCGGGCGCGCCGCGCCACAGGTTGTCCGGGAACCCCGGCAGGTGCTCGACGAGGGGTTCGGCCTGCCCGGCCCGGGGGCCGGTGAGCCAGTAGCGGGTGAGGCGGCGGGCGCCGGTCTCGGCGACGATCAGGAAGGAGTCGTCGGCGCTGCGCGCGAGGCCGTTGGCGAACTGCAGACCCTCCAGGGCGACTTCGGCCTCACGGGCACCGGGGGCGAGGCGTAACAGACGTCCGGTGCCGGTGTGTTCGACGAGGTCGCCCATCCAGTCCGCCAAGGGGTGGACCTGGCTGGAGACGGTGAAGTAGACGGTTCCGTCGGGCAGGGCGACGACATTGCTGCAGAAACGCAGCCGCTCCCCCGCCGCCGACTCGGTCAGGACCCGCACGTTGCCTGAACCGCCCTCGGGGTCGACGCGCAGCAGGGCGCCGTCGGCGCAGCAGACCAACAGGTCGCCGTCCGGGAGGAGTTCGAGGCCGAGCGGACGGCCGCCGATCTCGCCGATGTGCTCGACGCGGGCCGTGGGCGGATCCTCGAGACCCTCGACGCGCAGGATCCTCCCGTCCGACACCCCGGTCAGGATCCGCCCTCTGGGGTCGGCGACGACGTCTTCGGGGCCGTGACCGGGGAGAGTGATGTACCTGAGGGGGACGAGAGGCGCCCGACGGTCCATAGGGGTCCGCCCTTCCTTGAGGAGGCGGTCATCCTCGCAGGCGGGAAAGTGGGCGGCGGGTCGTACCCGTGGTCTTTTGCCGGGCTTTTCCGGAAGGTGATCTCTCTGTCCTCTGTCGCCTCTTCCCGAAGTTCCCCACCACTCTCCGCCGAACGGGTGTGCCGCTTCGACAGTGTGTCGCGAAACGGGCGGGGGCCCGGCCGCGGGGCGCGGCCGGACCCCTGCTCGACGGGGTCGGGGATCAGCGGTGGCTGAACCAGGACATGGAGGACAGGGCCTTGTCGTCGTAGCCGAACAGGGCCTGGTTCTCCCAGCCGTTGCCGGAGGCGGCGTCGGTCGGGTCCCAGCCGTTGCCGGTGACGGCCGTCCAGGTCGCCTCCCAGTAGAAGACGCCGAGGCCACGGCCGTTCGGGACGGCCTCCACGATGTTCGCGACGGCGTTCATCCAGGCCAGCTGGCCGGCCGCGGTCGCCGGGTAGCCGGAGACCAGTTCGGAGGACAGGTCGATCTGGTTGGTGAGCGAGTCGTCGCTGTCGAGACGGAACGGGTAGGCCGTCTCGGCTACGAACACCGGCTTGGAGTATCGGGAGGCCGCGTCGTCCAGGGTGGTCTGGAAGTCGGCGAGGGTGCCGTGCCAGTAGCCGTAGTACGACAGGCCGATCGAGTCGAACTTCACTCCGTTGGAGACGGCGTTGTCGAACCACCAGCGGGTGCCGCTCAGGTCGCCGCCCTTGGCCAGGTGCAGGGCGACGGTGGTGGAGGAGCTGACCGCCTTGACGGCGTTGTAGCCGGAGTTGAGCAGACCGGCCAGCTGGCTCCAGTTGTCGGTGGAGCCCTCGGACCACAGCATGCCGCCGTTGATCTCGTTGCCGACCTGGACCATGTCGGCGGTGGTGCCCTGGGCCTTCAACGCGTTCAACACGTCGTAGGTGTGGTTGTACACGTCCGTCTTGAGCTGGCTGTACGAGTGGCTCGCCCAGGCGGCCGGCTTGGACTGGGCGCCCGGGTCGGCCCAGGTGTCCGAGTAGTGGAAGTCGACCAGGAGCTTCTGCCCGGCGGCCTTGACGCGCTTGGCCATGGCGAGGACGCGCGTCTTGTTGTTGTAGCCGTCGGCCGGGTTGACCCAGACCTTCAGGCGCGCGTAGTTCATGCCGGCGTTCTTCAGGATGGTGACCGCGTCGCCGGTGGCGCCCGAAGCGGTCCTGTAGACACCGCCCTTGGCCTCGCTCTTGGCGAGGGAGGAGATGTCGGCGCCCTTGATCGACAGTCCGGTCGTGCCGGACGTGAAGGCCAGGTCGTCCACATTGATCCAGTTGCCCGCGTTCGCGTCACTGTTGATGCTGATGGTGCACTGGTTGTTGGTCACGCTGACCGGAGTGACGATGTGCACCCAACCGCTGGACGAGACCGGCAGGTCGGTGCGCTGGTCCAGGCCGCCGCAGTTCTTGAGGGCTATGTAGGCCGCGTTCTGGCCGCCGCCGGAGCGGACCCAGGCGGTCAGCTTGTAGGAGCCGTTGGTCAGGCCCGAGAGGTACTGGTACGTCTCCACCTTGTAGGCGGTGGACGCCCAGTGGGACAGGCGGTAACTGCCGCCGTGGCCTCCGGCCTCGGTGAAGGAGGCGGAGTTCTGGCCGGCCGCCGAGTATGTGGACCAGCCGGCCGGTGTCGCGGTGCCGGTGCCGTCGGACTCGAAGCCGCCGTTGGTGAGGGTGCTCGCCGCCTGGGCGGTCTGCGCGGGAAGGGCGGTGAGGGCGAGTCCCGCGGCGAGCGGCAGCAGCAGGGCCCTGAGGGTGCGTCTGGGATGGAACATCGTCGTCCGTCGTCCCTTCGACGTGATGGGGGTGGGGTTCCCTCGTGCGGGAGGGACCCCCTTCGCCCGCGGCTCGCGGCTCCACGGGCGAAGGGGGAGTCGGCTCAGCCGTCGAGTCGTACGACCCGGACGGCTCCCGCCGGGACCGCGAGGCGGCCGGCGGCGCGTTCGCCCGTCAGCAGTTCGGTGCCGGAGGTCTCCAGCGACACCTTGGCGTCGGTGGCGGTGTGATTGATCGCGAAGAGGTAGCTGCCCGTCTCGCCGGAGCGGCGCACGACCTCGACGTCGTGGGGCAGGTCGGCGCGCGGGGCGATCGACGCGTCCTCGGCGGCCCAGCCGAGCACCGCGTCCAGGCCCTCGTGGCCGAGTCGGGTGGAGACGTACCA
Organism: Streptomyces sp. NPDC050121; assembly: GCF_044460385.1. Taxonomy (NCBI): domain Bacteria; kingdom Bacillati; phylum Actinomycetota; class Actinomycetes; order Kitasatosporales; family Streptomycetaceae; genus Streptomyces; species Streptomyces sp. NPDC050121. The sequence goes on along the minus strand of NZ_JBITJV010000007.1, from coordinate 44,751 downwards.
GGCGGTGCCCTCGCCGAGGCGGTGCCGGGTGACGGCCGGATGCCCGGCGGTGAGGCCGTCGGCGTAGGTCCAAACGGTCTCGGCGCCCTGCGGGACGACGAACTCCGTCCACACGTCGCCGCCGAGCTCGGAGCCGTCGGGGCCGGTGAGGCGCACGCCCTCGCCCTGGAGCAGCGGGGAGAACTCCTCGACGGTGAGGCCGAGGACGTCCCGGAGCGCGCCGGGGTAGGCGCCTTCGTGGACGGCGTCGTGCTCGTCGACGATGCCGGAGAAGTACGACACGACGAGGGTGCCGCCGTTCTCGACGTACTCCCTGAGGTTGTTCCCGGCCGCCTCGGTCATCAGGTACAGGGCGGGGACCACGACCAGCGGGTACTGCGCGAGGTCGGCCTCGGGGTGGGCGAAGTCGACGGTGAGGTGGCGGTCGTAGAGGACCTCGTAGAAGGCGTCGGCGCGCTCGCGCGGGTCGGCGTCCTCGCTGGGGCGCCAGGCGAGGTTCTGCGCCCACCAGGAGTGCCAGTCCCAGAGCATCGCCACGTCGGCGTCGGTGCGGGTGCCGCCGATCACGCTGAGGGAGTCGAGGGAGGCGCCGAGCTCGACGACCTCGCGCCACACGCGGGTGTCGGTGCCGCCGTGCGGCACCATCGCCGAGTGGAACTTCTCGGCGCCGCGCCGGGACTGCCGCCACTGGAAGAACATGGCGCCCTCGGAGCCGCGGGCCACATGGGCGAGGGAGTTACGGGCCATCTGGCCGGGGGCCTTGGCCGGGTTGCGCGGCTGCCAGTTGATGCCCGAGGTGGAGTGCTCCAGCAGGATCCAGGGCGCGCCGGCGCCGACGGAGCGGGTGAGGTCGGCGGCCATCGCGAGGTTGACGTGGGTGCGGCGGCCGTCGGTGATCAGGTAGTGGTCGTTGGTGACGAGGTCGACCTCGCGGCCCCAGGCCCAGTAGTCGACGGAGTCGCACTGGCTGAGGGCGGTCATGAAGTTCGTCGTCACCGGGACGCCGGGCGCGAGGCGGTGCAGGACGTCCCGCTCCGCGCAGAAGTTCTCGCGCATGGTGGCGTCGGCGAACCGCTTGTAGTCCAGGGCCTGGCCCGGGTTGCCGACGGTCGGGGTGGCGCGCGGCGGGTTGATGTCCTCGAAGTCCGCGTAGCGCTGGCCCCAGAAGGCGGTGCCCCAGGCCTCGTTGACCGCCTCCACCGTGCCGTACGTCGTCGCCAGCCAACGGCGGAAGTGGGCGGCGCAGGAGTCGCAGTAGCAGGCCGAGACGGGGACGCCGTACTCGTTGTGCACGTGCCACATCGCCAGCGCCGGGTGGTCGCCGTAGCGCTCGGCGAGCCGGGTGGTGATGTTCGCCGCCGCGGCGCGGTAGTCCGCGTTGCTGTGGCAGATGGCCCCGCGCGAGCCGAACTCGTAGCGGACGCCCTCGGGCGTCACCGGCAGCGCCTCGGGGTGGCTGCGGAAGAACCAGACCGGCGGGACGACGGTGGGGGTGCCCAGGTCGACACGGATGCCGTTCTCGTGCAGCAGGTCGATGATCCGGTCCAGCCAACCGAAGTCGTACACCCCGGGCGAGGGCTCCAGCAGGGCCCAGGAGAAGATCCCGACGCTCACCATGGTGACGCCGGCCTCCCGCATCAGCCGGACGTCGTCCTGCCAGACGGTTTCCGGCCACTGTTCGGGGTTGTAGTCCCCACCGAAGGCGAGCCCGGTGAGGCCCCTGGGGGTGGTCTCCGGCATGGATTTTCTCCCGTTTGATCGAACATATGGGAACGTGCACACATCAGTTTGGCGGTGCGGGCCCAACATAACCGCACAGCAACAACCATTGACAAGTGTCCATGATGTTTCTCTACTGTGAACGCTCACAGACACCAGGACCCAGGTCAGGGGAGAGATCCATGCCCAACACGAAGCGTCGGCGGCTCATTGTCAGAGGTGCAGCTTCCGCCATCGCCGTCACGCTCGGCGCCACCGCGCTCGCCGCGTGCGGCTCGTCCGACGACGACAGCAAGGCCGAGTCCGGTCCGGTCTCGCTGACGTACTGGACCTGGACGCCCGGCATGGACAAGGTCGTGGACCTGTGGAACAAGGGCCAGGGCAAGAAGGACCAGATCACCGTCACGGCGAAGAAGCAGGCGTCCGGCGACACGCTGGTCACCAAGATCCTCACCGCGCACAAGGCGGGCAAGGCGCCGGACCTGGTCCAGGCCGAGTACCAGGCGCTGCCGACGCTGGTCAGCAATGACGCGCTGGCGGACATAGCAAAGAACGTCGGCGACGCCAGAGCCAAGTTCGCCGACGGTGTCTGGCAGCAGACGACGCTGGGCACGGACGCCGTCTACGCGGTGCCGCAGGACATCGGCCCGATGATGTTCTACTACCGCGCCGACCTCTTCAAGAAGTACGGCCTGACGGTTCCGCAGACCTGGGAGCAGTTCGCCGAGACGGCCCGCGCGCTGAAGAAGAAGGCGCCGGACCTCGACCTCACCACGTTCTCCGCCAACGACTCCGGTCTCTTCGCGGGCCTCGCCCAGCAGGCCGGTGCCAAGTGGTGGACCACCTCCGGCGACAAGTGGAAGGTCGGCGTCAACGACACGGCCACCAAGAAGGTCGCCGACTTCTGGGGCGGCCTCGTCAAGGAGGGCGCCATCGACAACCAGCCGATGTACACCCCGGCCTGGAACAAGGCGCTCAACACCGGTAAGCAGATCGCCTGGGTCTCCGCCGTGTGGGCGCCGGGCACCCTGACCACGGCCGCGCCCGACACCAAGGGCAAGTGGGCGATGGCCCCGCTCCCCCAGTGGTCGAACGGCGAGAACGTCACCGGCAGCTGGGGCGGCTCCTCCACGGCCGTGACCACGGACTCCAAGCACAAGGAGGCCGCCGCCAAGTTCGCCGCCTGGCTGAACACCGACGGCGACGCCCTGAACGCGCTGGCCAAGGAGAGCGGCATCTACCCGGCCTCCACCTCGGCCCAGCTCAGCGGCGCCTTCACCACCCCGCCGGCCTACTTCTCCAACCAGGCCGACTTCTACACCACCGCCGCCAAGATCGCGAAGACGACGGCGCCGTCGGCCTGGGGCCCGAACGTGAACGTCGCCTACACGACCTTCAAGGACGCGTTCGGCGCCGCCGCGAAGAACAAGTCGGACTTCTCCGCCGCTCTGGACAAGATGCAGTCGGACACCGTCGCCGACATGAAGAAGCAGGGCTTCGAGGTCTCCGAGTGACCACCGCACGCCGGAAGTCGTACGGGGTCAAGGGGGCCCCGTATGCCCACCCGTCTCCCACCACCACCCTCAAACGAGAGCGAAGCGCCCCCTACTTCTTCCTCCTCCCCGCGACGGTCCTCTTCGCCCTGTTCTTCGCGCTGCCCATCGGGTACGCGGTCTGGCTCAGCTTCCACAAGGTGCACGTCTTGGGCCTGGGCCTCGGGTCGGGCGCGCGGAAGGAGGTCTGGGCCGGCATCGAGAACTACACCGACGCCCTCACCGACAGCGAGCTGGTCGACGGCGCGCTGCGGGTCCTCGGTTACGGCTGCATCGTCGTCCCGGTGATGCTGGGCCTGGCGCTGCTGTTCGCGCTGATGCTCGACTCCGACAAGGTGCGCCTCGCGCCCTTCACCCGGCTCGCGATCTTCCTGCCGTACGCCATCCCCGGCGTGGTGGCGGCGCTGCTGTGGGGCTTCCTGTACCTGCCGGACGTCAGCCCCTTCTACTACGTGCTTCAGAAGCTGGGCATGCCGCAGCCGGACCTGCTGGACGGCGGTCCGCTGTACCTCGCCCTGTCGAACATCGCGGTCTGGGGCGGCACCGGCTTCAACATGATCGTCATCTACACCTCGCTGCAGGCCATCCCGGCCGAGGTGTACGAGGCGGCGAAGCTGGACGGCGCCACCCCGCTGCAGATCGCGCTGAGGATCAAGATCCCGATGGTGGCGCCCTCGCTGGTGCTGACCTTCTTCTTCTCGATCATCGCGACACTCCAGGTGTTCAACGAGCCGACCACCCTGAAGCCGCTCACCAACTCCGTGTCCACGACCTGGAGTCCGCTGATGAAGGTGTACCGGGACGCGTTCGGCACCGGTGACATCTACCAGGCGGCCGCCGAGGCCGTGATCATCGCGATCGCCACGCTGGTGCTGTCGTTCGGCTTTCTGCGGGCCGCCAACCGTCGTAACAAGCAGGAGGCAGCACGATGAGTTCTCTTGCCGTACAGAAAGCCCCTTCGGCGGCCGGCGCGACGGGCACGGCGCACAGCCGTCCGCCGCTGCGCAGCCGGATCGCGCTGGTGCCGACGATCACGCTGCTGGTGGGCGCGATCTACTGCCTGCTGCCGGTGGCGTGGGTGGTGATCGCGGCCACCAAGTCGGGCAGTGAGCTGTTCTCCACCTTCACGTTCCTGCCGGGCACCGGCTTCGCCGACAACCTCACGGACCTCAACGCCTACCGTGACGGCATCTACTGGCAGTGGATGGGCAACTCCGCCCTGTACGCGATCCTCGGCGCGCTGCTGTCGACGTGTGTGTCGGCCTTCAGCGGCTACGCGCTGGCGACGTACCGCTTCCGGGGCCGCGAGACGATGTTCAACGTGCTGCTCGCGGGCGTGCTGATGCCGCCGATCATCCTCGCCGTCCCGCAGTACCTGCTGATGGCGAACGCGGACCTCACGGACTCCTACTGGTCCGTGCTGCTGCCGCAGATCCTCTCGCCGTACGGCGTCTACCTCGCGCGCATCTACGCGGCCGCGGCCGTACCGAGCGACGTGGTGGAGGCCGGCCGGATGGACGGGGCGAGCGAGTGGCGGATCTTCACCCGGATCGCGCTGCCGATGATGGTGCCCGGCATGGTGACGGTGTTCCTGTTCCAGTTCGTGGCGATCTGGAACAACTTCCTGCTGCCGTACATCATGCTCAGCGACGACGAGAAGTTCCCGATCACGCTCGGCCTGTTCACGCTCCTCGAACAGGGCGCCAACACCCCGGCGCTCTACACGCTGGTGATCACCGGCGCGTTCCTGGCCGTGTTCCCGCTGGTGGCGCTGTTCCTGATCATTCAGCGCTTCTGGAGCCTGGATCTGCTGTCCGGAGCCGTAAAGTCATGACCATGAACAATGGTGCGGGGGGTCGGCGCAAACCGCCGACCATCCACGACGTGGCGCGCGAGGCAGGAGTCTCACGAGGCACCGTCTCGCGCGTCCTCAACGGCGGGCACTATGTCAGCCCGTCGGCGGCGGAGGCGGTCAACGCCGCGATCCGCAGGACGGGGTACGTCGTGAACCGGCACGCCCGCTCACTGATCACCGGCCGTTCCGACTCCGTGGGCTTCCTGCTGACAGAGCCTCAGGAGCGGTTCTTCGAGGACCCCAACTTCAATGTGCTGCTCAGCGGCTGCACCCAGGCGCTGGCAGCGCACGACATCCCCCTGCTGCTGATGCTCGCGGGCACCAAGGACGAACGGCGGCGCATCACCCGGTACATCACCGCGGGCCATGTCGACGGGGTGCTGCTGGTCTCCAGCCACTCCGGCGACCCGGTCGCGGAGGAGCTGCGGGAGGCGGGGGTGCCCCTCGTGCAGTGCGGCAAGCCGATGGGGCTGCGCTCCAAGGTGAGCTATGTGGCCGCGGACGACCGGGACGGCGCCCGTGACATGGTGCGCCATCTGGTGTCGCTGGGCCGGCGCCGGATCGGCATGGTGAGCGGCCCGCTGGACACACCGGGCGGGGTGGACCGGCTCGCCGGCTACAAGGAGGTGCTCATGGAGGCGGGCCTCGAGGTCGACGAGCGGCTCGTGGTCTCCGGGGACTACAGCCGGGCCAGCGGCAAGGCGGGGGCCGAACGACTCCTCGTGCAGGCCCCGGACATGGATGCCGTGTTCGTCGCCTCCGACCTGATGGCGCGGGGTGCGCTGACAGCGCTGCGCCAGGCGGGGCGCCGGGTTCCCGAGGACGTGTCCGTGGGCGGCTTCGACGACTCCGTCGCGGCGACGGAGGCCGTCCCCGCCCTCACCACGATCCGCCAGCCCTACGACCGCATCAGCGCCGAGATGGTGCGGGTGCTGCTCGCCCAGATAGGCGGCGAGGACCCGGCGGCGGTGATCCTGCCGACGGAGCTGGTGAAGCGGGACTCGACGTGAGCTGACCGCAGCGCTCCGGCGCGTCGGCGGGACGGTCAGGATCGGAGAAGCCGTCCCGCGCTCCCCCGGCCTAGCGTGAGAACACGGACGCGGACACCGCGTACCGCATCTCATTCAGGAGGACGCCATGACTGCCGGCCTGCAGACGATCATCTACCCCGTCAAGGACCTCGACCAGGCGAAGGCCCTGTTCAGCGCACTGCTGGAGGTCGAGCCGTACGCCGACACGCCCTACTACGTCGGCTTCAAGGCCGCCGGGCAGGACGTCGGCCTCGACCCGAACGGACACGCCAAGGGAATGACCGGAGCGGTCCCGTACTGGCACGTCACGGACCTGCGCGACCGGCTCGCCGCGCTGGTGGCGGCGGGCGCGGAGCTGCTGCAGGACGCCCAGGACGTGGGCAACGGCCGGCTCATCGCCTTTGTGAAGGACACGGACGGCAACCTCGTGGGGCTGCTCCAGGACCCGTCGTAGGGCCCGGCGCAGTACCTCGGCGCAGGTCCCTCGCCGGACGCCTCGGAAAAACTGCTTGCACCCGCACTAGTTGCACTGTAAACGAATGCGCGGAACGGTGTTACCGTGCGGGTATGGCAGCGAAGACGGCCGGTGCGGGCCTCGAGGAACGATGGCGGGACATCCTTTCGGTGCACGCGCGCACCATGTGCGAGATCGACCGCGCGCTGCATCCGCACGGCCTCGGTGCGAGCGACTTCGAAGTGCTCGACATCCTCGCCTTGGAGGCGCCCCGCGAGGGCGACCAGTGTCGGGTGCAGAACCTCGTCGGCCGGGTGCATCTCAGCCAGAGCGCGCTGTCCCGCCTCATCGGCCGGCTGGAGAAGGAAGGCCTGGTGGAGCGTTCCGTCTGTGCGGAGGACCGGCGCGGCGTGTATGTCGCCCTCACCCGCAAGGGCCGCAACCTGCACACCGAGGTGCTGCCGCTGCAGCGGGCAGTACTCGACCGGATGCTGGGCGCCGCCCCGGAACAGGGCTAGGGCCCGAGGCGCGCCTGTCCGCTAGACGCTCTTTTCGCCCGGTCTTCGGTCCGCCGGGCGGCGCGGGGGGATCGGGGTCGTCGGGAAGTCCCGGGGGCCCGTCCACAGGGCGGGAACGGCGTCGCAGCGGCGGCAGAGCTCGTAGGCGATCGCCTCGTAGTTGACCCGCCAGCCCTGGAAGTGCGGCCAGGCCTCCTCGGTGCCGCGTTCGGCGCTGAAGCCCGTCGTCTCCAGCATCGCCACCGCCGCCTCGAACTCGACGAAGGTGAGCCGGATCGGGGCGTCCGGGTCGGGGTCGGAGTCGAAGGGGAAGCGCAGGACGCGGGCGATGTCACGCAGGGCGGTGAAGCCGGCGCGCAGGACGAGCCGGGCCTGAGGTGGGGCGCTGCGCGGTGACAGCGCCAGCTGTATGGCCGCCGCGTCCATCACGGCGACCAGTCCGACCAGCCAGCTGCGGTACGGGCGCGGGGAGCGGAACGCCAGCAGCACGGGGTAGGTGGAGTGGCTCTCCCCCATGTCGGCGGCGAGCCGCTCCCAGGACCGGTACAGCTCGGGCAGCGCGGTCTCGGTGTCGACGAGCCACTGCCGGGCCAGGATCTCCGGACCCCAGGCGGGCTCCCCGGCCCGGGACTGCAGCAGCGTGACCTCGAGTTCGCGGCGGTTGTAGGCGGCGTACAGGGTGGGCAGGTAGGCGATCTGCAGGGCGATGACGACCGGTCCGGTGGCCGCGGCGGCGAAGTCGAGCGCCGACAGCCGCAGACGGGCGCCGCCGGCGAAGCCGAGGGTCAGCAGGCTGGATCCGGCCTCGCGGAAGGCGGTGGTCCAGGACAGCGGGGACAGGGCGTAGAGCACCAGCGCGTAGCCGGTCAGGGCGCCGCCGAGCCAGATCGTCAGCATGCCGACCAGCATCAGCGGGGCGAGCCAGGCCTGCAGCTGGTCGATGGTCTCGTAGCCGCGGCGCAGGGCCGCGAGGTGCAGCAGCCGGCGCAGCGTCCACCACAGCCGGTAGACGACCACGGAGTACAGGCCGCGCGGTACGACGAGGGTGCGCAGGATGCTGCCGAGGACCAACGCGAGCACGAGTCCGCCGGCCAGACCGGAGAGCCAGATCATGCGGCCATTGTCGATCAGGCGGGCGGTACGCCCCGTACACCGCCTCCGACGGGTCAGCGGGCGAGCAGGGTGCGGACCCCTTCCGAGGTGAGGGTCAGCGGATGGTCGCCGGCGGCGTCTATGGCGAGGGACAGCTCACCGGTGGGCCACTGCGCGGCGAGCGCGCCGAGGGGCACCAGTCGGTAGCGGGCGACGTCCGGGAGCAGGTCCGCCATCTCGGGTTCGGAGGTGAACACCGGCACGACGGGCGCGCCGCCGGTCTGTTCCAGCACGGGCAGGGCGACCGTGGTCGGGTCGGTGACGTCCTCGTCGGTGGCGTCGTCGGGCACGGGCACCAGGACGTCGCAGTGCGCGAGCGTGTCCAGTGCCGCCGTGTCCTCGGTGTCGCGGGCCAGCGCGTCCAGCGCCAGCGCGGCGGGGTTGTTCGTGCGGTCGTGCGCGGGTGTCTCCATGACAGGCTCCCCTGGTAGCGGCGGTCCGACCTCGCGTACCCGAGGGGCGGGGGATCAATCCCCCTGGTGGGGGCCGAGGAGTCGGGTCGCCGGGGTGCGCAGCAGTTCCGAGACGGTCGTGACGCGCACGCGCGGCCGGTGCCGCCACCCCCGCCGAGGCGGTCGAAGACGGTGGCTGTGGCCATGGCGGCGAGTGCGACTGGGACGGTCTCCCAGCCGACGGTGAGCATCCAGGAGATCGCCGGGGGCAGGCGGTTGCCGCGCAGGCCTTAGGCGGCGCGGCCGAGGACCATGGTGGGCGGGGAGCCGCGGTTGCCGGCGACCGCTATGAAGCCGCGGAGCAGGAACGAGAACACGATGCCGATCACGCCGGCGGCCAGGGCCTGCCGGAAGGAGATGCCGAAGCCCAGCGCGAATGCCCCGTAGCTCCGTAGGTCTCCACCTGGAGCGGTCGCTCCGCCGGTGTGCCGGCTCGGGAGTCCGTCATCGTCGACCTGCCTGTACGGGTGGGTGCGCGGCGGGAGCTTGTCGTCACAGTGCTACTCGTCGGAGTCCCCGCGATCCACGGAGGGGCCGGCCGGGGGTCCACTTGGGGTGGAGTCCCCGGCCCGCCCGGAATCGGCTCAGGCACCGACCTCCGTGATGCGTAATCCCTCGCTGCGCACACACCGCTGGATCATCACGGCGGCGGCGCGCACGGGGGCCGCCACGCGCGCCGGCTGGATCAGGTCGGCGGGGCCCACGACCCCGACGGTGGCGATCACCGTGCCGCGGCTGTCACGAATCGGGACCGCGAGGCCGCTGCGGCCCTCGGTCAGCGTGCTGTGGGCGACGGCGTAGCCCTCCCGGCGGATCTTGGCCAGGCTCTGTTTGAGCTGCTGGGTGCCGGGGGCGAAGCCCGTCGGGGTGCGCGAGGGGGCGGAGCACACCTCGTTCTGCACGGCGCTGCCCGCGTAGGCGAGCAGGACCAGTCCCGCCGCGGTGACGTTCAGCGGCAGCCGGCGGCCCGGTGTGCCGTACGTGCAGGGCGCGTCCGGGTCGTTGGAGACGAACGCCAGGCACACGCTCTCCTTGCCGTCGCGGATGGCGATCGTCGCCGCCGCCGAGGTCTGCCCGTGCAGCGCGACGAGGTGTGGCTGCGCCGTCTCCGCCAAGGAGGAGCAGCGCGGCGCCAGGACGGCCGTCTCCCAAAGGCGCAGGCCGATGCTGTATCCGCCCTCGGCGCACCGTTCGAGGGCGCCCCAGCCGTGCAGCTTGTTGACGATGCGGTGAACGGTGGCGACGGGCAGCCCCGAGCGGCGGCTGAGGTCGCTGAGCGACAGGGTCCGGTTGTCCCGGTCGAAGGCGCCGAGGATGCTGAGCGTCCGGTCCACGACTGAGCGCTCCGGAGTGGCGGAGTGGGGAGTGGTCATCCCGTTCAGAGTCCCTTCAACCTTCAGTTCTGGGGTGCGTGCTGACACGTGCGTGCACAGATACGTGCACACACATGCACCAGGAGTGATCTGGCATCGGGCGACCACCTCTATCATTGAACCCTCAAGTGGCCATTGAAAGGTCGATTCCGGAACGCTCATGGTCGATTTCGCATCGTTACCGATCCCCGTCGTCCCCTACAGACCTGTCTGCCGACCCGGTCTCGGTATCACGGCGACGACCTTGGACGAACTGCTCACGCTCTCCCCACTGCTGACCACGCCGCACCGGCTCGAGTTCCACCAGATCATGCTGGTCAGGCGGGGCACGGGCATCTACACGGTGGACTCCACGGAGTTCGACTGCCGGCCCGGGACGCTGGTGTGGACCCGGCCGAACCAGGTGATCCAGCTCCTCCCCGACGCGTGCATGACCGCCGACGTCATCATGTTCGAAACGGCGTTCCCGCTGCGGATGGGCGCCCACATGCAGATGCTCGACGATGTGCTGCGGCCCTCGCACTGGCAACTCCAGGGCGAGGAACTCGGCATGCTGCAGCGGGTTCTGAGCCTCCTTGAGGAGGAGTTCCACCGGCCCGACCAAGGGCTGGGCGAGGAGTTGCTGAAGCATCTGCTGGCCGTCGTGCTGCTCCACATCGACCAGATGTGCCGCCGGCGCCACGACGCCGGCCTGGCGGTCAGCGGCGACAACGGCGATCTGTTCCTGCGCTTCCGCCAGGAGCTGGACCGCTCCTTCCGCTCCAGCCGGCTGGTCGAGGACTACGCCACCGCCCTCAACTGCAGCACGCGCGCCCTGGCCCGGGCCTGCCGCGAGGTCGCCGGCACCTCCACCAAGGACATCATCGACGCCCGGGTCGCACTGGAAGCGCGCCACCTGCTCGTCCACTCCGACCTGCCGATCAGCGCCATCGCCCGACAGCTCGGATTTTCCGAAGTGACCAACTTCGGCAAGTTCTTCGCACGGCGCGTCCAGATGACGCCGGGTGCCTTCCGACGGGTGGCAAAGGTGGGAAATCGGGCGTAATGCGTCCGTGCCGACCGGCACTTCACCCCCGCTTCACCTATTGCCTTCACAAGTCCCCCACCAGGTCTACGCCCGTAAACCTCGATTTCTTTCCACTCTTCGGAAGAGTGCTTGTTCAAGATTCCGAAAACTGGCAAGACTTGGCCTGCGTGCTTCGGGCGGCCACTCCGAGGCACTCCCCACACCTGCGGACTCGCAGGTCTGCACCATCGAGCACGACCGAACGATCGACGGCTTACTGACGAGTTTTAGTCGCCGCACCCCCACGGCGTTCACCGGAAAGTTTGCGCATAGCTCAAATCCCCGAAATTTAGCCTGGTCCGGACTTTCGACCCCCCGCTTTCACGCCATGTGTGCGTCGTCCCGGTGATAAATCCGGGCGGTCCCCAGCGCACACGCGAGCGGTGAGGCGCCGTCGGCGCGCCGTCCGCCGCCGCCCACCGGACCCACCCCCGTTTGCACCAGCATCCATCCGCCCTCCGGCAATCCCTGTCGGAGGTGTGCCCGAAGGAAGGGACGTCGCATCATGCCCGCAGTCACCGCACCGGAAGCCGAGGGCTGGCTGATCGAGAAGATCGCCCACCGACTCGGCGTGGCGGCCACCGAGGTCTCGCGCGAGGTCTACTTCGACGAGCTGGACCTCGACTCCACCGAAGCCCTCATCCTCGCGGGCGAGTTGGAGAGCTGGCTCGGTTTCGAGCTGAGCACGACGACGCTGTGGTACCACCCGACGGTCAAGGATCTGGCAGCGTACCTGGCCGAGGAGAGCGCTCAGCGTGCGTCCGCCGCGTGAGACAGCGCCGCCGGTCGCCCGGTCGTTCCGGGCCGCCGCGCCCGGTCGGCGCACCGTGTACGTCGTCCACCCCGGCGCGCTGGCGGCCCAGGTGTACCGGGGCCTCGCGAACGCGCTCCCGGAGGGCGACGGGCTGACCGTGCTGGACCTGAGCGCGGTCGCCGAATACGCGGAGGCCGCGCTGACCGGGGGCCGGGCTGCGACCACCGTGGAGGCCCTCGCCGACCGGCTGCTCGTCGCCCTCGGGCCGACCGACGGACCGTACACCCTGGCCGGCTGGTCCTTCGGCGGCACTCTGGCCCTCGCGATGATCCATGCGATGCCCGCCGACCGACGCCCCGAACGCCTGGTACTGCTCGACAGCATCGCCCCGACCGACGAGTACAAGCAGCCCGACGACTCGCTGGAACCCGACCTGCTCCTGGGCTGGTTCGCCATGTATCTGGGCGCGAAGCGGGGCCGCCCCGTCGACCTGCCGCCCGGCCGGCTCACCGGCTGCGGCGTCGACGACGGACTCCCCGTCGTCCTCGACACGGCGGTCGCCTCCGGGGCACTGCTCCCGGACACCCCGCTGCCGGGCCTGCGCAAGCTCTACGACACCTACGTGGACGGGCTGCTGCGCAACAACCGTCTGGTGGCCCCGCACCGAGCCGCCCCCGCTCCGCTCCCGCTCGTGCTGGTCAAGGCCGAGCGGAGCCTGGTTCCGGACGACCCGTACCTCGGCTGGCAGCCGCTCGCCGCGCACGGCCTGACGCTGCACAGCTCGCCCGGCGACCACTACACGATGCTGGGCCGCGCCGACGCCTTCGACGTGATCGTCCCTCTTCTGCACACTGTCTGACTCCTCCACGCGTGTCACCCCCAGGGCCCCGAACCGACCCGGGCTGTCAAAGCCCCGCCGTCCGACCAAGAGAGCCTCGCCGTGAACGCTTCGCACCCTTCTGACCTCGACCGCCGACTCGCGCGGGACCCCATCGCGATCGTCGGTCTGTCCGCGCTGTATCCCAAGTCCCGTGACCTGCACGAGTTCTGGGCGAACGTGGTCTCCGCCGCCGACTGCATCGAGGACGTCCCCGCGACGCACTGGGACGTGTCGGAGCACTACGACCCCGATCCCACCGCGCCCGACAAGACGTACTCCCGGCGCGGCGGCTTCATCCCGACCGTCGACTTCAATCCGCTGGAGTTCGGCCTGCCGCCGAACACCCTCGAAGTCACCGACGTCCTACAGCTGTTGAGCCTGGTCGTGGCCCGCGACGTGCTCAAGGACGCGGGCTCCGACCAGGAGTGGTACGACGCCTCGCGCACCGGTGTGATCCTCGGCGTGACCGGCGCCAACCAGCTCACCCAGCCGCTGTCGAACCGGCTTCAGACCCCCGTCCTCAAGGAGGTCGTCCGCTCCTGCGGGCTCTCCGAGCGGGACGCGGAGGAGATCGCGGAGAAGTTCAAACTGGCCTTCGCGCCCTGGGAGGAGAACTCCTTCCCGGGCATGCTGGGCAACGTCGTCGCCGGCCGGATCGCCAACCGCCTGGACCTGGGCGGCACCAACATGACCATCGACGCCGCCTGCGCGAGCTCGCTGGGCGCGGTGAAGAGCGCGATCAGCGACCTGCTGGAGCGGCGTTCGGACACGATGCTGGTGGGCGGCTGCGACGCCGAGAACACCATCTTCATGTACCTGTGCTTCAGCAAGACGCCCGCCTTCTCCAAGACCGGCGGCATCCGCCCGTTCGACGAGAACGCCGACGGCACCCTCATCGGCGAGGGCATCGGCATGCTGGCCCTGCGCCGGCTGTCGGACGCCGAGCGGGACGGCAACCGGATCTACGCCGTCATCCGCGGCATCGGCTCCTCCAGCGACGGCCGCTTCAAGTCCATCTACGCCCCGCGCAAGGAAGGCCAGATGGCCGCGCTGCGCCGCGCGTACGAGGACGCCGACGTCTCCCCGGACTCCATCGAGCTGTTCGAGGCGCACGGCACGGGGACGGCCGTCGGCGAGGCGACCGAGCTGTCCGCGCTGAGCGCGGTGGTCTCCCAGGACGGCCAGGACCGGCAGTTCGCGGCGGTCGGCAGCGTGAAGTCGCAGATCGGCCACACCAAGGCAGCCGCCGGCGCGGCCGGAATGATCAAGCTGGCGCTCTCCCTGCACCACCGGCTCCTGCCGCCCACGATCAACGTGGAGCGGCCGAACCCGTCGGTGGACTGGGAGAACAGCCCGTTCTACGTCAGCACCCGCACCCGCCCCTGGATCCGCGACCCGCGTCGGCCCCGGCGCCGGGCAGCCGTCTCGGCGTTCGGGTTCGGCGGCACCAACTTCCATGTGGTGATGGAGGAGCACGGGGTCGGGGACGACCTGCAGGTCATGTTCCCTGTGAGCCGGGTTTACGTGTGGCATGCACCTGACATAAATGGTCTGATCAGGGAGCTCGACGAGGGCGCGGAGCCCGCGTCCGCCCCCGCCCCGGCCGGTCACCCCAGGCTCGCGCTCGTCGCCCGCTCCGACGCCGAACTCACCGAACTGCGCGCCCTCGCCCTGGCCGAGCTGCGCACCCGGTCCTCGGCCGACTCCTGGTCGCATCCCAAGGGCGTCTACTTCCGCGCCTGCGACGCACCCCTCGGCAAGGTGGCCGCGCTCTTCGCCGGCCAGGGCAGCCAGTACGTCGAGCCCGGCCGGACGGCGGTGCTGGCGCTGCCCCCGCTGCGGGCGGCCTTCGACGAGGCCAACGCGGCCTTCGGGGAACACGAACGCCCGCTGTCCCGGGTGGCGTTCCCGCCCCCCGCGTTCGACGAGATGACGCGCACCGCCCAGGAGAGCGAGCTGCGCCGCACCGAGTACGCCCAGCCCGCGATCGGCGCCCTGGCGGCCGGCCAGTACCGGTATCTGACCGAACTCGGATTCGACGCCGAGGGTTTCCTCGGGCACAGCTTCGGCGAACTGGCCGCGCTGTGGGCCGCCGGCGCCCTCGACGACGCCACCTACTTCGCGCTGGCCCGGGCCCGCGGCGCCGCGATGGCGCCGCCCGCCGACGCGCCCGCCGGCTTCGACGCCGGCGCCATGGCCGCCGTCACCGCCTCCGAGGAGCGGGTCGCCGAACTGCTCGCCGCACACGACGGGTTGACCGTCTGCAACCGCAACGCCGCGGACCAGATCGTGGTCGGGGGCGCCACCGACGCGGTGGAGCGGTTCGTGGAGGCGGCCGGGGCGGCAGGCGTGCGCGCACTGCGGCTGCCGGTGTCGGCGGCCTTCCACACCCCGTTCGTCGCCCACGCCGTGGAGGCCTTCGGACGCCGGGTTGCCGAGGCGCAGATACATGAGCCCCGACGACCGGTCTACGCCAACTCCCCCGGGGCCGCCTACGGTTCGGACGTCGAGGCCAACCGGCGCACGCTGGTCGAGCAGATCGGCAAGCCGGTCGAGTTCGCCGACCGGGTCGAGGAGATGTACGCGGCCGGGTTCCGTACGTTCGTCGAGTTCGGCCCCAAGGGCGTGCTCACCAAGCTGGTCCGGCGCATCCTCGGCGAGCGCGAGCACTTCGCGGTGCAGCTCGACCCGGGCAGCGGCGCGGACGCGGACCTGACGCTGAAGCGGGCGGTGGCCCAACTGGCCGTGCTGGGCCTGCCGTTGGCCACCGACGACCGCTACACCGCCGAGCCGATGAGCGTCGAACCCGTCAAGGGGATGACCATCCCGCTCAACGGCATCAACCATGTCCCCGAGACGCGGAAGGCGGCGTACCGCGACGCGATCGAGAACGGCTACCGGGTGAGTCCGCCGCCGGGCGGCGCCGACGGGTCGCGGCCGCTCGCGGGCGTGCTCTCGGCGCCCGCCCTCGCACCCTCCGCCCCGCAGCCCGCTGCGGTCCTGCGGCGAGCCGAGGCGCCGTTGCCCGCGCCGGTCGCCGCCGTGACCTCGGGTGCCGTGGCCGGCGCCGTACAGACGGCGCCCGCGGCCGCCCTGCCCGTCCCCGCCGACGTCCTGGAGAGCGAGCCCGTGCACGAAGAACATCCCTCCCCCGCCCCGGCCTCCGCTGCCGCCCCCGCCGACGACCGGCTCTCCGCGCTGATCGCCGATCACCTCGCCCTCCACGACGACTACCTCCAGGGACAGCTCGACAGCGCGCAGCGCATGATGGGGCTGCTCGAGCGCGCCGATGAGCAGGGCCGCGTCGACGCGGTGATCCCGGGCGTGTCCTCGGTCAAGGAACACGGGCTGGCGATCGGGCGCACCCACGTCCGGGCCAACGAGATCCTGCGGGACCTGGCCGCCATGGAGTTGGGGAGCGCGGCTCCGGCAGGCCCGGCGCCTGCCGCTCCGGCCGCTCCGGCCGCCCTGTCCGTGTCCGCGCCCGTGGAGCTGCCCCCGGCCGCGGCCGCTGCTCCCGCGGCCCTTGAGCCGGCCCCCGCCCCGGTGGTCCCGGCGCCTCCCGCCGCGCTTCCCGAGACTCCGCCGGCCCCCGTCGCGGTGAGCCCGCGGGCGTCGGCGCCGGCCGCTCCCGCGCCGTCGCAGGCGCCGTCGGCCGACGGCCCCTCGCAGGACGACGTCGCGGCGGCGCTGCTCGACGTGGTGGCGCAGAAGACCGGCTACCCGGCGGAGATGCTCGAACTCGGCATGGACGTGGAGGCGGACTTGGGCATCGACTCCATCAAACGCGTCGAGATCATGGGCGTCCTCCAGGAACGCTTCCCCAGCCCCACCCCCGTCGGCCCCGAACAGCTCGGCGAACTGCGTACCCTCAGCGAGATCGTCGGCTTCGTGCTGAGCCTCGGCAGCGTGAACCCCCGTACCCCGGCCGCCGCCGTGACCCTCACCGCCCCGGAGCCCGCCCCTGCCGTCAGCACCGAGGACGTCGCCGCCGCCCTCCTCGGCGTCGTGTCGGAGAAGACGGGCTACCCGGCGGACATGCTCGACCTGGGCATGGACGTCGAGGCGGACCTCGGCATCGACTCCATCAAACGCGTCGAGATCATGGGCGTCCTGCAGGAACGCTTCCCGAGTTCCACCCCCGTCGGCCCCGAGCAGCTCGCCGAGCTGCGCACCCTGAACGAGATCGTCGGTTTCGTCCTGGAGCTGCGCGGCCCGGACGCGTCCGCCGCCGGCCCGGCGCAGGTCGTGGCCGCCCCCGCAGCGCACGCCGCCCCGGCGGCCCCGACCGCCACCGTCGACGACGTGTGCGGCGCCCTCCTCGATGTCGTCTCCGCCAAGACGGGCTACCCGGCCGACATGCTCGACCTGAGCATGGACGTCGAGGCGGACCTCGGCATCGACTCCATCAAACGCGTCGAGATCATGGGCGTCCTGCAGGAACGCTTCCCCAGCCCCACCCCCGTCGGCCCCGAACAGCTCGCCGAACTGCGCACCCTGAACGACATCGTCGGCTTCGTCGCGGGACTCTCCGGCCCCGCCGCCGAGCCGCAGAGCGTGCCTCCTACGCTCCAGGCGTCCGAAGCGCCTCGCGCCTCCGATGCGCCCGCGCCCGCCGGAATCGGCCGCGGACAGGCCTCCCTCGTGGCGCTCCCGGCACCGGACCAGCTGGTCGACGCCTATCCGCACGGCGCGGCCGCGCTCGTCGTCGACGACGGCAGTGAGGTGGCGCGGGCCTCGGCGGCCCGGCTCGTCGAGAGCGGATGGCAGGTGCGTGTGCTGCGGCTGCCGGGCGTGCCGCAGCGCGTGAGCGGGGCCGCGGACGTGGCCCTCGGCGGCTGGGGCACCACCGAACTGTCCTCCAGTATCGAGCAGTTGGGCAAGGACGAGATCCATCTCGTGCTCGGCTTCGGGGCCGCGGAGGGCCTCACCTGGGCTGAGGGCGTGCGCCGGCTGGCCCACACCCTCCTGATCGCCCGGCACCTGGTCGGACCGCTCAGCGAGGCGGCGGCGAGCGGCCGGCGCGCCGCGTTCGTCACCGTGACCCGGCTCGACGGCTCCTTCGGACTCGACGGAGTCGCCGAGGACGCGGTGCCCGCCGGCGGCGTCGGCGGACTGGTGAAGACCCTCGCGGTCGAGGCGCCGGAGCTGTTCTGCCGGGCCCTGGACCTGTCCTGCTCGCTCAGCGCCGCCGAGGCCGCCGAACTGGTCCTGGAGGAGGCCTACGACGCGGCGGCCTCGCCGGTCCAGGTCGGCCGCGACGGCGTCCGCCGGGTCGCCCTCACCCTGGGCGACGCGACGCACCCCGCGACTCAGACGGCCGCGGCGGAGCTCACCGAGCAGGATCTCCTGGTGGTCACCGGCGGCGGACGCGGCATCACCGCCGTCTGCGTGGCCGAGCTGGCCCGGCGTCACCGGCCCGGACTGCTCCTGCTGGGCCGTACGCCGCTCGACGACGAACCGGCCTGGGCCACCGGCGTGGCCGAGTCCGGTCTCAAGGCCGCCGCGGCGGGCGAGTTGCACCAGCGTGGGGAGAAGCCCACTCCGAAGCGGGTCGAGCAGCTCTACCGGGCGGTGATTGGCGCCCGGGAGATCCGCGCCACGCTGGCGGAGCTCCGCGCGGCCGGCAGCCAGGCCGAGTACCTGGCGGTGGACATCACCGATCCCGCCGCCACCGCCGCCGCGCTCGCCCCGTACCGGGAGCGGGTCACCGGTCTGGTGCACGGCGCCGGGGTCCTCGCGGACCAGTTGATCGGCAACAAGAAGGCGTCCGAGATCGAGCGGGTCTTCGCGCCCAAGCTGGACGGTCTGCAGGCGGTCACGGCCGCACTGCCCGGCGAGGCCCTGCGGCACGTGGTGCTCTTCTCCTCGGTGGCCGGCTTCTTCGGCAACCGCGGCCAGTCGGACTACGCGATGGCCAACGAGGTGCTCAACGCCTGGGCCGCGTCCTTCAAGCGGCGCCACCCGGCGGCCCGGGTCACCTCGCTCAACTGGGGCGCGTGGGACAGCGGGATGGTCTCGCCCGAGGTGAAGGCCGTCTTCGCCGAGCGCGGTCTGGTCCTGATCCCCTCGGACACCGGCGCCCGGCTGTTCGTCGAGCAGTTCGCGGCCGAGCGCTCGCACGACCTGGTGACCGTGCTCGGTCCCACCACGCCGCTGTCCGAGCGCGAGACGGCGCTGCCGACGGCGCCCGTCACCGTGGAGCGGCCGCTGGCCGGTCTGGAGCACGAGCCCATGGTCGCCGACCATGTGATCGGCGGGGTTCCGGTGCTGCCGGCGGCGATTCCGCTCGGCTGGGCGCTCGCCGCGGTGGAGCGCACGTTCGGCACGACGGCCGCCGTGGTGCGGGACTTCACCGTCTACAAGGGCGTCGTCTTCGACACCGGCCGGCCGGAGCGGTGGCAGCTGACCATGACGCCGGCCGGGGACGCCGTACGGATCGACATCCGCGGCATCGAGCAGGACGGCACCGTACGGCCCCGCTACGGCGCGGTGGTCGTGCCCGGCGCGGAGCCCGTCGCGACCGAGGTCGCCGGGCTGCCCCGGCTGGGCGGCGGCCGGGACGCCTCGGACTTCTACCACGACGGCACCCTGTTCCACGGGCCCGCGCTGCGGGGCGTGCGCCGGGTGCTGACCGAGGAGCGGTCCCGGCTGGTCCTGGAGTGCGACCTGCCCGAACTCCACCCGGCGGCAGGTGCCTTCGACAGTTCCCGGTACGTCCCCGGCACCGCCGACCTGCTGCTGCAGGCCGGTCTGGTGTGGGGCAGCCTCTTCCGTGACGCGGCCGGGCTGCCGCTGTCGGTGGAGGGCGCCGTGCTGCACCGGCGGCTGCCCGACGGCGAGCCCTTCCTGGTCGTGGTGGAGCCCGTCTCCTCCGACGAGACGACGGCCTCCTTCACCATCACCGCCTGCACTCCCGACGGGCAGGTCCTCGCCCGTCTCGACGGGGTCTCGGTGGTCTCCGCTCCCCAGCTCGCGGCCAAGTTCGTCAACGACTGACCGTCCAGGAGCGACAGACGCAGGCGATCGCCGGTCCGCACGGCTCTCCCAGCCGCACCCCCGCACCGTCCGGACCGGCGGTCCCCTCAGAAGGGATCCCAGCTCTCATGAACACCTACGCCATCGTCGGCCTCTCCTGCTTGTTCCCGGGCGCCGCCTCGCCCGCCGGATTCTGGCGGAACCTCCGTGCCGGGGTGGACAGCCGCCGGGAAGGAGGCGAGGAGATCTTCGGCGCGGCGCCGAACGCCCGTGACGCCGACCCGGACCACCCCATCTACTGCCACCAGGGCGGCTTCATCGACGACTTCGCCTTCGACCCGGCCGGCTATCTCATCGCCCCCGACCGGCTGGCCCGGCTCGACCGGCTCTTCCACTGGTCGCTCCATGTGGCCCGGGAGGCGCTGCGCGACTCCGGTCACGCCGACCGGCCCGAGGTGCTGGCCAGGACCGGCCTGATCCTCGGCAACTACTCCCTGCCCACCCCCGTCTCGGCCGAGGGGAGCGTGCCGCTGTTCCAGGAAGCGGTGCTGGCGGGTCTGCGCCAGGCCGGGCTGCCCGCGCTGGACGGGCTGGCGGGCCCCGAGGCGCTCGTCGACCGCAGCGCCCTGCTTCCGGAGAACGCCCGCGTCAGCGGATCGCCCGCCGGGGTGGCGGCCGCCGCCCTCGGCCTCGGCGGCCCCCGGTACGCCCTCGACGCCGCCTGCGCCTCCGCCCTGTACGCGCTGAAGCTGGCCTGCCATCACCTGGACACCGGGCGCGTCGACCTGGTGCTCGCGGGCGGTGTCTGCGCCCCGGACCCGCGCCTGCTGCACGTGTCCTTCTCGGATCTGCACGCATACCCGGAGGACGGGTTCAGTCAGCCCTTCGACACCCGTTCCGGCGGCATCGTCACCAGTCAGGGCGCCGGCATGCTCGCGGTGAAACGGCTGGCGGACGCGGTGCGCGACGGCGACCGGATCCACGCCGTGGTGGACGGCGTCGGCCTGTCCAATGACGGCAGCGGCCGTCATCTCCTCGTCCCGCAGGCGGCCGGCCAGCTCCAGGCCTACGAACTCGCCTACGCGCAGGCCGGGTTCGACCCGGCCGAGATCGACTACGTGGAGTGCCACGCCACCGGAACCCCGGTCGGCGACAGCACCGAGGCCGAGTCCGTGAGCGCCTTCTTCGGCGACCGGGGACGGGTGCCCCTGATCGGCTCCGTCAAGGGAAACATCGGGCATCTGCTCACCGCCGCAGGTCTCGCGGGCCTGCTCAAGGTCGTACTCGCCATGGGCGAGGGCCACATCCCGCCCACCATCGGCGTCGAGCAGCCCGTCACCTCCAAGGACGGCCGGGTCGGCGCCGACGTCCTGGTGCGGACCGGGCGGGAGTGGCCGCAGGGAGCCGGGCCGCGCCGGGCCGGGGTGTCCGCCTTCGGCTTCGGCGGCGCCAACGCGCACGCCGTGCTCTCCGCGCCCGCCGAGCGGCCGGAGGCGGCGGACGGTCCGCCGGTGACCGCCCCCGACCTCGACATCATCGGGCTCGGCGCCCACTTCGGCTCCTTCGAGTCGCTGGAGGCCTTCGAGGGTTCCGTCCACGACGGCGCCGACGCCTTCCGCGACCTGCCCGAGCGGCGCTGGCGCGGCCTGGAGCAGACCCCCGGCGGTTCCCTGGACCGGGCCGGTACGGGACCGGACCCGCTGCCGGTCGGCGGCTTCGTGGACGGGGTCGGCATCGACCCGCTGGACCTCCGGATCCCCCCGGCCGACCTGCGGATGTACAACCTCCAGCAGGCACTGGTGGTGAAGGTGGCCGACGAGGCGCTGCGTGACGCGGGGTTCAGCCGGGCGCCCGCCGAGGGGCAGTCGGCGCCCCCGCCGCGGCGGATCGCCGTCGTGGTGAACATGGAGATCGAGCCCTACACCCACGCCAGGATCGCCCGCTACGGCCTCGGCGACTTCCTGCGCCGTGAGTTCGAGCGGGCCGGCCTCGACCTGACCGAGGAGCAGCGGGCCGCGCTGGCCGCGCTGTCCCGGGAGGCGGTGGCCGACACCGTGAGCACCAACGAGGTGCTCAGCTTCATCGGCAACGTGATGGCCAGCAAGATCTCCTCGCTGTGGAATCTGACCGGCCCGTCCTTCACCGTCTCCGCGCATGCCGCGGGCACGGTCGAGGCGCTGGAGATCGCCCGGCTGCTGCTGCTCGACCCGGGCATCGAAGCCGTCCTGGTCGGCGCGGTCGACCTGGCGGGCTCCGCCGAGCAGTCCCTGCTGCGTCCCGGGGCGGTCGCCGAGGCCGGGCTGTCCTTCGGCGAGGGCGTCCCGGGGCGGCGGATCGGCGACGGCGCGGGCGCCGTGGTGGTCACCCGCCCCGGCGCCGGCGGCCGGGTCTACGCCCGGCTCGACGGTCTGGCCCTGCGCCACGCCATGCCCGTCGACGGCGCCGTGCCGGAGGCCGCCGTGGAGCCGATGGCCGAGGCCGTCGAGGCCGCCCTCGCGGAGGCCGGGGTGACCGCGGCCGACATCGGCTACCTGGAGGCGCACGCGGGCGGATCCGCCGAGCAGGACCGGGCCGAACTCGACGCCCTGGCCCGCGTCTACCCGGCCGGCGCCGGCAGTACGGCCCTGGGGAGCGCCAAGGCGCAGCTCGGCGACACCGGCTGCGCGGCCGCCATGGCCGGCCTGATCCGCACGGTGCTCTGCCTGCATCACGGCTATCTGCCCGGCGTCCCCGGCTGGAGCCGGCCCGCGGCGGAACTCACCGACGTCTTCGCCGCGTCGGCGCTCTATGTCCCGGAGTACTCCCGGCCGTGGCTGCGGGCGCACGGCGAGGACCGCCGGTACGCGGCGGTCGACGTCATCGGAGCCGACGGCGCCCACGGTCATCTGGTGCTGTCCGCCGACGCCACCAGGGGCCGCACGGTGACGGCCGACTGGCGGCGGGCCGGCGGCCCGGTTGTGCTGCCGCTGTCCGCCGGCACGGTGGACGGGCTGCTGGACTCGGTCGAGCAGCACCGGAAACTGCTGGCCGAGGGCGCCGATCCCGGTGCACTGGCCCGGACGGCCGCCGCCGCGCTGCCGGGCGGGGCGCTGCGCGCCGTGCTCGTCGGCGGAGACGGGGCCGAGCTCGCCCACCAGGTGGAGCTGGCGGCCCGCGGTCTGCCCGCCGCGCTCGCGCGCGGCGAGGAGTGGGCCACGCCGGCCGGGTCGTTCGCCACGGGCCGCCCGATCGGCCCGCAGGGAAAGGTGGCGCTGGTCTATCCGGGCGCCTTCAACTCCTACCCCGGCCTCGGGCGGGACTTCTTCCGCGCCTTCCCCGGGCTGCTGGACCGGTTCGAGGCCCGCACCGACGAACCCGCCCGGCTGCTGCGCGAGCGTCT
The DNA here is from genome assembly GCF_044460385.1 of Streptomyces sp. NPDC050121. NCBI lineage: Bacteria > Bacillati > Actinomycetota > Actinomycetes > Kitasatosporales > Streptomycetaceae > Streptomyces > Streptomyces sp. NPDC050121. The sequence continues at coordinate 21,587 of NZ_JBITJV010000007.1, read as the reverse complement.
GCTGTACCCGCGGACGCAGACCGCTTCCGGACGGCGCGAACTGATGGAGCACGAGTCGGCGCTCGGCGACGACATCCCGTTCATGCTCGCCACCGGCACCAGCTTCGCCATCCTGTACACCGAGTTGGTCCGTGAGGTCCTCGGCGTCCCCGTCCAGGGCGGGTTCGGCTACAGCCTGGGCGAGTCCAGCATGCTGTTCGCCACCGGCGGCTGGCTGTCCGAGGGCCGTCGCGACAACCTGATCAGCGATACGCCGATCTTCCGCGACCGTCTGTGCGGTCCGCGCCGCACGGTGCGTGAGCTGTGGGGACTGCCGGAGGACATCCCGGACCAGGAGGTGTGGGGCAGCCATGTGCTGCTGGCCGACGCGGAGACGGTGCGCGAGGCGCTCACCCGGTACGACCGGGTGTTCCTCACGCATGTCAACACGCCCGGCGAACTGGTGATCGCTGGCGATCCCGCCCAGTGCCGCGCCCTCATCAAGGACGTGGGCTGCCCGGCGGCCCGCTCCCCGGTCAACGCCGTGATGCACGCCCCCGCCGTGGACGCCGAACTCGACGGTCTGGCCGGCCTGAACGACTACCCGACCGGCTCCCTCGGCGATCTGGAGCTGTTCAGCGCCTACGACTACCAGGCGCTGCCCGGCCTGGACCGCAAGCGGATCTCCCGGCGGATCGCGCACACCCTGCGGTCCACGATCGACTTCCCCCGTCTGGTGCGCACCGCCTACGACGCCGGTTACCGCTACTTCATCGAGGTCGGCCCCAGCGCGACCTGCTCCCGCTGGGTGCGGGACACACTGGGCGACGCGGCGCACGTGGCCGTGCCCGTGGACCGGCGGGGCAGCTCCGCCGCCAGGTCGGTGGCCCAGCTGGTGGCCCGGCTGGTCGGTCACGGTCTGCCCGTCGACCTGGCCGCGCTGCTCGGCCCCGAGCCGGCCGCGGCGCCGGGCCGCCGGCAGGTCCGGGTGGGCGGAGGCGAGCCCATTCCGGCCCGGGTCGCCCGCGGGGCCAGGGAACTGGCCTCGCTCGCCGTGCGGTCCGCGGCACCGGTCCCCGCCGCACGGTCCGCCGCACCAGCGGCATCCGCCGGGTCCACGACGGCAGCCGCCTCGTCCCTACCCGGCCTGTCCGGCCTGCCCGAAGCCCCGGCCGGGCCTGCCGTACCGCCCGTCTCTCCTGTTCCTGTTCCTGTTCCGTTGGAGGAGCCAGCGCCCATGCCCGCTGACCCGACGCTCGCCGACCCCGAGACCCTCACCTTCGACGGTGACCCGATCGCGTTCCTGCCCTGGGCGCCGCAGGAGCCCGCCACCCCGGCCGACCGCCCCTCGGCCCCGTCCCGCCGGGCGCCCCGGCCCCAGCCGGCCGCGGCGCCCGGCACGACGACGACCGCGGACGTCATCCGTGAACTGCGCGAGCAGATCGTCACCACGCACTCGGTGGTCATGGAGACCCAGCGGGTCCTCCAGCAGGCCACCCTCAGCCGCGCCGAGGCCCTGCTCGACGCGGGAGGCACCCCGACGGCCCAGGCGGCCCCGGCCGCCTCGCCCGTACGACGTCCGGCCATCGGGCCCGCCGCGGCCACCCCCGCCGCCCTTCCGGCCCCGCCCGCCGCCCTTCCGGCCCCGCCCGTCCCCGCGCCCAAGGCCCTCGCCCCGGCGCCGCAGCCCCCCGCTCCCCCGGTCAGGACCGGCGACGAGATCTGGGACGAGGCCGACCTCCTGGAGTTCGCGACCGGCTCCATCGCCAAGGTCTTCGGCGAGAAGTTCGCGCCCATCGACGGCTACGGCAAACGCGTGCGTCTCCCGGCGCCCCCGTACCACTTCGTCACCCGGGTCACGGCCCTCAAGGGCGAGACCGGTGTCTTCGAGCCCGCGACGATCACCACCGAGTACGACGTGCCGGAGGATGCCTGGTACGCGGTGGACGGCGGTGTGCCGCCCGCGGTGACCGTCGAGGCCGGACAGTGCGACCTGCTCCTGGTCAGCTACCTCGGCATCGATTTCAAGAACCGCGGCGACCGCGTCTACCGTCTGCTCGACAGCTCCCTGATCTTCCACGGCGACCTGCCCCGCACCGGACAGACCCTCCGCTACGACATCTCCATCGACCGCTTCGTCCACAACGGCGACACCACGCTCTTCTTCTTCAGCTACCTCTGCTACGCCGACGGCGAGCTGATCCTCGAACTCAAGGACGCCTGCGCCGGCTTCTTCAGCGAAGCGGAGCTGGCCACGCCGCTGGGCGTCGTGATGACAGCGAAGGAGAAGGCCGCACGCGCCGCGCTCACCAGGACGTCGTTCAAGCCGCTGGCCTACACCGACCACAACCACCTCACCCGGGCCGACCTGGAACTGCTCGCGCAGGGCCGCCCCGGTGACGTCTTCGGTCCGGACCACGCCCAGGACCCGGGCGTCAACCCGTCGCTGCGCCTCCCGCACGAGATGCTGCGCATGATCGACGAGGTCACCGTCGACCGCACCGGCGGACCGCGCGGCATCGGAAGGATCAGCGCGACCAAGCAACTGCAGCCGGATGCCTGGTACTTCACCTGCCACTTCCCCGACGACCCGGTGCTCGCCGGGTCCCTGGTCGCCGAGGGAGCGGTCCAGCTGCTCCAGATCTACCTGCTGCACCAGGGCATGCACCTCACCCTGCCCGACGCCCGGTTCCAGACCGTGACCGACCGGCGGATCGACGTCCAGGTGCGCGGTCAGATCACCCCGCGCGACCGGGAGATCCGCTACGAGATCGAGGTCATGGAGCTGACCCTGCTGCCCCGGCCCACCGTGGTCGCCGACGTCCTCATCTACCTGGGCGACAAGCCGGTCGTCCGGATGAAGAACCTGGGCCTGAAGATCCAGGAGAAGGAGGGCACGCCGTACCGGCCGGAGACCGGCGGGGTGCCGCGGTTCCTCGGCCGCCGCAACCGCGACGGCGAGCCGGCGATGATCAACGAGCTGCATCTGGCGCACGCGGCCAAGGGGCAGCTGGACATGGCGATGGGCCCCGAGTTCGAGGTCTACCGCACGCGCCGGGCGCCCTACATCCCCAACGGGGACTTCCAGTTCGTCGACCGGGTCATGTCCCTCACCGGCACCCGCGGCGATCTGCGCCCCGGAGCGGAGATGGTGACCGAGTACGACTCGCCGGCCGACGCCTGGTACTACCTGCACAACTCCCACCCGCACATGCCCAACTGCGTGTACATGGAGTCCTCGCTCCAGGCGGCCATCTTCCTCGGCTACTACCTCGGCGCCACCCTCAAGCAGCCGCAGGAGGAGTACGCCATCCGCAACCTCGACGGCCGCGCCACGCTCGTCAAGGACGTGGACCTGCGGGGCAAGACCATCCGCCACCACTCCCGGCTGCTGATGACGAGCGCGGTCTCCGGGGCCGTACTGCAGAACTTCTCCTACGAACTGTCCGCCGACGGCGAGGTCTTCTACACCGGCGAGTCGCTCTTCGGCTACTTCAGCGACGACGCGCTGGCCAACCAGGTGGGCCTGGACAGCGGCACGTACGTCGCACCGTGGCTCGAACAGGAGCGGGAGCACGGCCGGTTGGCCGACGACCGGGTGCGCCGGATCGAACTGCCCTCGGACGCCCCGGTGTTCACCGATCCCGCGCTGGGCCGGCTGCGGCTGCCCGGCGGCCACTTCCAGCTCGTGGACCGTGTCGACCTGGTCGAGGACGGGGGCCGGCACGGCGCCGGCTATCTGACCGGCTACCGGGAGATCCGCCCCGACGAGTGGTACTTCGACTGCCACTTCCACCGTGACCCGGTGATGCCCGGCTCGCTCGGCGTCGAGGCGGTGCTCCAGGCGATGCGGCTGTTCGTGCTGGAGCGCGGTCTCGCCGAGGGCGTCGAGCGCCCGCGCTTCGCCATGGCGACCGACGTGGAGATGAAGTGGAAGTACCGGGGTCAGATCCTGCGCGACGACCGGGAGCTCCGCTTCGACGTGCACATCAAGGAGGTCCGCCGGGAGGCGGACCGGGTGCTGCTGATCGCCGACGCCGACCTGTGGAAGCCCGGCCTGCGGATCTACGAACTCACCGATGTGGCGATCGAGGTGCGCTCCTGCGCCGACGACTCCGCCGCCGAGGCCTGACCGGACGCCCGTCCAGCACAAGGAGCTGCGTTTTCATGACCATGCACGTGCCCCCGCTCCGCTGGTCCGGGGAGGGGTACCCGAGCACCGACTCCGCGAGCGTCTACCAGGCTCTGGCCGAACTGGAGGCCCCCTGCTTCGTCGTCCGGACCCCGGGCGGAACCGGTGTGGTGTCCGGCGGAGCCGCGGTGGCCGGCGGAGCGGGACCCGAGGTGCTCGCCGCGGTCCAGCCGCTGCCCCCGCACCGCCTGGGCTCCGCCGCTTTCCTCGCCGCCCACGGGGTGAGCCAGCCGTACATGGCCGGTGCCATGGCGGGCGGCATCGCCTCCGCGGACCTCGTGATCGCGCTGGCCCGGGCCGGGTGTCTGGCGTCCTACGGCGCGGCCGGCCTGCTGCCGGAGACGATCGCGAAGGCGCTCACCCGGTTCGCCGCCGAGATCCCCGGCCTGCCGTACGCCGTCAACCTGATCCACTCGCCGAGCGAGCAGCGACTCGAGCGGGAGGCGGTGGAGCTGTTCCTCGCGCACGGTGTGCGCTGCGTCGAGGCGTCCGCCTACATGGATCTCACCCAGCATGTGGTGCGCTACCGGCTGGCCGGGCTGACCCGGGGCGCCGACGGCCGGGTGATCGCCGGGAACCGGCTGATCGCCAAGGTGTCGCGGCCCGAGACCGCGGAGCGTTTCATGCGCCCCGCGCCGGCGGCCCTCGTGAGCGCGCTGCTGACGGAAGGGCTGATCACCGCGGAGCAGGCCGGGCTCGCCCACCATGTGCCGCTGGCCGACGACATCACCGTGGAAGCGGACTCCGGCGGCCACACGGACCGTCGGCCGCTGCCGGTGCTGCTGCCCACCCTGCTCAGGCTGCGGGACGCCGTCCAGCGCGAGCACCGCTACCCGGTGCCCGTCAGGGTCGGCGCGGCCGGCGGACTGGGCACCCCCGGCGCGGTGGCCGCGGCCTTCTCGATGGGCGCCGCCTATGTCGTCACCGGGTCCGTCAACCAGTCGTGCCTGGAGTCCGGGGCGTCCCCGGCCGCGCGGGCGAAGCTGGCCGAGGCGGGCATCGCCGACTGCGACATGGCGCCGGCCGCCGACATGTTCGAGATGGGCGTGGAGCTCCAGGTGCTGAAGAAGGGCACGCTGTTCCCGATGCGCGCCCGCCGCCTGTACCAGCTCTACCAGGCCTTCGACAGCCTGGAGGCGATCCCGGCGGACGAGCGGGCCAAGCTGGAGCAGCAGATCTTCCGGCGTCCGCTGGAGGAGGTGTGGCAGGAGTGCGTGGGCTACTTCGAGCGCCGCGACCCCGAACAGCTCACCCGCGCCGCCGGCAACCCCAAGCGTCGGATGGCGCTCGTCTTCCGCTGGTATCTGGGCATGGCCTCACGCTGGGCGGTGACCGGTGACGAGGACCGGAGCATGGACTACCAGATCTGGTGCGGCCCGGCGATGGGCGGCTTCAACGACTGGGTGACCGGCAGCTATCTGAAGAACCCCGCCAACCGCAGGGCCGCCGACGTGGCGCATCACCTGCTGCGGGGCGCCGCCTTCCACACCCGGCTGGCCCAGTTGCGTGTCGCCGGGGTGGGCATCCCGTCGGCCTGCGCCGACTACCGGCCGGTTCCGCTGGAGACCCCGGCGGGCCAGACCCCGGCAGGTGCCCGATGAGCGCGCTGACGCCCGAGGCGCTGGAGGAGACGCTGGGCGATCCGTACGACGACGACAATCCGTACGGGTTCGCGGCTGCGGTGGCCCGCGACGAGGCCGACGCGTTTCCCGAGGAGCTGTGCGCGGCGCTGCGAGCGACGGGCTTCCATCTCGCCTATCTGCCCCAGGAGTGGGGCGGTTCCTTCGAGACGTTCGACCGCAGCATCGCCCTGGTACGGGCCGCATCCCGCCGGGACGTCAACGTCATGCCTGGCACCATGTTCAGCATCATCGCCGCGAGCTGTCTGCAGATCCACGGCAGCCCGGAGCAGCGCGAGCGGGTCGCGAAGATCCTGCGCGACGGCGGGGCGGTGGCGTTCGGGCTGTCCGAGGCGGAGCACGGCAGCGATCTGCTGGCGGGCGAGGTACGGCTGGCCGACGACGGGACGCTGCACGGCGAGAAGTGGATGGTCGGCAACGGGCAGCGCTGCGCCGCCGTCTACGTGGTGGCCAGGACCGGGGAGCGCGGGCCCGGCGCCTTCTCCTCGTTCCTGCTGGACGTCGACGAGTCGGCGGAGAACAGCGGCCTGACCCGGGTGCCCTCGCCGCGCACCGGCGGGATGCGCGGCATGGACTTCGCGCATCTGCGGTTCAGCGGGCTGCCGGTGCCGGAGGCAGCCCGGGTCGGCAGGGCGGGCGAGGGCCTGGAGGTCGCCATCAAGGCGCAGCAGGCGGTCCGGCTGATGAGCATGGCCGGCTCGCTGGGCATCGCGGACTCCGCGGTGCGGCTGACCCTGGACTTCGCCGTCGAGCGCCGGTTCGGGCGGGCCGTCCTGTGCGAGACGCCGTACGCGCGCCGGGATCTGGCGGCCGCCTCGGCCGCGCTGATCGCCGTGGACGCGGTCGCGCTGGCCGCCGCCCGTGGGGTGCACGCACTGCCGGAGGCCTTCAGCGTGTGGGGTCCGGCGGCCAAGCACGTGGTGGCCGAGGCGAGTGATGAGCTGGTCCGGCGCTGTGGGACGGTGCTCGCCACGCGTTCGGTGCTGCGGGCCGGGGCGCCGGGCGCCGGGCTGTTCCAGAAGCTGCAGCGCGACGCCCAGGTGGTGCGGGTCATCGACGCCAGCCCGCTGGCCAACCTGCGTTCCTACGCGGGGCAGATCCGCACGCTGTCGGCCGGCGGCACGGAGGTGAAGCCGGACGTGCTGGAGAGCGTCTTCACGCCGGGCGCCCCGCTCCCGCCGTACCGGCCGGCCCTCTTCGATCTCGTCACCCGCGGCGCCGACCCGGTGCTGGGCGGTCTCGGAGAGCTGGCCGAGGCCGTCGGCGAGGTGCTGCGGGAGGACGACGGCCCCACCGCGGGGCTGGTCGCCGAACTGGCCGGGCAGGTGGCCGCGCTCGGTGTGCAGACCGAGCGGGCCACCGCCCGCGGCGCCGACCCGAACGACCTGGTGGACCTCGCCGAGCGGTACGCCTGGCTGCACGGCGCCGCCGCCTGCCTACGCCTGTGGTGGGCGAACCGGGACCGCTCGCTGTACGGCGCGGCACCGGGCTCCCCCGGCTGGCTGGGCGCGGCCCTCGGCTATCTCCTGGCCCGTGCCGACGGCACCGACCCGCGCCGGCGCGGCACCGCGCTGCTGCCCGCGCTGGACGCGGTGCTGGCGCTGCGCGAGCACAACCGGATGTTCACCGCCCTGCCCGTCGCCCTGGCCGCCCGGCGGCACGAGACCTCCTGACAGGAGCACCCATGCCAAAGAACGAACTGACGGCGCTCGCAGCGCGGTTGGAAAGCTTTCTCGGTGATCCGCACGATCCGGCCAGCCGGATGCCGTTCGACCAGGTGATGGCCTACGACGAGCGGGAGGAGTACCCGTTCGCGCTGGTCAGCATGGTGCGCCGGTGGGGCGTGCCGGAGTACTCGCTGCCCGGCGCCCAGGGCGGCAGGGCCGGGAACGTGGAGACCGGGTTCAACCTGGCGCGGATCGTCGCCCGCCGCTGCTCGTCCACCGCCACCGCCATGGTGATCAACAACCTCGCGTTCATGCCGGTGTGGATCGGCGGCACCGACGAGCAGAAGCGCCGGCTGATCGCGGACATGAAGGACGGCCACAGCATGTCCTGGGGGCTGTCCGAACGCGCCCACGGCAGCGATCTCCTGGCCAGTGACATGACCGCGCGCAAGGTGGACGGCGGCTATCTCGTCAGCGGCGAGAAGTGGCTGATCGGCACCGCCACCATGGCCGACCGGATGACGCTGTTCGTGCGCACCGGCGACCGGCCCGGCCCCGGGGCCTTCTCCATCCTCGTGCTGGACAAGGCGCGCACCCCCGCCGACACCATCCGGGAGCTGCCCCGCGAGCAGCTGCACGGGCTGCGCGGGATGGACATCAGCGGGCTGCGCGCCGACGACGCGTTCGTGCCGGCGGAGAACCTGATCGGCGCGGAAGGCCAGGGCCTGGAGATCGCCCTGAAGGCCACCCAGGCCGCCCGCGCGGTCATCAACGGCCTGGCGATGTCGGCGGCCGACACGGCGCTGCGCCTCACGCTGGACTTCACCGAGCAGCGGATGATCTTCGGTCAGGCCGTCAGCGACATTCCCTACAGCCGCCGTCAGCTCACGGAGGCCTTCGCGGACCTGATGATCTGCGACGCGGTGAGCCTCGGGGCGGTCCGCAGCCTCCAGGCGGCCCCCGAGCAGACCAGCGTGTGGACCTCCGTCGCCAAGTACTTCCTGCCGACCCTGCTGGAACGCACGGTGTCCCAGCTCAGCGTGGTGCTCGGCGCCCGCTTCTTCCTGCGCGGCCATCCGCGCTACGGCATCTTCCAGAAGAAGCTGCGCGATCTGCTGGTCGCCAACTTCGCCGACGGCAACACGGTGGTGAACCTGCGCAACCTCGGCCAGCAGCTGGGCGGGCTGCTGGACGGCGCGAGGGGCGCCGACGCGGCGACCAGGGCGCGGGCCGCCGAGCGGGCCGCCACCCTGTTCGGCATGCACCGGCCACTGCCGGTGTACGAGCCGTGGAAGCAGGAACTGTTCAGCCGGGGCGCGGACGACGCGCTGCTCGCCGCCCCCGACGGGCTCGCCCGGTTGCGGGAGCTGGCCGTGGACGCCAAGGAGGAGGAGCGCGGCAGGCTGCTGCGCGCCGCCGACGCGGCGCAGGAACTGCTGGACCACGCAGAGGAGTTGGCCGAGAAGCGCACCGCGCTCCAGGCCCGGCTCGGTCGCGAGTACGGCCAGAGCGCCGAGCTCTTCGACCTGGCCAAGCAGTACTGCCTGCTGCACACCACCGCGGCCTGCGTGCTCACCTACGTCCACTCGCACGAGGTGCTGGAGGACCCGCTGCCCAACGCGGCCGTGCTGCTGCTCCAGTTGGAGCGGCTGCGCCGGCATCTGCGCCCGCACGAGTCGATCACCGACCAGGCGGACATCGACGAGGTGATGCGGGTGCTGCGCCACCAGTACCGGGAGCACCGGCTGTTCTCGTACTGGCAGTTCCCGCTGGCCCACAGCTGAGATGACGGACCGACATCTCTGGTTGCTGCCGGAGCCGGCCGCCGCGGCGTTCGTGGCCCGTCTCGGCGGCACGGCCCTGCTCAGCGACGGCGAGCGGGCGCGCTGCGAGCGCACGCGGGTCGCGCGCGGTCGACTGCGCCGGGTCGCCGCGCGGCTGCTGGCGCGGCACGCGCTCAGCGCCCGCTCCGGCCAGCCGGTCGGCGCCTGGCGGTTTCGCACCACCGAGGACGGCAGGCCGGAGCTGGAGCTGCCGGCCGGCTCGGGCCTGCGCTTCAACCTCTCCCACACCGACGGTCTGATCGCCTGCGTGGTCACGGAGGACGGCCGGGCCTGCGGTGTGGACGCCGAGGTCTCGCCCGCCGGCGCCGACGCCGTGGCACACCTGCCGCAGCACTTCACCGAGCGGGAGCAGGCCGACCTGGCGGCGGTGGTGGACCCCGAGGCCCGGGCGACGCGGGTCGCCGCGCACTGGGTGCTCAAGGAGGCCTACCTCAAGGCGCTCGGCACCGGGCTGCGCCGCCCGCTGTCCTCGTTCGCGTTCACCGGCCTGTCCGGCCCCCGCATTCGCCTTCACGACCCCGAACTTCCCGTCGGGAGCTGGCATTTCGACCTTGTGCGCCCGACCCCGCACCACGTGGTGGCCGTCGCCACCGAAGAGTCCCGCCCCGGCGGGCTGAGCACCGTCACACTGTCCGGCTGACCCCCGTAAGGAGCTTCGATGTCCCCCACCAAGCCCAGCATCGCCGTCGTCGGCGGTGGCGTCGCCGGCCTCTCCGCAGCGTATGTCCTGCGCGAGCACGCCGAGATCACCCTGTTCGAGCGTGAGGACCGCTACGGCGGCCACGCCAGCACCGTGGAGGTGGAGGACGGGGGCCAACTCCTCGGTCTGGACACCGCGTTCGTCGTCCACAACCGGCCCGGCTACCCCAACCTGACGGGGTTCTTCGACGAACTGGGCGTGACGACCCAGCCGTTGCCGACCGGCTTCAACTTCTTCGACCTCGACTCCGTCTTCCAGTACGGCAGCGCCGAGCTGGACCTGCCGGAGGAGGAGGTGGTCGCGCGCTACCCCGAGTACTTCCAGACCATCTGGCGCGAGGCCCGGCGCTTCCACGAGGAGGGCCGCCGGGACTTCTTCCGCAAGCGCACGAACATGCCGATGGGCGAGTACCTCGACCGCAACGGCTACAGCCAGGAGTTCCGCCACGGCTACTTCATCCTGCTGTGCAGCGCGGTGTGGTCGGTGCCGGCCGAGCTGATCTGGGAGATGCCCGCCACGACCGTGATCGCCTTCTTCATGGCCCACGACGAGGGCGGCCTGGGCGGCCGCCGTGTCGACTGGCGGACCGTGACGGGGGGTTCGGTCTCCTATGTGCGCAAGGTGCTCGCCGCCATCGACCCGAAGGTGCGACTGTCCGAGCCGGTCACCGGAATCCGGCAGCTCGAGGACGGGGTCGTCGTACGCACCGGGTCCGGTGAGGAGCGCTTCGACCACGCGATCGTCGCCACCCACGCCGACACCACCCGCACGCTGCTGGAGAACCCCACCCCGGCCCAGCAGAAGCTGCTCGCGGAGCTGCGCTACAACGCCTCCACGGTCGTTCTGCACACCGACGCCTCGGTGATGCCGGTCGACGAGAGGCGGTGGGAGGCGTGGAACTACGGCAAGGTGACGCTGGACGGGGAGCCGCGCACGTACGTCGTCTACTACATGAACAAGCTGCACGACTTCGAGTCGACGACCGACTACTTCGTCACGCTCGACTATCCGCTGCCGATCCGTGAGGAGTCGGTCATCCGGACCTTCCACTACGAGCACCCGGTCATCGACATGGCGATGCGCGACGCGCAAGCGACCATCTACGACGTCAACGACGGCCCCCGGGTCAAGCTGTGCGGCTCGTACTTCCACTCCAAGCAGCAGTACCACGACCAGATCGGCTCGCACGAGGCCGCGTTCTCCTCGGGCAAGGAGGCCGCCGCCCAACTACTGCGCGAGCTGGGTCGCTAGGGCGTGTTTCGAAAGTCCCGTCTGGCCCGCGACGCCTGGCACGGCGCCTCGCCGCGTTGTCGGGATCGTCCGCATACGCCCAGTACGCGGACGACCCTCCGCCTTGCGATGCACCGCACCGGACGCCACGGGCCCCGCCCTCCGGGCGGACGACGCTACTTCCGAAACACGCCCTAGGGAGCGTGGCGGCGGGCTGATTCGTTTTCCTGGGCCATGCGCCTGAGTGCCATCAGGGCGGGCTCCAGGAGGACGGTCAGCAGGAGGGCGCGCTCGGCGGCCTCCAACGGGTCGTCGAGGCCGGTGAGTTGGTCGAGGTCGAGGACCGCGGTGCGCTCGGCGAGCTGCGCGTACGGCAGGAGGGTCCGCCAGTCGAGCGGGACACCGAGGGCGCGCAGGGAGCCGAGGGTCTCGGCGAGGGCGGCCCGGGCGGGTGCCGACGCGTGCACGTGCCAGTCCAACTCCTTGACCATTGCCTCGACTTCGGCGGCCTCAGATGCGTCGTCGGAGGGCGCCTCGCCCACTCGGATGGCGCCGAGGGCGACGCCCAGCAGACGGTGGGTGTCCCCCGTGTACTCCGCGAGGGCGTCGAGCACCTCCCGGGTGGTGCTGACCGACAGACCGCGTACGCCGGTCAGGGCTCGGATCAGGCGGAGTCGGCGCAGGTGCTGGTCGTCGTACTCGGCCTGGGTGGCGGCCGTCTGACGGCCGGACGGGAGCAGGCCCTCGCGGAGGTAGTACTTGATCGTCGTCACGGAGACGCCACTGCGGCGGCTCAACTCGGAGATTCGCATGCGGTTCGGCTCCGGTTCGGTCGTTCGGCCTTGCACTTGAAAACTGGATACCTCTACTGTCTAACATAGATAGTAGAGGTATCCAATATTCCTTCGCGCCGCCGGAGAGAAGGCATCAGCCATGCCCACCCTGCGCTGGACCACCGTCAGCACCCCCGCACCCGACACCGAGGCGTTCGTCATGGCGTCCCGGCTGGAGGTCCGCTCGCTCAGCGACGTGCCGCGCTTCTTCCTTGAATCGCTGGCCGCGTGGAAGCAGGTGTCCGGCGCGCCCGGCGCGTACGGCGCCTCCCTGATCGCCCAGCCCTTCAAGCGCACCTTCTGGACCCTGTCGGCCTGGGAGGACAAGGACGCGCTCTACACGTACGCGAAAACCGAGCCGCACCGGTCGATCATGAACGGGCTGCGGCCCACGATGAAGGACTCGGTCTTCACGTTCTGGCAGGTCCCCGCCGCGGATCTGCCGATCGACTGGAAGGACGCCCGGCGCCGCCTCGCCGAGCAGGAACGCACCGGTGCCTGACACCCCACGCCCAGGGCCTCTCGTTTGGATCATGCCGGGCTCGCGGGCCCTGGCATCGCACCTCGCCGCGATGTCGTCGGTCACCAGGGCTCCGCCCTGACTCCCTCCTCCGCCTTGCGATGCACGGCACCAGACCCCGCTCCCTGATCCGGCCTGATCCAAACGAAAGACCCTAGGAGAGTCCCCCGCCATGACGCTGTCCGAAGAAAGCCCGGTCCTCGACGAGCCGGCCGCCTCCGCCCCCGACACCGGGGGCCGGCGCATACCCCTCTGGCTCGCGATCGTCGCGGCGAGCGTGCCGATGTTCATGGTCGCGCTCGACAACCTCGTCGTCTCCACCGCCCTGCACACCCTGGCCGTGGACCTGGAGGCGAACACACAGGAACTGCAGTGGTTCGTCAACGCCTATGTGCTGAGCTTCGCCTGTCTGCTCATGACCGGCGCCGCGCTCGGCGACCGGTTCGGGCGGCGGATGGTCTTCGTCGTCGGCATCGCCGTCTTCACGCTGGCCTCCATCGGCTGCGGACTGTCCGACACCAGCGCCCAGTTGATCACCTTCCGTACGATCCAGGGCTTCGGCGCGGCGGCCGTGATGCCGCTGTCGCTGACCCTGCTGTCCCACGCGGTGCCGGACCGGCTGCGCGGGATGGCACTGGGCGTGTGGTCCGGTGTGAGCGGTCTGGCCGTGGCGATGGGCCCGGTGGTGGGCGGCGCGGTGGTCGACGGCCTGGACTGGCGGTGGATCTTCTGGATCAACGTGCCGGTGTGTGTGATCGCGATCCCGCTGGTGCTGTTCGCCCTGCGGGAGAGCTCCCTGCCCGGCGTCCGCCTCGACCTGGTCGGCATGGTGCTGGCGGCGGCCGGTCTGTGCGCGGTGGTGTGGGCGATCGTGCACGGCGAGCCGGACGGCTGGACCTCGGCGAAGGTGCTGGGCGCGTTCGTGGCGGGCGCGGTACTGCTGGCCGTGTTCGTCGTGTGGGAGTCCCGGGTCGCCGAGCCGATGCTGCCGCTGTCGTTCTACAAGGTGCGGGCCTTCACCCTCACCAACATCGTGTCGGCGACCATGTACTTCGGTGTCTTCGGCTCCCTGTTCCTGCTGGCCCAGTACCTCCAGATCGTGCCGCCGCGCACCCCGCTGGAGGCCGGTGTGCGCACCCTGGCCTGGACGCTGATGCCGATGTTCGTCGCCCCCGTGGCGGGTCTGCTCACCGACAAGGTGGGCGGCGGCCGGCTGATGGCCCTCGGCCTGTTCCTGCAGGGCGTCGGCCTGGGCTGGATCAATCTGGCGGCCGGCGTCGACACGGAGTACTCGTCGCTGGTGGGCCCGATGATCGTGGCCGGCATCGGCATGGGCTTCGTGTTCGCGCCGACGGCGGCGGTGGTGCTGGGCTCGGTGGCCAAGTCTCACGCGGGCAAGGCGTCCGGCGCCAACACCACGGTCCGCGAGATCGGCGGCGCGCTCGGAATCGCCGTACTGAGCACGGTGTTCGTGGCGCACGGCAGCACGCGGGGACCGCAGGAGTTCGTGGACGGGCTGCGTCCCGCGGTGTGGGTGGGCGTCGCGGTGGTGTTCGCCGGCGCGCTGTGCGCCCTCGGCATCCCGCGCCGCCGCCAGGCTCCCGAAGAGGTCTGAGCGATGCGGATGAGTGCGGAGCCTCCTGCGACTCTTCCGCGACAAGCAGGCGCTGTTCGCCGCCGCGCACCGGGCGGCGGCGGTGACACCTGCACGCGATGGCGCAGGCGTACGCGTTCGGGAGGCGTTGTACCCGTCGGCCCGGCTTCCCTCATGACGCTCTCCCTCCCCTGACCGGCGGTCGGGGCGGACGCCTCTCCATTCCCCCGCCGAGGCGCCCGCCCCGACCGTCCTGCACACCTGAGCACCGGCCCGCTTGAATGATCGAATGACCCGGGGGTTAGCATATGAGCGCCACCTAGCTCGAAAGATAGGCCCGTGACGCTCAACGACGATTCGTTCACTGACTGGAAGAACCGCGAGGAGATCGCGGAGTCGATGATCCCGATGATCGGGAAGCTGCACCGCGAGCGGGACGTGACGATCCTGCTGCACAGCCGCTCCCTGGTGAACAAGTCGGTGGTCAGCATCCTCAAGACCCACCGGTTCGCCCGGCAGATCGCGGGCGAGGAGCTCTCGGTCACCGAGACGCTGCCCTTCCTCCAGGCCCTCACCACACTCGACCTCGGGCCGTCGCAGATCGACATCGGCATGCTCGCCGCGACCTACCGGGCCGACGACCGCGGCCTGTCGGTGGTCGACTTCACCGCCGAGGCGGTGGCCGGCGCCGCGGGCGCGAACAAGATCGACCGTCGTGAGCCGCGCGACGTCGTGCTCTACGGCTTCGGCCGCATCGGCCGCCTCGTGGCCCGCCTGCTCATCGAGAAGTCCGGCTCCGGCAACGGCCTGCGGCTGCGCGCCGTCGTGGTGCGCGGGGGCGGCGACCAGGACCTGGTGAAGCGCGCCTCGCTGCTGCGCCGCGACTCCGTCCACGGCCAGTTCCAGGGCACGATCACGGTCGACGAGGCGAACAACAAGATCATCGCCAATGGCAACGAGATCACGGTGATCTACGCCGACGACCCGACCGAGGTCGACTACACGGCATACGGCATCAACAACGCCATCCTCATCGACAACACCGGCAAGTGGCGCGACCGCGAGGGCCTCGCCAAGCACCTCCGGCCGGGTGTCGACAAGGTCGTGCTCACCGCGCCCGGCAAGGGCGACGTGCCGAACATCGTGCACGGCGTCAACCACGACACCATCAAGCCGGACGAGCGGATCCTGTCCTGCGCGTCCTGCACCACCAACGCGATCGTCCCGCCGCTGAAGGCGATGGCCGACGAGTACGGCGTGCTGCGCGGCCACGTGGAGACCGTCCACTCGTTCACCAACGACCAGAACCTGCTGGACAATTACCACAAGGCGGACCGTCGCGGTCGTTCGGCGCCGCTGAACATGGTCATCACCGAGACCGGCGCCGCGTCGGCCGTCGCCAAGGCGCTGCCCGACCTCAAGGCGCCGATCACCGGCAGCTCGATCCGGGTCCCGGTGCCGGACGTGTCGATCGCGATCCTCAGCCTGCGCCTGGGCCGGGAGACGAGCCGCGACGAGGTCCTGGAGTACCTGCGCGAGGTGTCACTGACCTCGCCGCTGAAGCGCCAGATCGACTTCACCACGGCACCGGATGCCGTCTCGATGGACTTCATCGGCTCGCGCCACGCCTCGATCATCGACGCCGGCGCCACCAAGGTCGACGGCGACAACGCGATCCTCTACCTCTGGTACGACAACGAGTTCGGCTACTCCTGCCAGGTCGTCCGCGTCGTCCAGCACGTCTCCGGGGTGGAGTACCCGACGTACCCGGCGCCGGCCGTCTGACCGACGGGCATGCGGCCGGCGGTCGCCGACATCGCGCGGAAGGGCGGGGCACTCGTGGAGTGCCCCGCCCCCGCTCGTTCCGGGATCCGTCAGGCCGACGTCTCCGGGCGGCCGGCCTCCGCCCAGTGGGTGTGGAAGGCGCCGGGGCGGTCGGTGCGCTGGTAGGTGTGGGCGCCGAAGTAGTCGCGCTGGCCCTGCAGGAGCGCGGCGGGCAGACGGCCGGCGCGCAGCGTGTCGTAGTGGGCGAGCGCGGCGGAGAAGGCCGGGACGGGGATGCCTCGGCGGGCGGCGGAGGCCACGGTCTCCCGCCAGGGCACCTGCGCGTCGGTGATCTCCATGGCGAACTCCATCTCGCCGAGCAGGCTGACCAGGTCCGGGTCGGCGGCGTACGCGGCGCGGATACGGTCGAGGAACGAGGCGCGGATGATGCAGCCGCCGCGCCAGATCCGGGCGACCGCGCCGAGGTCGATCTTCCAGCCGAACTCGCCGGCCGCGTCCAGGATCATCTTCCAGCCCTGGTCGTAGGCGATGACCTTCGACGCGTACAGGGCGTGCTCGACCTGGGAGGTGAAGCGCGTGGCCTCGGTGCGGCTGAGCGGGGGCGTGGTGCCGCCGGGGAGCCCTGCGTAGGCGGCGCGCAGTTCGGCCTGGCTGGAGGCGGCGCGGGCGAAGGTGGCCTGCGCGATGGCGGTGACCGGGGAGCCCAGGTCCAGGGCGGTCTGCACGGTCCAGCGGCCGGTGCCCTTCTGGCCGGCGGCGTCGGCGACGATGTCGACGAACGGCTTGCCGGTGACGGCGTCGGTGTGGGCGAGGACCTCGGCGGTGATCTCGATCAGGTAGGAGCCGAGCCGGCCCTCGTTCCAGGTGCGGAAGACGTCGGCGATCTCGGCCGGGGTGTAGCCGGCGACCTGGCGCAGCAGGTCGTACGCCTCGGCGATGAGCTGCATGTCGGCGTACTCGATGCCGTTGTGGACCATCTTGACGAAGTGTCCGGCGCCGTCGGTGCCGATGTGCGTGGCACACGGCTCGCCGTCGACCTTCGCGCTGATCGACTCGAACATGGGGCCGAGGACGTCGTACGACTCGGTCGAGCCGCCGACCATGACGGCCGGCCCGTTCAGCGCGCCCTCCTCGCCGCCGGAGACGCCGGCGCCGACGAAGTGAAGGCCGCGCTCGCGTAGGGCCTCCTCGCGGCGGCGGGTGTCGGCGTAGTGGGCGTTGCCGCCGTCGATGATCATGTCGCCGGGCTCCAGGAGCGGGGCGAACTCCTCGATGACCGCGTCGGTGACCGCACCCGCCTGCACCATGATCATCAGTCGGCGGGGCCGTTCGAGCGCGGCCACGAAGTCCGCGGCCGACTCGGCGGGGACGAAGGCGCCCTCGTGGCCGAACTCCTCGACAAGCGCGCGGGTGCGTCCGGCGGAGCGGTTGTGGACGGCGACGGTGTAACCGTTGCGGGCGAAGTTGCGCGCGAGGTTGCGGCCCATCACGCCGAGGCCGGTGACGCCGATGGCGGCGGTTGCGTTCACGAGGTACGTCCCTAGGATCGGTGGCGTGGTCGGAGGGGCGCGCGGCCCCCGGTACCCCCAGGTACGCACGGTCGGCCGGTTCTTCTCGATCCCCCACGGATTCCTTGCGCCGATCGGTCCCACCCGACCCCCCGGCCGGACGACCCAGCCCCCCGGACCGGCCGAACCGGCCCACCCCGCCGGACCGGCCCTACCCGCCCGGCCCTGCCCCGCCCGACCGAACCAGCCCCTATCCACGCCGTCGAACCGGCCCTACCCACCCGACCGAACCAGCCCGGCCGAACCAGCCCTACCCGCGCCGCCGGACAGGTCCTGCCCGCCCGGGCAGGCGCTACCGGCGGCGCCAGGGCAGCACCGTGGGGTTGGCGTGGGTGCTCTCGGCTCGGTGCAGGGCCTGGCTGATCGCCTCGCCGATCTCCGCGAACTGGCGCACCTGTTCGGGGGTGAGGACGTCGAACACCACACGGCGCACGGCCTCCACATGGCCGGGGGCGACCTTCTCCAGCAGGGCCTTGCCCTCGCCGGTGAGAAAGGCTAGCTGGCCGCGGCCGTCGGCCGGGTCCTCCCTGCGGTCGACCAGACCGACCTCGCGCAGCCGGTTCACCGCATGGGTGAGCCGACTGCGCGTGATCTTCAGCCGCTCGGCGAGCTCCGACATGCCGAGGGTGCTGTCGGGGGCCATGGAGAGATAGGCCAGCACGCTGTAGTCGGCGTGTGTCATCCCGGCGTCGCGCCGCAACTGCCGGTTGAGGTGGTCGGCGAGCAGGGTGGAGAAGTCGACGTAGGCCAGCCAGGCTCGTCGTTCGTCGGCGTTGAGCCAGCGGGGCGTCGTGGACATGAGCACACATTACCCACGACACCCCACGTTTGAGACTTCAATCACTAACGGAGAGCGCCTCGGCCAGCCGGTCCACCTGGTCGGGGTCCGAGGACCAGCAGTAGAGCATGACCTCGTCGGCGCCGATGCCGGTGAAGGCCTCGACCGCCGCGCGGATCTCCCCAGCCGTGGTGAGCAGCCCGTTCACGATGTAGTCGGCGCGGCCGGTGAAGGCGTAGTAGTCGATGAGGTGCCGCCGGGCCTCCTCCACCGTGCTCGGCGGCCCGAGCGCGACATTGACCTGGGCGACGAGCCGCGGGCGGCCGGGCCGGCCGTACCTCTCCCAGACCGTCTCCACATCACGAAACAGGCCGTCCATCAGCTTCGGCGGCAACGCGGCGCCGAGGAAGCCGTCGCCGAACCGGCCGACGCGTTCGACGGCCGCCGGGGCGAAGCCGCCGAACAGCACCTCCGGTCCGCCGGGCGTGAGGGGGGCGGGCCCGATCGGCCCGACGCCTTCGCCGTACGGCTGTCCGGCCCAGGTCCGGCGCAGCAGGGCCATCTGCTCGTCGAGGCGGCGGCCTCGCCGGTGGACGTCGATGCCGGCGGCCAGGCAGTCGTCCTCACGACCGCCGACGCCGATGCCGAGCGTGAAGCGGCCGCCGGACATACGGTCCAGGGTCGCGGTCTGCTTGGCCAGCAGGGCGGTGTTGTGCACGGGTGCGATCAGCACCTCGGTCTGCACGCGGATACGGGAGGTCGCGCCGGCGAGGGTCGCCAGGGTGACCAGGGGTTCGGGGTTGTGAAAGACGAGCCGGTCGAGCAGGCCGAGCGAGGTGAAGCGACCCGCGTCGGCGCGCCGGGCCCAACTCAGCAGCAGGGCGGGGTCGTCGACGGGGAGACCGAGACCGATCTTCATGGGAGCAATCCTCCGGAGGGCATGACAACAGAAGCTGCCGCCCCTCCATGGCCCCGCGCGCCCTGCGCGGACCTGCTCCCGTACTGCGGCGTTGGTTCCAGAGAGCTGTTTCTTCAGAGTGCGACGAACCTAACGCGAGGGCCGAACCTCGACAAACGCTTTTCCCGGTCGGGCCGTCGGCCCGTCGGCATTCGTGACTGGCGGGGGCGGTGCGCCCACCGCCCCCGCCAGTGGGTGAGGATCCGGGTCAACTGGTGGCGCAGGGAGCTCCGTTGAGGGTGAACGCGGTCGGTGCGGTGTTGGTCGCGCCCTTGCTTGCGATGAAGCCGACGGTGACCGAGCCGGCCGCCCGCGGACCGTGCACAGCCATGTCGAGCACCTGCTCCGCAAGCCCGGCAGCGCCTCGCGCGCCGAAGCGACGGCGCTCGCCCTGCGGGACGGGCCGCTGAGGCCCACGACTGAGGACCTGGAGTACTACGTGGAGCGGATCCCGCCCGGCTGAGATCCGGCCCGCAGCTCACGCTCAGGCGCCCGCGGGCCGCACCGCGAGGTCGGCGGCCCAGAACGTGCCGTCCGGGTAACGGAATTCGGCGAGGGACTCGGGGTGCATGGCGGCGGAGAAGCCGGGGGTGAGCGGGGCCGTGTAGTGGCCGTCGCGCATCACCACCGGCGCGGTGAAGTGTTCGTGGAGGTGGTCGACGTACTCGATGACCCGGTTCTCGGTGGTCCCGGACAGGGCCAGGTAGTCGAACATCGCCAGATGCTGGACGAGTTCGCACAGGCCGACACCGCCGGCATGCGGGCACACCGGCACCCCGAACTTCGCCGCGAGCAGCAGGATCGCGAGGTTCTCGTTGACACCGCCGACCCGGGCCGCGTCGATCTGCAGTACGTCGATGGCACCGGCCTGCAGAAGCTGCTTGAAGACGACGCGATTCTGGACGTGTTCGCCGGTGGCGACCTTCACCGGCGCCACCGCCTCACGGACGGCCGCGTGCCCGAGGATGTCGTCGGGGCTGGTGGGTTCCTCGATCCAGTACGGCCCGAACTCGGCGAGGGCGCGGGTCCATGAGACGGCCTCGCCGATGTTCCAGCGCTGGTTGGCGTCGACGGCGATACGTACCCCGGGACCGACGGCGGCGCGGGCCGTGCGCAGCCGGCGGAGGTCGTCGTCGAGGTCGGCGCCCACCTTGAGCTTGATCTGGGTGAAGCCGTCGGCGACGGCCTGCTTGGCGAGCCGGGTGAGCTTTTCGTCGGAGTAGCCGAGCCAGCCCGGCGAGGTGGTGTAGCCGGGGTAGCCGCGCTCCAGCAGGGCCCTCTCGCGCTCGGCCAGCCCGCCTTGCCCGTCCCGCAGCAGGCTGAGGGCCTCCTGCGGAGTGAGGGCGTCGGCGATGTAACGGAAGTCGACCTGGGAGACCAGCCACTCGGGGTCGGCATGGGCGAGCAGCCGCCACAGCGGCTGTCCGGCGCGTTTGGCGGCCAGGTCCCACACCGCGTTGAGCACCGCGCCGACAGCCATGTGCATCACCCCCTTCTCGGGGCCGAGCCAGCGCAGTTGGCTGTCGCCGATCAGGTCGCGACTCAGGGAGCCCGGGTCGGCGCACAGTTCGTCCACCGACCGCCCGAGGACATGCGGACGCAGGGCCTCGATCGCGGCGACCTGCACATCGTTGCCGCGTCCGATGGTGAAGGTGAAGCCATGGCCTTCGAGCCCGTCGCCGGCGTCGGTCCGCAGCACGACGTAGGCGGCGGAGTAGTCGGGATCCGGGTTCATCGCGTCGGAGCCGTCCAGCTCCCGCGAGGTCGGGAAGCGGACGTCGTGGGTGTCCACCGCGATGATCCGGGCGGGGGTTGCGGTCAAGGGGTGCCTCTCTTGGCTTGACAGCACTCATTCATCGGAGGTCGGAGGAATGACAGAACTGCGACTTTAGGGGCAGTGCGACTCCGTGACAACACCCCAAGAAGCCCAAGGATTCGGTTGAGGACGACCCCTTGTCAGCGCGGGCAACGCCGTCGTAACGTCCTCGGCGTTCCGAGATACATCGGAGGAATTACCCCGCGCGACTCCCAGCCCTGGCTAAGGAGATAACCCGGCCATGAAGCTCGCTCGCACCCGCTCCACCGCCGCCGCAGTCGGCGCCGTCGTCGCGGCCCTCAGCCTCCTCACCGCGTGCAACCGCGACAGCGGGGGGTCCGACAGCGCGGGCGGCGACAGTCCCGCCATCGGGATCGACCTGCCGCGCTCCGACTCCGACTTCTGGAACTCCTACGCCCAGTACCTGAAGAAGGACGTCAAGTCGGACGGCGTCAACGCGCTGCCGCTGAGCAACTCGCAGAA